>DHOD01000075.1:1726-3714 GCA_002407725.1 Christensenella sp. UBA5399 | reverse complement strand
AAGGATTGGGGGGCACGCCACATCGACCCTCACCGCGCTGACTGAACTGTACTGCGAGGACAACCAGCTTGCCAGCCTGGATGTAAGCGGCTGCACCGCGTTGACTAAACTGTGGTGCTACGACAACCAACTCAAAAGCCTGGATGTAAGCGGCTGCATCGCGCTGACAGACCTGGACTGCGACGACAACCAACTGACGGGCCTGGATGTATCCGCCCTCACTGCGTTGACTGAACTGTTATGCTCCTCCAACCAGCTGACCAGCCTGGATGTATCGGCCAACACTGCGCTGACTCTCCTGTTCTGCAATAACAACCAGCTTGGAAGCCTGGATGTATCGGCCAACACCGTGTTGGAATACCTGCTTTGCAACAACAACCAGCTGACCAGCCTGGATGTATCAGCCAATACCGCGCTGGTTGCCCTGTACTGCTATAACAACGGGCTTGCCGACCTGGACCTTTCCAAGAACAAGGATTTGATAGAACTATATTGCGCCGGCAACCCTATACGCAACCTGGTAACGCCGGGCGGCATAACGCTGGCCATCCCTCCCACCTCCGGCGCCGTTCTGGGAACGCCGGGCGACGATACGCCGTGGGGGACCAATAACTTTGGGTTTGACTTTCAGACGGGTACGGTCACGCTTACCGCTGTTGCCGGAAGCGACAGGACATTTGAAAACTGGAGAATCAGCCCGGACACCACTTTGACAGCCGGCAAAGTGACAGACACGCAGATATCGTTTGTGCTTTCGCAAGATACGACCGTCACACCGTGGTTTAAATATACGATTCTGACCCCGCCCGCAACATATACGGGGAGCAATGCCATTTCGTTCACGGTATCGGGTGAGCCTGCGTATTACGACAAGACAACGGTAAACGGAAACGCCGCGCCGACAACACAGCAGGCAGGCAGCACCATCGTCACGTTTGCAGACGATTACCTGAAAACGCTTGCCAATGGCACATACGCCGTGCAGGCGCTGTATACGGACGGTTATGCGGACACAACCCTTGCGGTGAATGCCCCTGGTGGCAGCACCCCAACAACTCCAACAACCCCAACGACAGTGACGACGACAACAACGTCCAGCAGCACGGTCAGCGCGCGGACGGGCGACGAAAGCAATCTCTCGCTCTGGATTATGCTTTGCGCAATCGCAGGCGCGGCAGTTGCAGGCGCAGTCGCATACCATCGCCGCAGAACACAGGGGTAATGGTGTTAGCAAATCACAAAAGTACAATTCGCATCATATAAACACGACTACAGAAAACCGGACGGATACGCGCGTATCCATCCGGTTTTGCTTTGCATAATACTGAAGGCGCCTTTTCAGCGAAGTGCGTTCAATGTACTATTGCACAAAATAAGGAATAATATCGCTACGCTTTCACTTTGGGCTTAGCCTTCCCTTCGGTTGTCGTCCTCACCACAGATTCAATGCCCCTGCGGTCAAGAACCCATGGTTCTTGGAACTTATTTGTTATGGTATTCATCTTTATAAGATTCGGTGTTTGGGGTTCCTTAAGGGGCTTGCCCCTTAAGTCGGCGAAGCCGAAATTATTATAATACGCCGTAGGCTCCTTGACCCAACAGGAATACCCGTTAGTTATACAAGTTATCTTTTGAATCTTGCATATGTTTTGGCAGACATCACTTCTTTGACACTCCGAAGCGATTCTTGACGAAAGCATTTTTTGTTTGGGGCGGGTGATGGCACAGCGCATCTGCGCCCTGCGGGCTTGATTTGTATGACCCCACGCGGGTTCGATTCCCCCATTTTTCACACAAACAAAAAAGCCCATGCCTGCGGCATGAACTTTTTTGTTGGAGCGGGTGATGGGAATCGAACCCACATAGCCGGCTTGGGAAGCCGGTGCTCTGCCACTGAGCTACACCCGCACGGTGTTGTTTTGAGAAAGGATTTACCTGGACGGTAAATCCTTTCATTCTGTTTATGGAGCGGGAAACGAGATTCGAAC
>DHOD01000075.1:802-1545 GCA_002407725.1 Christensenella sp. UBA5399 | reverse complement strand
AGGTGGCACTCTACCACTGAGCTATTCCCGCAGGTTTGTTGCGGCCTGCCACCAAAAATGCGCTTCACAGCGCAGATTTATTATAGCGGGATTTATTTTTATTGTCAATATTCTTACACAAAATATTGTTTTTGCTTTCTATTGCCTTGCTACATGCCTCGCCCGTGCTGCATCCACACTACCCGGTGCTTGCCTTTTTCTTTTTAACCGGATAGAACTGCATAAACAAGGCCATGTAATCGGCTATCCTTTCCGCGCACACATCGTGAAATTCAAAAGTGAATCCGTCGCATTTCTCATACAATACATGGTCGATGGTATATGTTTTTCTGTGCATACACGCGCCGCCGTCTTTTTGGTTGTGGCAGTGCCCGCACACCCCATAATCTCCGGTAAACGCCTGCTTGACATGTGACGGCGTCATCTCGATGTATGCCCTGTGATTGTCAATGTTGCTAAAATACATCCGGAGAACCACTTCGCCGCCCTCTTTGATATAGATTCGGGCATATGATTTTTTGCTCTTCACACCTTCTTTGGTGTAAATCACCATATGCTTTCCCCAGCAGTACCCATCCGTAATGCCGCCTGCTACATATCCCCTATCGCGCATTGCGCTGTCAAAGGCTGCAATAAAACGCTTCCCAGTGGAAGGGATAAAGTCATAACTACACAAACTTAATTGTTCCTGTATCATTTGCATCCTTTATTATTCTAAAGCGAGAACAAAGTATTGATATACC
>DHOD01000075.1:0-602 GCA_002407725.1 Christensenella sp. UBA5399 | reverse complement strand
GCGGCCGGCGCCGGGTGATGCTGCGGCGATTCCGACAGGTTTACCAGATAATCCGCCTCCATCAACACCTGCAGCAGGATGTTCCCCTCTGCGTCTTCCTCTGTATGGTGGTGCCCAATCAGCCATACCACTTCATCGGTAATTTCCTCCGTCCCGGCCACCTGTCCCAGCAGCTTCCGCCCCAGCAGCGCGCCCTCTTTCTCCTGATAGGGCCCTGCCGCGCTGCCATGTACCTCAATCGCCTTGGGGATGCCGATATCATGCAGCACCGCGGCAGCGCACAATGTCTCCATCTCCCGCCCGGCAAGGCCTTCTTCTCCACCGATCCCCAAAGCGTAACCGTACACTTTAAGGGCATGCTCGGTCAGGCGGCGGTCCTGGTAAGTCTCGATCATCAGCCCAATCAATTCCGGAATCATCATTTGCTTCCTCCTCAACGTTTGCTGTCTGCCTATGTGTATTTTATGCGCGTATGATTAAAGAATTGCTTATAAAACTTTATCAAAACAAAACGCATCATGGTATAATAAACAGGTTAAGCAGATTGGTTATAGTTTATCGTGTTTATACTATTTTATCAATTGGCGTGCCCCCCAATCCTT
>DHOD01000153.1:8170-8483 GCA_002407725.1 Christensenella sp. UBA5399 | reverse complement strand
AACGGCGAGAAGGTGGCGGACGAATTCGCGAAGGTGGGCGAAACGGATTTTGACGGCGATGGCATGCTGCTGAAAAAAGGCAAAAAAGCGTACCACAGGGTGGTGCTCAAACAGTGAGCACCGGCCTGGAAGGATATATCACGATCGGGGGGCGCATGGATGTGGAGCAGGTGATCAAGAAATCACGCTTCCTGTGCGCGCTGATGCCCGTCGCATCGCCCGATGAGGCGAAGGCGGAGCTGGACGCGATCAAAAAGAAGCACTACAACGCAAGCCACAATTGCAGTGCGGTGGTCACCGGCGACGACAGGGC
>DHOD01000153.1:4615-7971 GCA_002407725.1 Christensenella sp. UBA5399 | reverse complement strand
GTCGGACGACGGCGAGCCCCAGGGGACGGCAGGGATGCCCATGCTGGAGGCGTTGAAAAAAAGCGGCTTGACATATGTGCAGGCAGTGGTGACACGGTACTTTGGCGGGACGTTGCTGGGCGCCGGCGGCCTGAGCAGGGCGTACGGCGGCGCGGTGGCGGACGCCGTAGCAAAAGCGGAAAAGGTGCGGGTTGTGCCGGCGGACGTATACCGTTTTGCGGTGGATTATGCCGATTATGGAAAGCTGCAGAGCGTGGCCGCGGAGTTTGGGGCGGTGCTGACGGCGGATTTCGCTGAAAAAGTGACGGCGGAGGGCGCAATCAAAAAGGCGGATGCGCGGCGGTTTGAAAAGCGTATGACGCAGGCCTTTATGGGTGCGGATGTATACACTGTGGGCGGCCATTGCCAGCTCAGGGAAAAAATGGATCAGAATTAGAATTTTGAAACGGCGAAGGGAGAAAGACATTGATGGATTTGAAATTGGTGCAGGTGGAGCAGCTTAAGGCGAAGCCGCAGGACGAGACACAACTGGGATTCGGACAGATATTTTCCGACTATATGTTCCAGATGCAATATACGGAGGGGCAGGGCTGGCACGACGCACAGATTAAGGGCTACGGCAACTTTAGCATCCCCCCTGCGGCGACCGTATTCCATTATGCCCAGGAGGTATTTGAAGGGCTGAAGGCGTACAGGACGGAAGGCGGCGACATCAATGTGTTCCGCGCAAAGGACAACTTTGCACGCATGCGCAAATCGGCTGAACGCCTTGCCATGCCGGATTTTGACGCGGAGTTTGTGCACAAGGCGCTGCTGGAGCTGATATCGGCCGATAGGGCCTGGGTGCCGCAGTCGGAGGGGACTTCGCTGTATATCCGCCCCACGTACATTGGGGTGGACCCGTTTATCGGCGTGCGCGCGGCGCGCGAATATATATTTTATATCATCTGCGGGCCGGTGGGGGCGTACTATGCAAACGGGCTTGCGCCGACCAAAATACTGATTGAAAAGGAATACACGCGTGCAACAAAGGGCGGTACGGGTTTTGCCAAGACGGGCGGAAACTATGCGTCCAGCCTGATTGCGGGAGAGGAAGCGCATCAGAAGGGCTGCGACCAGGTGCTTTGGCTGGATGCGGAGGATCGCAAATATGTGGAAGAAGTCGGATCGATGAACATCTTTTTTGTGATCAATGATACGCTTGTGACGCCGCCGTTGGACGGCACCATTTTAGCGGGCATCACACGGGACAGCGTGATTACGCTGGCGAAGGACCGGGGCATACCGGTTGAGGAGCGCAGAATCTCGGTGGAAGAATTGATGGCCACGGCAAAATCCGGCGAGATGACAGAGGCGTTTGGCACCGGCACGGCGGCTGTCGTCAGCCCGGTGGGCGAGTTCTATTACGGCGACGAGGTCATTACCGTAGCGGGCGGCCGGATGGGGGAAAAGTCACTTGATTTTTATAATACCCTGACCGGTATACAATATGGTAAAATAGAAGACAAACACGGGTGGATAGAAAAGCTGAAATAGATATAGGCAATAAAGAATTACACAATGAAGTCATGCAGTATTCTTTATTAAAGGAGCATGCAGCGTTCCTTATTATAGAAATGATAAATCAAAACGCTGTAACGTTGGTTGAGTATATGACGCCGGCAAGGGCGAAAGCCTGATTCGGCAGGAATTTGGCGGGCCGCGACCAGCAAAACGCGGCAGCCGCTTGCAATTGAGCGGCCCAGGGAGAACTGTTGTGAAGAAAAGATTGATACCTTACATTGTGATTATGACGCTTGTGCTTGCGCTTTGCGTGGGTAACGGCGGCACTGTGCTGGCGGACGACGCCATCACGACCAGCGTACAGGTCAGCCCGGCATCACTGCCCGCGGCAGGGACAGCCCATGTGACGGTCACCATCAAAAACAACGGTGATCCAATCAGTGATGTGGTGCTGAAATACCCTTCGCCTACGGATACGGAGATATCCATAGGCAATATGGCGACAGGCGATACCCAGACGCACGACAACCCTGCGTGGAACATCACGGACGCGATGTTCAATACGTCGATGGCGTTTACGGTGTCGTGGACGTCGAGCGACGGTACGCGCAAGTCGGGCAATACACAGGCGATTTCCATTGAGAAGAAGGATGCGGTCGTCAAAGTGACGGGTACAGCCAGCGCCAGCGCCACCGAGGTCAACGCGGGCGATAAGGTGAAGTTTACGTTCAGTATGAAGAACGAGGGTACGGTCAAGGTGGACAATGCTTACCTGAACGCGCCGCCCATCGACCAGGGGGCGCAGATCGGCAGCAATTTCTCATTGGACGCCGGCGCTGTGCACAATATGGATTATAATGTCACGGTCAACCAGAACATGGAGGTCAAGCCTGTTTTCACTTATGCAGTCAACGGGCAGGAGCAAAAGCTGACGCTGGATACGATATCCATCAAGGTGAAGGAGACTGCGCAGACCGTCGCCATGAGCCTGACGATCGATGTGGATAAAGCGCAGGTCAACAGTGGCGATAAGGTGAACTTCAGCGTGACGGTGCGCAACACGGGATCGTCGCAGCTGGACGGCATCACAGTGAAGGATTTTGACGGTAACACGGTCAACATGCCCACGTCCTCGCTTTCGGCGGGCTCGTCCACGGCAGGGTCGGTTGCGATACCCATCTCGACAACGGGCAACTACGCGTTTACCGCAACGGCGGTGGGCGCCGGCGGGGAGAGCGTCAACCAGCAATCCAATGCGATTGCGATCACGCTGGATGGCGATGCGGAACCAAGCCCCAGCGCATCGGGCGCAGTGAACCCCAACGACGCGATGCGTACGGATATCAAGCTGTCGAGCGACAGCCTGGATGCGCCCGGTGAGGTGACTATGGAAGTGGAGGTCACAAACCTGACCGGTGACGTGCTGACAGAGCTGGTGGTGCGGGACGATACGATCGGCACGATCGGTACGGCGGCATCGGTTGAAGCGGGGGAGACAAAAACGTTTGAAAAAACGTTTCATGTAGAAGAAACAACACAATTTATATTTAAGACGTCCGCAAAGCTGGCGGACGGGACGGATGTGGAGACACAGATTCCCGCGCAGATTGTGGTGCGCGGTACGGATGCAGGCATGCCCGCGTGGCAGGTGGGCCTGATCGTGGTGATCATTGCGATTGCAGGCGTTGGTGTGGCATTGGCGCTGTATATCCGCAACCAAAAGAAGAAGGGTGCCACCAGGGGCAAGCCCACACGGCAGCGGCCCGAGGCATATCGCCAGCGCGACCGGGAATACAGCGCGAGCGGCCGTGAACGGCCGCAGCGTTACCAGGGGCAGGGCCAGGAGGAGTACG
>DHOD01000153.1:1599-4462 GCA_002407725.1 Christensenella sp. UBA5399 | reverse complement strand
GGCCAGGAGGAGTACGGCAGGCCGGAGAGGCCCGCGTCGGCGCGTCAGGAAAGCTATCAGCAGCGCAGGCGCATGCAGGTGGAGACGCTGGAGCCGAAACCCAAGGCGCCGCCGGAGCAGCCCGGCCCCAAGGGCGGCGGCAGCGGCAGTGGCGGCAGCAATGTGAAGTTTGGGGACAGGAACAAGTTCTAGGCTGCATTTGGGTTTTGACATAAGGGATAAGCGGTGGCATAGAGGTTATGCCATGGTAAATAGATTTCTAAGGTGATCAGGAGGAAGAAAATGAGTAAAGTGGATAAACTGGCAGTCAATACCATAAGAGTGCTCTCGGCGGAAGCGATACAGAAGGCGAACAGTGGACATCCGGGATTGCCGCTTGGCGCGGCGCCTATCGGGTACACGCTTTGGGCAAAACACCTGAAGCACAACCCGGCCGATCCAAGCTGGGACAACAGGGACAGGTTTGTGCTCTCGGCGGGGCACGGCAGCATGCTGCTGTATTCGCTGCTGCACATGTTTGGTTACGGCGTAAGCATGGATGACGTCAAGCAGTTCCGTCAGTGGGGCTCCAAAACCCCCGGCCACCCGGAATACCGCGACACGCCCGGTGTCGAGGCGACATCCGGCCCGCTTGGGCAGGGCATCGCGATGGCAGTGGGCATGGCAATGGCGGAGACGCACCTTGCGGCGGAGTTTAACAAGTCAAAGTTTAATATTGTTGACCACTACACATATGCACTGACGGGCGACGGCTGCCTGCAGGAAGGCGTATCGGGCGAGGCGAGCTCGTTGGCGGGCACGCTGAAGCTGGGCAAGCTGATTGTGCTGTACGACAAAAATGATATCACGATTGAAGGCAGCATTGACGTTGCGTTTGACGAGGATGTTAAAAAGCGCTACAAGGCGTATGGCTGGCAGGTGCTGGAGGTCGAGGATGGAAATACCGACCTGAAGGCGATTTCCGCGGCGATCGAAGAAGCGAAAGCGGAGAAGAAAAAGCCCTCGCTGATTATTATAAAGACGACGATCGGTTATGGATGCCCCGCGAAGGAAGGGACAGCGGCATGCCATGGTGCGCCGCTGGGCGAGGAGAACGTTGTTGCGTTGAAAAAAGCACTCAAATGGGAATATGAAGAAGCATTTGTTGTGCCGAAGGAAGTGAAAAAGCATGTTGCCGAGCTGCAGGAAGTGTACGCGCAGGAGCAGAAGCAGTGGACGGACCTCTACGCGAAGTACGCAAAGAACTATCCTGAGCTTGCGGAAAAATACGAGGCATACAAAAAGCCGGTGGACGAAAGTAAATTTGACGATGATTTTTATGCGTTTGAGGACAAGGCGGTGGCAACACGCGTTTCATCCAACGATGTGCTCAACAGGATGGCGAAGTTTATCCCCAATCTGATGGGCGGCAGCGCGGACCTTGCGCCCGCCAACAACTCGCAGATGGCCGACAGGGCGTTCTTCAGCGCGGATGACAGGACGGGAACAAACATCCATTTTGGCATACGCGAGTTTGCGATGGCGGCAATTTGCAACGGCATGGCGCTGCATGGCGGCATTGTGCCGTATTGTGCGACATTCCTTGTGTTCAGTGACTATATGAAGCCTGCCATGCGCATGTCTGCATTGATGAAGCTGCCGGTGACATATGTGCTGACGCACGATTCGATCGGCGTGGGCGAAGACGGGCCGACACACGAGCCGATTGAGCACCTTGCGGCGCTCAGGGGTACGCCCGGCATCAACATGTGGAGGACAGCCGATGCGCGCGAGACTGCGGCGGCGTACAGCTACGCGGTGAATGCAAGCTGCCCCAATGCGCTTGCGCTTTCACGCCAGAACCTGCCGCAGCTTGAGGGCACGGGCAAGAAGGCGCTGAAAGGCGCGTATGTGCTACGCGACACGCAGGGTACGCCCGATGTGGTGCTGATTGCCACGGGCAGCGAAGTGTCGTTGGCAGTGGATGCGGCGGAGGAATTGAAAAAACAGGATATCAAGGCGCGCGTGGTATCGATGCCTTGCCAGGAGCTGTTTGACGCACAGGATGCAAAATACCGCAAGAGCGTGCTGCCGGGGGATGCCCCGAAGGTCGCGATCGAAGCGGCGACGTCGTTTGGCTGGGCAAAATATGTGGGCCTAGACGGCGGGTATGTGACAATCGACCACTTTGGCGCGTCGGCGCCGGGCGGGACGCTGTTTAAGGAGTTCGGCTTTACTGTGGGCAATGTTGTAAAGACAGTCAAGTCGGTGCTCAAAAAGTAGGCCCATATGGCAAATTTTGATTTTGACCTTGTGGTAAAGATAGGGTCTATGGCGTTGATCCGCAGGGAGGACAACGACCTGGACTACAATATATTTTCGCGCCTTGCGCGGGAATTGAAACCGGGCCACATACTGGTTTCGTCCGGCGCAACGGAAATTGGACGCATCGATTACATGCAGCGCAACGGCGGCAGGGAGCTGAAGGGCGACCTGGACAAGATCAAGGCGTCTTATGCTGCGCAGGGCCAGCCGATACTGATGGAGATGTACCGCCAGTTTGTCAACCCGAAGTATTCGGTACGGCAGGTGCTGATTGAGCACAGTCACTTTAACAGCAGCCAGAAGGTGGAGCACATCCGCAGCCTGCTGTTTGACGCGGCCAACCAGAACGCGATCCCAATCATCAACTATAACGATGCGGTATCCGACACCGAAAACATGCGTATGGAACTGCACGACCTGAAGGCGAGCAAAGGCCGGGTGGTCGAGTGTATCGACAATGACGAGACGGCGGTGGTGATTGCAAGGCTAGTCAAGGCAAAAACGCTGGTGATATTATCCAGTATCGATGGAATATACATGGATGTAAGCGACCCCAGCA
>DHOD01000153.1:0-1459 GCA_002407725.1 Christensenella sp. UBA5399 | reverse complement strand
CATCATTGACGATGTGGTGGGCAGCTCGTATGAGGAAGTTGCACAGAAGATTGACGGGATGGTGGAGTACTGCGACGGGGCATCACGTGTGGGCGCAAACGGCGCGGCAGCTAAGCTGAAGTTTGCCAAATCGGCGTTGAAAGATGGCACAACGGTGATCATTGCCAATGCCAAGAACTCGCTTAAAGAGATCATCGAAGGAAAGGTGCGGCGTACAATGCTGCGCGTGGAAGGATAACAAGACAAAGAAACGGGCAGGCTGCCGACAGAACCGGTGGCCTGTTTTTTTGTTCGCGGATTTGTGAAAAAGACGTATAAAAAATTAACAATTATTGATATATCTGCATTTTATGCCCATGCCGCTTTTGGCAGTGCCCAATACTGTTTATATAATAGGAAAGAATTTTATCCGGAGGATCAAAAATGCTTAGATATATAAACAGCGAGAAGATGGGGCGGGGGACGCACGGATGGCTGGACAGCCATTTTCATTTTTCGTTTGCTGAATATTATAACCCAGATAATATTCAGTTTGGCGTGCTGCATGTGGTCAACGACGATATGGTGGAACCGGGAACGGGGTTTGACACACATCCGCGTAAGGATATGGAAATCATTTCATATGTGGTGGAAGGCGAACTGACGCACGGCGACAACATGGGCAACCGCCAAACGCTGACCCGCGGACAGGTGCAGTACATGAGCGCGGGCAGCGGTGTGCTGCACAGCGAATACAACCTGGGTAAAGGCATGCTGCGCTTTTTACAGATATGGATATTACCGGACAAAAAAGGGCTGCAACCAAGGTATGGTGATTACCGGTTTAAGCTGGGGGACAGGGTGGACAAATGGCTGCCCATTGCCACCGGCGCAGATAACATGGTCTCGCAGGCGCCCATCAGGATGCACCAGGACGTCAATCTGTTTGCGACAATTATCTCGGAAGGGGACAAGGCGGAATGCAAGGTGGGGGAAGGGCGGCAGATATACATGGTGCTGGTTGAAGGCGAGGCGGATGTAAACGGCATCCATATGCGCATACGCGACGCACTGGAGGCGACGGAAGAACTGCTGGTGATAGAAGCGAAGCAGAGGGCGCACGTGCTGCTGGTCGAGATGGAGAAGGCGTGAGACGGGATTGCCACCGGTTATGGATTTGGGCAGATAGAGGGAACGCCTGCACTGATTATGCGGGTGTTTTTTATAAAAACAGGCGCAATATTTTTCTGTTTCCAGTGAAATGATTTTCCGGTGAAAGAAATTTTTGGGATAATGCGATTTGACAACGCAAAGTGTCCAATAAAAATATTGATAAAATCCGCATGGGGAAAGGTTTTTGATAAAACTACCCAAAAGTCATAATGAAAGAAAGCAAATACATTTTTCGCATAAAGTCACACCAAAAAGTATAATTTACAAAAAAAGCCATGAAATACGATTAAAATAGTTGACTAAATAG
>DHOD01000147.1:1868-3141 GCA_002407725.1 Christensenella sp. UBA5399 | reverse complement strand
GCTTGTCAAAAATCACTTCGATCGTTTTCTCGCTCAGGTTTTCGATGTCCATCGCGTCACGCGAGGTAAAGTGCACCATGCGCGATACCAGCTGCGGCCTGCACGAAAGCGAATTGGGACAAAAAAGGTTGGGCCCCACATCTTCCAGTTCCGTCCCGCAGGCAGGACAAAATGCGGGCTTCTCTATTGCGCTCCGCCGCTCCTCCTGTTCGGGCGTTGCGCCCAGTATCTCCGGTATCACATCGTTGGACCTGCGTATAAAAACACGCGAGCCGATTTCCACATGTTTGCGTAATATATCCTCATAATTATTGAGCGTCGCCCGGCGTACAGTCGCCCCCGCCAGCTCTACCGGCGCCAGCATTGCAGTGGGGGTCAGCTTCCCCGTCCTCCCCACATCCCAAACCACATCCTCTACAACCGTCGTCATCTCTTCCGCCGCAAATTTATACGCAATCGCCCACCGGGGAAATTTCTGTGTGTACCCCAGCGCGCTGCGGGCGGCAAAATCGTTGACCTTGATCACCATGCCGTCTATCAGAAAATCGAGCGCCATTCGCTCCGCCTCCACTGCCTCCAGCGCTGTGCGCACCTGCGCCATGCTGGCGAAACCCTTCTCATAACGGCTTACGTTAAATTTATTTTCCTGCAAAAAACCGATCATCTCCGGCTGGTTTTTAAAGGTCTTGCCTTCGATATACCCCACGTTATAGATAAACGCATCCAGGTGGCGAGCCGCAGTGACTGCCGGGTCCAGATTCCTGAGCGCCCCCGCCGCAGCGTTACGCGCGTTTTTCAGCGGTTCTGCCGCCGTCTTGTTGTATTTCTCCAACACCGACAGCTTCATAATCGCCTCGCCCTGCACTTCCATCCGGCCTGTAAAGCCGATGCGGATGGGGATGGAACGGATTGTTTTGACCTGTTCCAGTATCTCCTCGCCCGTGATTCCATCGCCGCGCGTTGCCGCGCCCACAAGGTAGCCCTCGTCATATGTCAGGTTGATTGTCAACCCGTCAAATTTATACTCCAGCGAATAATCCGGCGGGGCCATGCCAATCTGCTCCGTCAGCTTGTTGACCCTGTCTTCCCACGCAAACAGGTCGTCCATGCTCTGCGCCTTGTCCAGGCTCCACAACGGCGCCAGGTGCTTGTGCTTGGCAAAGCCGTCCAGCAACGCCCCGCCCACACGCTGTGTCGGCGAATCGGGCTCTGTGACGCCCGTGTCACGCTCCATACCGACCAGCTTGTCATACAGCCGGTCGTATTCCGCATG
>DHOD01000147.1:1433-1707 GCA_002407725.1 Christensenella sp. UBA5399 | reverse complement strand
ATCTATTCCGCATCGGATACAGCCGGGTCGTCCAGCACATAATAGCGGTAAGCCAGGTCGTTCAGCTTTTCTACCAGCTCTCTCATTTCCATATCAATTCACAATCTCCAGCGACGCAAACGCCAAAAACATTTTCTTCTTGCCTGCGGTATCAAAGTCCACGGTCGCCACACGCGAATCCCCGTCTCCTTTGATCTCCTGTATGGTTCCCTTGCCAAACATTTTGTGCGCCACCACTGTTCCCACGCCAAAATCGCCTGACACTGCTTTGGGC
>DHOD01000147.1:0-1272 GCA_002407725.1 Christensenella sp. UBA5399 | reverse complement strand
ACTGCTTTGGGCGTAATCTTCTCCCGCTTCATCCCGCCCGAGAAGAATTCCTTATTCTCTGCCTTTTTCGCGGCCGCTTGTTTTTTTGCGGGGCCGATCTCATTGATCAGCCCGCCGTCGATCTCGTCCAAAAAGCGCGACCGCAGCGACGGTTGCGTCCTGCCGTACACCGTCCGCACCTGCGAATGCAGCAACAGCAGCTTCTTTTTTGCGCGCGTGACCGCCACATAGCACAGCCTGCGCTCCTCCTCTATGTTCTCCTCTTCCGCCGACCGCCTCCCCGGGAAGATGCTCTCGTCCATCCCCGCAATGTAGACGACGTCAAACTCCAGCCCCTTTGCGGCGTGCATCGTCATCAATGTGACGCCGCCTTCCTCGTCCATGCTGTCCAAATCCGTAATCAACGTGACATTCTGCAAAAAGCTGTCCAGCGAAGGCGCTTCCTCGCCATCGGGCGTGTACGCCGAGTTGACCAATTCCTCGATATTCTCCATACGCATATTCGCTTCCAGCGTCTGCTCGTCCTCCAGCATCCTGCGGTAGCCCGTCAGGTTATATGTCCGCTCTATCAGCTCCGGAACAGGTGTGTTCTCGTAATTCTCGCTGATCTTCTCATACAGGTCATAAAACTCATGCGCTTTTTTTTGCAACGCCTTATCCGCCACCAGCACATCGGCATTTTTGATTACTTCCATCATGGGGATACCCTGCCCTGCCGCAATATCGCGCAGCGTGGCAATCTTCTGCCCACCGATGCCCCGCTTGGGCACGTTGATAATGCGCAACAGATGCGTATCCGCCGCCGGGTTGACGATCAGGTACAGGTATGCCAGTATGTCCTTGACCTCTTTGCGCGCATAGAAGCTGGTGCCGCCGTACACCCTGTACGGGATGGAGTACAGGCGCAACTTTTCCTCAATCGCGCGGGAGAGCGTATGCACACGGTACAACACCGCCATGTCTTTAAAATCCACGCCCATTTGCGAAATCTGCTGGATATCCTGTGCAATCTTCATCGCTTCGTCGCGCTCGTTTTCCGCGACAAACAGCGTGGGCTTGCTTCCCCCGTCAATATCGCTCCACAGCGTCTTGCCCTTGCGCCCCTCGTTGTTTTTGATGATACAGTTGGCAACGTCCAGTATGCGTTTATCCGACCGGTAGTTCTGCTCCAGCCGGATCACCTTCGCCCCGGAAAAGTCCTTCTCAAACTCCAGTATGTTGCGGATGTTCGCACCGCGGAAAGCATAAATCGACTGGTCGTCGTCGCCCACC
>DHOD01000051.1:679-3007 GCA_002407725.1 Christensenella sp. UBA5399 | reverse complement strand
TGTCACGCGGATCAGCCCGGAGGCAATGAATATCCCGCCGGCCACAATCACAGAGGCGTACATAAACCCCTGAAAAAGCATATTTCCCGCATGAAATACCGCCATAATTTTATAACTGCCCTTTTTTGAATTCAAAAATTTTGTATTGCTTTTGCGGAATTTTTTACGCTCCCAATCTTCGTTTCCAAACGACTTCACCACACGGATTCCGGCCAGACTGTCCTGTACCTGCGCGTTTACGCCCGCAATCTTCACCCTGTTGTCCGAAAATATCCGTTTCATTTTTTTGTTTTGCGCTATGCTGAATACAACCATCAGTACGGTCATTCCCATCAGGATCAACGTCAACGGCACATTGATGAACATCAGCAATATAAATGAGCCCACGATTTTCAACGCCGATATCACATAATTTTCCGGCCCGTGGTGCGCCAGCTCCGAAATATCAAACAGGTCGGATACCAGCTTGGACATCATATCCCCTGTGTTGTTTTTGTCGTAATACGAAAACGACAACCGTTGCATATGGTCAAAAAGATCCTGCCGCATATCGCTCTCCATATGCGCGCCCATGATGTGGCCCCACGATGTGATGTAATACTGGCAGGCATACCGCACAAGGTACATGACGACAAGCAGCACGCCGATCAGCGCAATCGACCGCAAAATGATATCCCCCGGCTGCTGGAAAAGCCCGCCCGTCAGCAGATTTAAAATTTGTGGAAACGCCAAATCGATCAGCGAAACCACAATGGCGCAAACCATATCGATAAAAAAGATTTTCTTATATGGCTTGTAGTATCCAATAAAGCTTTTCAGCAAGAATATATCCTCCCTTTATACTATTTCCGAAGTAGAAACAAGCAGTTTGTACTGTTTTTCTATTTGGAATTCGTACTCCCTGAAAGAAAACACGGCCGCACAACGTACGGCCGCATGTTTTCGAATCAATGATAGCACCGTACTGCGCTAAAACTCATAATTGACTATGTCTGCCCGATCCTGCATCGCCTGCAACGCATTTTGCCAAAATACTGATTGGTTCTGGCTTGCAAGCACCGTTTTGATACTGTCGCTGACATCATCGAGCGGGACGGGGCCCGCCGCCGGGTCGGATGCGTATTGCAGGATGTGATAACCGTAAAACGATTCCACCGGCGCTGTGGAGGTATCCCCCACATTCTCAAGCCGCATCGCTTCTTCAACAAACGATTCCACAAAGGAGGACCCTTCATACACCAGGTAGCCGTCCGGGTTGCTTTCCATGCCCGGATCATCGTTATATTCCGCAATCAACGTATCAAAATCTTCCCCGCCGTTCAGCTTTTCAATAACCTCCTGCGCACGCGGGTAAACGGCTTCCAGCGCCTCCTGCTGGATCTGGTCCGCCAACTCATAATCCGCCTCCTGTTGTGCTGCCAGTATTTGCATATATTCCTCGTCAGATATTTCCACAAGGACATGCTTGATCATTTTTGCTTTACCCTGCACCGATTCCGGCACATAAAGAGATACGTCGTATCCGCCGCTCAGGTATGTTTCCGCAGCCAGATCCGGGTCGCTCTGCGCCGCCAGTTCCTGTATTGCAACATTTTCATCATAATACGCCTGCACCTCTTCATCCGTCACGGAGAATCCTTCCATGATCTCGTTGCGTACCTTGCCGAATATCACTTGCTTTGTATAATGCTCTCGCACGCTTTCTTCCGTAATATAATTCTCTTTGATATAATCATCGTACATTTTTTGCGCTTCGGATGTGGGGTTCATGTAAATATTGCCACTATCCTGCGCTCCCGCCTCCTCAACCATCTGCGATTTCAACGTATCAAAATATACAACCACGCTTTCGTCAATCTGTAACTGTTCTTCGTCACTGATTGCGTCCAGCCCGTTTTCCTGCGCATATTGCAACAAAAGCTCCTGTACCACCAATTCTTCTATTGTGATATCCTTAAGCTCTTCGCCATCCTCGTAGCCGTATGTGCTCATCAATCCGTTGTACAGCTCCACATACGACCTGTATGGGATGGCAGTGCCGTTGACCGTTGCAACCGTCATCTCCGGGTCTGCCCCGCTGCAGCCTGCCATCACTGCCACGGCCACAAAGCATACAACCAAAATTATCGCAATTTTAAATTTATTCATACATACCTCTCCGTATTCGTCTCTCATTTCACAAAAACACATTAATTATAATATATTCCTGTGAATAAATCATTAAAAAACAGGAAATAGTTTTTATACATCACGCTTTCTTATTTATTGCCTTGCTTTTTTATATATGATATTATTGGATAGGAAATGCCGAAGTGGCGGAACTGGCAG
>DHOD01000051.1:0-485 GCA_002407725.1 Christensenella sp. UBA5399 | reverse complement strand
GTTCGATCCCGGTCTTCGGCACCAGCGGCATGATGCCGCCTGCAAATCGCGCACTACGATCAGTGCGCGATTTTGCTTTTATGGCACGCGTCCAAAGTTTGTCCTTATGATCATCGGTACCACGTCGGAGCGCACCGCGCTCAGTCAGTCCCACACCAAAGACAGGCGTGGGGCTTTTTCGCTCCCTGGCTCCTCCTCTTCCCCACATGACCCGCTGCGCTGGGCTCATATGGGGCCCTAAGGCCGTGTGCCTGCGCTGTTTATTCTTATGAATACCGGCATATCTCGCACTATTTTGCAGTGCGCGATTTTGTTTTTAGGCATGCGCGCAACATTTTCCCTTATGATATACTGATATCATACAAGCCAGATTGACGGTAGACGGATTATGGCTACAAATAAACAAAGTAAGTCTAAGGAGATTGACCAATGAGAAATAGAAGAATTGTATTTGGATTGATATGTGGGCTGCCCCCAATCTTTGT
>DHOD01000030.1:1233-3466 GCA_002407725.1 Christensenella sp. UBA5399 | reverse complement strand
CAAGGATTGGGGGGCACGCCATATATGGAAATTCCATTTAGAAAAACACCGTCGTCCGCCCCGGCATCCCCTTGCGTCCCCCGGGGCAAAAGGAAATATGCCGCAACGGCTACCGCTACAGCCGCCACGATCACCAGTGCAATAATCCATTTCTTGCTTTTTTTATTGCGTTTATTTGTTTTTTCGCCGCCGAGAAAAAGTAATTCTAAATTATCGTCGTCGTAGTTGCCCTGCTGCATCTGGCCCCCCTAATCGTTCCTGACCCTTCTGCGCCCCACCGGCGTATCGGCTGAGATTTTCTCTCCAAAATCTACAAAATCTTTATCTTCCCTGTCGCTAAAATCCATATTGACGGGCATATCGGCATCGCCCATATCTTTAGCGGCAGTACCCCTCTTGGTCTTTTTCTTTCTGCGCTTCCCGTTGTGGTCAACGTCGGTATAGTCGTAATACCCGTAATAAGAATACGCCTTGTGCATATCGGGTATCGCATTGAAGATGCAGGCGATCGGTTCTGCGTTCGCCACCTCCAATGCGGATTTTGTGTTGGTCAGTATTTCTTTTGTAGTATACCCGTGCCGGGATACCAATATAAACCCATCTACATTATGGTAAAGCGCCATTGCGTCGGGCACCACCAATATGGGCGGCGTATCCAACAGTACATAGTCGTAATGTTCCGCGAGGTTCGCCAGTATCCTGCTCATCCTTTTGGATGATAGCAGCTCGGTCGGGTTGGGCGGCCTGTGGCCCGCTGTCAGCAAATCCAGATTCCGCTTATGCTTAACGATGCAATCGTAATCATCTTCGGCGTTTTTGCCCGCCATAATCAGGTCGGAAAGCCCCATCCTGTTGGGCACGCCAAACATCCTGTGCACCGTCGGGTTCCGCAGGTCCGCATCCACCAGCAACACTTTTGTGTGCGCCGTCGACATCGTGTTTGCCAGGTTTGCCGACACGGTGGATTTGCCCTCTCCTTTTATGGAGCTGGTGACCATGATCGTTTTAATTTGCTTATCTACGCTGAGGAAACTAAGATTGGTACGTATCGTATTGAATGCTTCCAGTGCCTGCTCTTTAAAATTTGCGTCCATTCATAAACCCTTCCATCAAATCATTCTACCAAATTTATTATAACATATCCCGTCAAATACATCCCCCAATCAGGACGCTCAAATATTGACAATATCCTCCGCATTGGACATCAAACCGTCAAAACATTCGCCTGACGCCCACTTGCTGATCAGGCCCGCCGCTGCGGCCACATAAGGCCCCCGCCGCCTTGTGGAATGCGCATCCGTAGCAATGTAATCCACCAGGCCTGCCTTAATCATTTTTTTGGCGCATTTCTGCGCCGCCCTTCCGTGCATGCCCGTGATACTGCCCGTGTTCACCTGTATCATCGCGCCCTGTTGCTTAAGCGCTTTCATGCGCCCGATATCCCTGTTCATATAATCAAACCGCTCGAGATGGGCCAATACAGGCGTTATATTTGATATGCGCAGCAGGTACAGTACTTCGTCCGCGCACGCCGGCATACTGCCAAAATCAAATTCCAACAGCATGCGCTTGCCGCCCGGCAATGTAAGCCTTTTTATATCCTGGTAATCCAGCAGGCTCTCGCTGGCATACACTTCAAATCCCTGGTATAGCGCAAGCGGCACCTGCCGCCTTGCAAGCTCGCCTTTCAGCGCCTGCAGACGCTCTTCCGCCAGGGCCAGCAACTGGTCAAAATCGCGGATTGCGTGCGGCGTGCACACCACCGCGGTGATGCCTTCATGAAGCGCCATCCGCGCCATTTCCACACTTTCATTTATATCGTCAGGACCGTCGTCGATGCCCGGGAGCATATGCGAATGAATATCTACCATTGCCTATTGTAATTCCTTCTGTTAACACGTCACTAGTAAAATATTATATCACATATTATGTAAATGTTCATTATGATATTGTGTATTTTACATGAACTTGTCATATCACTCCTTCATATATTTTTATTCGTTTAACCTCTCAACTCGATCAAATTCTTGATTTTCATGCGGTTTTATAGTATAATATGTATACTTTTAACGAAGGTAACAGTGTTATGACAGGTAGCAATACACAAATTCAAAACAGTGCTTTTGTAAAGCCGATGGCGACCCCTGCCAAGTCCGCTGTTTTTACGCAGGCCGGCGCCACAAAAGCGGCCGCCACGGCGGTAACCAGCCAGCCGCGAGCTGAAAGCACAGCA
>DHOD01000030.1:446-1050 GCA_002407725.1 Christensenella sp. UBA5399 | reverse complement strand
GCAAAGCAGTCGCTCGCCAAAATGCAATACTACAGGCCCAGCGCAGTGATCAACACTGCGGCGGCGCAAACCGTACCTGCATCGGCCGCAGCCAACAATGCACAGGCGCCCGCCTCCCAGGCGGTAACACTGGGCGCATCCAAGAGCGGGCAATCCGCAAAAGCCGGCGAAAATACCGGTTGCCAAACCTGCCAGGAACGCACATACCAGGACGGCTCAAACGATTCGGGTGTATCGTTCCAGACGCCAACACATATTTCGTCCGCCATGGCAGGCGTTGCCGTCGCCTCGCACGAGGGGGAGCACGTGAGCCGCGAGACCGAAAAAGCACGGCAGGAGGGTATGATCGTCACAGAAAAGACGGTGACATTTCAGATGGCCTGCTGTCCCGAATGCCACAAAATGTATGTGGCGGGCGGCCTTACCAAAATTTCCACAATGCCTGAAAACGATTCAACCAGCGTAACCAGTGCGCTCGCCGCGGAAGGCGAAGCCGGTGAAGCGCTCGATTTGCTTCTTTGACAGATTAGCTAAAACGCCACTTCAACACGAAGTGGCGTTTTTATATTCTTGCTTTTCCCGTCACACAAAAAACAGGCGACTT
>DHOD01000030.1:0-290 GCA_002407725.1 Christensenella sp. UBA5399 | reverse complement strand
GACTGCAACACTGCAACCGCCTGTACAAATTTTGTGTCACTCAGTTGGGATAAACACTGACCTGCTTTTTGTCCCTGCCGCGGCGCTCAAACTTTACCATGCCGCTCTCCAGGGCAAACAGCGTATCATCCCCGCCCCTGCCAACATTGATGCCGGGGTGGATTTTTGTGCCCCTCTGCCGTACAAGGATGTTGCCCGCTGCCACATACTGCCCGTCGGCGCGCTTTACGCCCAGGCGTTTTGACTCGGAATCCCGTCCGTTACGTGAACTACCTACACCTTTCTTATGT
>DHOD01000015.1 GCA_002407725.1 Christensenella sp. UBA5399 | reverse complement strand
GCTGTTGCCCCTGCGGCGGGGCCTGATACCCCTGCGGGGGCGGCTGGTATACCTGTGGGGGCTGGTGATATCCGTATCCCTGCGGCCTTGGAACCGGGTCAAACGGCGTTCTCTGCGGGTCTTTGTTTCCCATCAGCTTGGCCAGCCACAGCGCAAACGACCCAAAAAAGGGCCATGCCGACTGTTCATATTTATATGCCTTCACTGCGCCCAGTACCGCAAACACATCGATCACAATCGTGATGATCAGCCCCACGATGGTCCCCGGGTCGGGCGCTCCAAACCCAAAGAGTCCGCCGATAAAGCTAAGCGGGTTGGCCATCATCGCAGCAAACGAAATGATGTCGCAAATTGCCAGCGCTATTGCCAAAATGGCGAATATCGCCACGGCCTGCATGGCATGAAACCTTACAAACGGGCTGTTTTTTTCTACAAAAAACATCACCAGCGGAAAAGCCCAGGCAAAATAACACACCCATGGAATCCACCCCAAACCAATTGAGATCAGGTAAATCAATAAAACCCAAGTATTGGCGTTCATACCGATCGAGGACCTGTGCGGCGCTACATTCATGTCACAACCTCCTGAATTATTTGTATTTTTTATTACAGATTATCAACAACTGTTGTTTTACTTGTAGAATACTATATGATCATTCTACTCCCATAATATGTATTCCGTCAAACCATATACTTAAACAACTCTAAATCGGTCATCCGGACTGTTTTAGAGTTGCTTGACTATACCCTGCTTCAACGGTCTTTTATGTACCGTTTGTTTTTATACATTTTTTTGTCTGCCCGGTCAACCGCCTGCTCAAGCGTACCTGTCCCGTCCCATACGTCCGCCCCCACCGCAACCGACGCCTTAAAAAGCTGTGTCCCCGCCGTCCGCACGCGGAGGCTGATGGTTGCGGCAAGCTTTGCCGTTTGCTCCATACTGTACCGGGGAATGATCACCATGAATTCGTCCCCGCCAATCCGGCCTGCCCACGCGCTGGACGGGCATGACGCCAATATATTTTCCGCCACCACACGCAAGTATACATCCCCCTGTCCATGGCCCAGCTGATCGTTGACTGTCTTCAGGTCGTTTAGGTCTACCATAATCAGGCCCACCGGAACCTCGTTTTTTTGCTCTGCGTCGCGCTTAAACCGCTCCATGCTCGCCCTGTTACAAAGACCGGTGAGCGCGTCCATCCCCGCCTCGGCCTCCAGTTTTTCAATCGATTGGCGCAGTGTCGTCACCTCAATAATCGTCACAATCATCCCCAGTGCCGCACCGCGCCTGTCCATCAGATGTTTTTCCCGCACATTGTATGTTTTCTTTCCTTGCGGCGTATCCAGCATATAATCCGTGCCGCCGCTCTCGTCCTCAACAAACTCGTGTTTCTGCGCATTGCCAAACATCGTGCGCAGCACTGCTTCATATTCTGCCTGTGTCACGCCCGCGCCCAAAAAACGCTGCAATTTTTCCGCAGTCCTGTTGCCGTATATCACGCAGCCCTCATTATCCACGACCATGATCGCTTCATTAAATTCGTCCAAAACTTCGTGCCGGGCCTGTATGACAAACCCCAACCCGGACGAATTTTGTACCGCCCTAAACAGAAGAAGTGTACAAATGCTCGCGCCAAGCAATGTAATATCTATGGGTAGCTTACGGAACGCCAGCACAATGATGTTGCCCGCAACAACAGACAAAAGGCTGACAACCACCAATCTCGATACGCCCTTGCATGCGGCGGGCATTTTGGAATACTGCACCATGGATACAATCACCACAATCATGACAAGCAGGTAACAATACAGGACGTGTACCCAATACCACAGGTTGGAGGTTGTTTCCACCACATGTGCAGGGTCAATGCTCACCACGGTTATTTCGCTCCGCATAAACACATTGCCGCCGGGCAGGGCAACCACCAACGCCGTGATGACCGGTATAACCAGCAGCACAAGGCGCATGGCAAGCGAGCTATATGCGCGTATATTGTAAAAATTCATCACAAACATAAACGCCGCATAGCTGCACATCGCCACAAACGGCATGTCCAGATCGTACAGGTACGCCGCCGCTTCCACCGTCTGCGACAGGTTAAACAAAACCAGGCACACCGCCCAGCCCATAATCATACACTCAAGCAGCACAATGTATCTTCGCAGCTTTTTCGCTTTTTGCTTTTTCAGTGTAAGCACGATGCCGAGGACTGCAAGCAGCGCTATAATGGAATACACGATGATGCGCACTTCATTCAGCATGGCTTTCCCCCCGGCGGCGGCATGCCTGCTCTTTTGGCCGTACATTTCTATGTCCGCCGTATGTACCAGCTCCCGCAGGTTTTCATCCATCACGGTCTTTGTCGACCTGCCCAGCGAAAGCAAATCCTCCAACGCTCCAAATCCCTCGATACGGCTGTTTTTGATTTTCTCCATAATCAGCCGCACGGCCGCTTCCCCGTACCGCGGCAAAATAATCACAAATTCGTCGCCGCCGATCCTTGCAACATGGCAGCCGACAGGGCAACTGTCCCGCAGCACATCCGCAATGCCTTTCAGCAGGCTGTCGCCCGCTGCATGCCCCTGGGTATCGTTGATATGCTTCAGCTTATTGACATCCGCCATCACAACGCTCAACGGCAGGTTTTCATCTACATCCAATTCCCTTAGCAGCTGGTCGTAACGGTACCGGTTGGCAAGGCCCGTCAGGCTGTCCGCGCCTGCTGTCGCCTCCAGCCTTTCCATCAAAATCACTTCATTGGTGATTTCATCCAGCATCAGGAATGACCCTTTCTGCCCATCACTGCCATAAAACGGTTTGATCACCTTCCTGTAGCACCGTGGAAATTCTTCGCCTACCACAAATAAATTCTCGTTGTCCTTATCGCCGTGTATCAGGTTGTTGAGCGTATTGCGGACGGCCATATCTTCCTCCATTTGCCGGATGTGTGTTGTACCCTTCTGCCAATCGCATATCCCCATTTCCGCCAACATTTGAGCGCCCTTGGGGTTTGTGTCCAGTATAAATCCATCCTCGTCCAACAGAAACATCGGCTCGTCCAAATATTTGTACATTTCATGCTTTTCAATATAAATATAGCTGATCCGCCCCGATCCCACGGTCGCAAAATAGATCATAATGCCCGCCAGCACCATCCCGCACATCGCGTAATCCACCGCGCCGTACCGGGTCTCCCGCAGCACCCCCAAAAGCTCCGCCGCCAGCAACGCATAATATACCAGCAGGCACAGCAATATAAAGAACGAACTGCTTCTTAACGGATTCGGGGAATCTTTAAAATATGTCAGGGTGAGGATCATTACAGTGAGATCACGACCTGGCAAAACGCCATGTTTACAAAAAACCACGGCGTCCCGGTATACAGCGCTTCCACAATAGGCGCCGTCTGCACCGGCGTATACCCCGCCGTCAAAAAATCAAATGCCGGCGATAGCACCGCCATCACCGTCGTCGCTGCGGGTATCCCCAGCACAACCACTTTTGCCCAAAGGGGCAGCCTGTTTTTCCGGTGGTAAAACTCCAGTATCATATACAACAGCGCCACGGCATTCCATGCAATTGCCGCCTGCTTCAGGTTGATCATCAGCTTGATCGCCACCGGGCTGCGAAGCGAGAAAACAGCCATCTCCACAAGAATCCAGGCAATCACGCTAATATAAAAAACGATGCTTGCCCGTGTAAAATCATTGCGTTGCCTGCCCCGTAACAAAAAGCCCAGCACAATCGCCGTCATCACCAGCAATGCAGCATATAAAATTACCTGACTATCTCATTAGACCAT
>DHOD01000084.1:17631-19331 GCA_002407725.1 Christensenella sp. UBA5399 | reverse complement strand
AAGGGGCTTGCCCCTTAAGTCGGCGAATGCCTGAACGCGAGGCAAGTAAGCCATAGGCGCAACGAGCCCGCAGTGAAGGTATGCATAGCTCCGAAACTATTATAATACGCCGTAGGCTCCTTGACCCAAAAGGAATACCCTCTAGTTATAAAGGTTTTTCAATCTTGCATATGGTTTTGTCAGACATCACTTCTTTGACAGGCTGTTAGAACCGTAGGTTCTAATACGAATTTCAAATGAAAAGGCCCGTTCATTTGAGAAATGTGGCGCGCTGCGCCACGCCGCTTCGCGGCACGTCTTCTGCCGTCCCATACGCGTTATGCGCTATAATAAGACTAATCGCGTTACTTCAGCGGAGCTATAAAAACACAGGGTGTTTTTAAATGGAATTGGTATAAGCTGCCGCAGGCGAAAGGATTCTATTTTCCGCCTTAACAAAAATCGTTCTAAAATTACATTTTGTTTCTAATTACAAAATGGCTAAGGCATCACCGTTTGCTGCCGCTTCCCTGCCAACGGAAGCCCTGGCGGCCGTATGCCTTCAAATATCATGGCGTCAATGTAGCCACGGGCGGCGTGCATCTGGGTTTCGTTGCGGATTGTCCAGGCGAACACCTTTGCCCCGCGGTTGCGCAGCTTTTTGATGATCCGCTTGTTGACGTCGTGGTGTTCGTAGCTGATAAAGTTGGGACGGCAGAGGTGGTTTGTCTCCAGCCGCGTCAGGGCAAGTAACAGAAAACGCATCAGTGGCCGCCATACGGCGGAAACGGTATCGCAAAACCGCATGTCGCAGGCAAGCTGGCCGCGTGGAATTTGCGGGGCATGCCGCAAAAACCATCGTAAGGAAAAGGGCGAGAAGGACTGCACGGCGATTTTTCCTTGGTAATGTTTGATGATTTTGCATAGTTTGTGTTCCAACGGACCCACAAATGTATAATCTTTGATTTCAATCAGCACGGGCACGCGTCCGTCCACCATCCGCAGCACGTCCTCCAGCAGGGGAATGCGCTCTTCCGTATCGGCCAGCTTCAGCTTCTTCAGTTGCAACAGCGTACACCACCGGAGCGAGGCGTGTTTGCCTGTCATGCGGTGGAGCTTTTTGTCATGGAACACCACGACATGCCCGTCCAGCGTGAGGCGGACGTCCAGTTCTATCGCGTAGCCCGCCTCTACTGCCTGCGCAAACGCGCGCATCGAGTTTTCCGGTACGCCGCTGCCGTGGAGTCCGCGGTGCGCGTAATGGTATTTATCCAGCCAGTCGGTGGAAGGCGGCTCTACCATCAGCGACTGTACATATTTTACAATCAGGACAATGGATATCATACTGCCAATCATTGCGAAAAGAATCAAGATGCTGCCAACCATATTACCGTCCGCCCTCCAGTTCTTCAATTGTGCGTACGTTCTCGTGCCGGATCGGCACCCACTCGGTGTGGGGGCGCACGAGCGAGAAGAGAGAGATAAACATCATCGTCAGCATGAAAAACGGATACAATGCTATTGCACGCTTCATGGATCTGATGTCGCGCCCCTCCAGCCGGAGCGTCAGGTAAGCGATTACCATGGCGATACACCAGCTGGCAATGCAAAATCCGATGATCAGCGGCAATGCGAACGGTTGGAGCCCGGGCGTTGCAAGCACAATGCAAACAGAGGCAATGTTGAGTGGTATGGTCAGCCCTGCCGCAGGGATGAATAGC
>DHOD01000084.1:0-17477 GCA_002407725.1 Christensenella sp. UBA5399 | reverse complement strand
CCGCAGGGATGAATAGCAGGTACCAAAGCACGTCCAGCGCACACTTCTCACCACGGAAGATCGCCTTTGCGACCTGCTTGATGTACAGCGGGATGCACTGCATGCCGCCCGTCATCCAGCGCAGCCGCTGCTTGACGGATACGCCGTACGACGCGGGTTGCTCATCATAAAAGGCCGCCTTACGCGCATACGTGACACGGTTGCCCTTCAAAATCTGCTGGATGGAAAATTCCACGTCCTCGGTCAGCGATTCGGTTGCCCATCCTGCGTCCCCAAGCGCGGAAAGCTTGAACGCAAAGCCCGTGCCGCCCACCATAGACGAAAGCCCCATCAACTGGCGCGGGTGGTAATAGAACCGCATAAGCATCAGCCAGTAGACGGAATAAACCTCGCTTACCCACGAGTCATGGATGTTTTTGGTATCGCGGTAGCCTTGCGCGGCGACAGCGCCCGAACATAGCGCGTTGTTCATTTCTGTCAGGAAATCTGCAGCAGCAAGGTTATCCGCGTCAAACACGCATACGGCGTCAAATTCGCCGTCGTATGTCTTGGTGATGCGGCTGATGCCGTGGCTGAGCGCGTACCCTTTACCTTTTTTTGTCTCGTCGTTGCGCACAAAAACAATGGCGCCGATCTCCCGCGCGACGGCGGCAGTGGCGTCGGTGCAGTTGTCCGCTACGACAAACAGTTGAAACTTCCCTTTGTAATCCTGCCGCTTGATGCTGCGCAGCAGGTTGCCGATCACCGCTTCCTCGTTGCGGGCACAAACAAGAACCGCAAACCGGTGCAGTTTGTTCTCCGCCGGTTTACCGTCCTTAGGTTTCCTGAGCCCTACAAGCACCGTAACAAACATCCATATTGTCAGCGGCAACGTATAGGCGGTCAGTATGATTACAATCCATTTACACACTTCCAAAAATATTTCCATAACCACAATCCCCCGTGTTTTGTTCGATTCGTATTTTGTAAGACAAATACAGTATATTAGGCTAATTTTAAGATCTGTAGTAGCAAATCTTACGGGACGCTTAAGATTTGATGAAAATCAGTCTGTAGCGATCTGTACAGGGAGAGTGTATAATATAGTCAATCAACTTTAAAAACAGTCGTCCGGACTTGTTTTTAAAGTTATTTAAGTATAATTGCAACAAATGTGTGGGAGGCCAAAAGAGTATGGGGCAGGGAAAAAACATTGAAAATCCAGTGATTGCAGGATGGAAAGCGGTGCACAAAAAATATCGCCCGGTGCTGGCCCCATGCAGGAAAACACAGGCAGAAGTATTGCGGTATATACAAAACAAATACGAGACGTTGCCGGAAAATTCTGCGCAGGCATTGGAGGTGGGCAGGCAGAACGCGATCCAATACGCAAGCTTGTTTGAAACAGTGGATGCCTGCCTCGATATCACCGTGCTGGCAATTTGTGATACGGGCGCAGGACAGGCGCTGTATGCCACACAGCAGCAGGATTATGCAGACGCAATGGAGTACTGGAGAAAGGTGCACGATGATGCGGAGGATATCCCGCCGGATGCGTTCCCATTGCCAATACTGGTGTTTGTTGATAAAAATGGCGGATATGTGGGCGTAGAGGGCAGCCCGCGGCTGGAAACAGAGCTGACAGCGTACCGGGGCCTGAACGAAAAGGAATTGGATAATTTTTATGTTGTGGCGCGATATATTGAAGCGTTGGAAAAAATGGGCTGGCTGGAAGAAGTGAGCGAATAGCCAGGGGGCGCAAGTGCTTTTACGGTTGTCTATTGGACAGAAAAAAGGCCGCCCGTTTGGGCGGCCTTTACTATCGGTTCTACTTCCTGTCCTGCAAGGGGACATATACCTGATGGGGGGCGACGCTCTTGTACGCGGGGCGGATGATTTTGCCCGATGCAATCAGCTCCTCTATGCGGTGGGCGCTCCAGCCTACAATACGCGCAATGGCGAAAATCGGCGTGTAAAGCTCCTCCGGCAGCCCCAGCATGCTGTATACAAAGCCGCTGTAAAAATCCACATTGGCGGATACGCCCTTGTATATGCGGCGCTCCTTGGCAATGACCTCAGGCGCAAGCCGCTCCACAAGCGAATACAGGCGGAATTCTTTCTCCAGCCCTTTCTCGGTGGAAAGTTTCTCTACAAATCCCTTGAAAATATTGGCCCTCGGGTCGGATATCGAGTACACCGCGTGGCCCATGCCATAGATCAGGCCGGCGTGGTCAAATGCCTCTTTGCGGAGCAGGGCCGTAAGGTAGTGTTCCACCTCGGCCTCGTCGTCCCAGTCCTTCACTGTCTTCTGCAAGTCCTCAAACATCTGCGTGACCTTGATGTTGGCGCCGCCGTGTTTGGGCCCTTTCAGCGATCCCAGCGAGGCTGCGATGGTCGAATAAGTATCCGTACCGGACGACGACACGACGTGTGTGGTGAACGTGGAGTTGTTACCGCCGCCGTGCTCCATGTGCAGCACAAGCGCCACATCCAGTATCTTTGCCTCCAGCGCGGTGTATTGCTTGTCGGGCCGGAGGGTCATCAGTATATTTTCCGCAGCGGATTTATCCCGCTCGGGCGAGTGTATGACCAGGCTCTCGCCCTCCTTGTAATGCCGGTAGGCCTGGTAGCCGTAAACGGACAGCATAGGAAACTGCGCAATGAGCTGCAAGCTCTGGCGCAGCACATTGGGGATCGATACGTCGTTGGGATTGGGGTCGTAGGAATACAGCGTCAGCACGCTGCGCGCAAGCGTGTTCATCATGTCGGGGCTCGGCGCCTTCATAATGACGTCGCGCACAAAACTGCTGGGCAATGTACAGCAGTCCGCCAGCAATTCCTTGAAATCCGCCAATTGCTGATGATCGGGCAGTTCGCCAAAAAGCAGCAGGTAGGTCGCCTCTTCATACCCAAAGCGATCTTCCTTGATAAAACCGTCCACAAGCGCCTCGATGTCCATGCCGCGGTAGAACAGCTTGCCTTCGCAGGGGATCATCTCGGATTCCTGAATGATGTACGAGCGCACCTCGCCAATTTCGGTCAGTCCTGCCAGCACGCCGCGGCCGCTGATGTCCCGCAGCCCGCGCTTCACTTCGTATTTGGTATACAACTCGGGATCGATCTGGTCGTTACAAATGCAGAGTTCACTCAGTTTTGCGATGTCTTTTAATGTTTCCTTTTTCATTTTGTAAGGCATAATTCCCGACCTTTCCGGCCCACAATTGGGTGACAAATGTACAAGACCATCAAAATCGCCTCATGTGAGCCGTATCAGGCGGCGGTGGTCCATACCAAGCAACACAGATATACTATTATCAGTCAAAACCGTTTACAATAAACGCCAATGATGTATCTATACTAAGTATAGAACAGCGATAAAAAAACACTGTCCAATAAAATATTATATGTGCATGCGGGGCAAATGTCAATTTCCAGAAAGCGCCCCAAAGCGCATGAGCGGCCTTGTGGAATGCGAAAAAAAGCTATATAATGTATAATTGTGGAAGTATAACGATTTCTAAAAAACATCAGGAGGGTTTCTTTCGATGCTGAAAAATACAGTGATTACAATAGGCAGGCAGTTTGGCAGCGGCGGACGCGAAATTGGCAGGGCGCTGGCGCAACAGCTTGACGTACCCTTTTATGACAGGGACCTGATTGCCATGGCGTCGGAGAAAAGCGGCGTGCACGGCGCGCTGCTGGAAGAGGTGGATGAAAAGGCGGCCAACGCTTTCCTGCAATATTTTGGTGCGACGTCATTTGCGGCAGGCAGCCGCATATCGCTGCCGACCGAGCTTTCGATCAACGACAAGTTATTTTTTGCGCAGGCCGACGTGATCAAAAGCGTGGCCGAAAAGGGCGCGTGTGTTATCGTGGGCCGGTGCGCCGATTATATACTGCGCGAGCGGGGCAACTGCATAAACGTGTTTATCCATGCCCAGCTTGGGGAACGTGTCAAGCGCGTCGCGGAGCTGTACGACATCGACATTGCGGAGGCGAAAAGCACCATTATCAAAACCGACAAGCGGCGGGCGTCCTATTACAGCTATTATACCAGCAAGGACTGGAGCGACGTCACAAGCTATGACATTGCAGTCAACAGCCTGAAGCTGGGCGTAAAGGGGTGCGTCGATATCATCAAACGCGCGGCGCAGATGCAGGAGCCGGGGGAAGCGGATGAGGAGAGCTGATTTGAAAAAAATGACATTGGCGCTTGCGGTGGTTGCGTTGTGCGTTTGCCTTGCCGCCTGTGGCGGGGGCGTAAGCAACGAGGATTATGCTGCGGTGATAGCCGAAAATGAAGAGATGGAACAGACGTTGAATGAAACACTTGCGCGCTACAGCCAGCTGGAGCAGGATTTCAATGATATGAACGGGAAGCTGGTCGAAGCGGAGGAAGCGCGCGATGCGGCGCTTGGCGAGGTGGCGGAGAAGGATGCTGAAATCGGCAGGCTGAATGACGAGATTACGTCGGCAAACGCGGTGATTGCAGGCCTGATGGCGGATGAGGATTGATCAAGTTATATGGAAAACATGCGTACAACACCGGAAGAAAACACATATGATGCCGCGCGTGCGGACGCGGAGAGCGTGCCTGCGGCTGTTTCGCCGACCGGTAAGCGGCGGCTGAATATTGGCAAGCTGCGCAACAATGATTTTGTGGTGGCAGCCACGGCGCAGCGGATGGACAGCAGGGAAGGCGCGGCTTTTGACGTGTTTGTCAGCCGACTGCATGACGCGGACAGACCGGACGATAAGGCGGGAGATGTTTTATGAAGAAGAGAGTGATGACAGCAGGACTTGTTTGCGCGCTGGTTGCGGCGCTTGCGCTGGGCGGCTGTGCCAAAAGTGGTGACGATACGCTGCTTGACCCGGGGAACCCTGTCACAGTAACACTGTGGCACTACTATGTGGGCGAAAACCAGCAGGCGATGGAGAGTGCCGTGGCTGAGTTTAACCAGACAGAGGGGATGGAAAAAGGCGTATTTGTGGAGACTGTGGCAATGGGCAGCATCGGCGAGCTGGAGGAGGCCGTCACCAATTCGGCCAAGGGTGTCATCAATTCCAGTGAAATGCCGGACCTGTTCTCATCTTATCCCGACAAGGCGCTGGAAATTGATGGGATGGACATGCTGTGTGACCTGAACGAATATTTTACCGAAGAAGAAAAACAGCTGTATGTACAGGATTTTCTGGAGGAAGGCATATTTGCGGAGGGGCGGTTCCTTGTTGCGCCAATTGTCAAGAGCACCGAGCTCCTGTATGTAAACGAGACCGACTGGGATGCGTTTGCGCAGGATGTGGGCGCGACGGATGCAGATCTTGAAACATGGGAAAGCATTTACGATCTTTCACAGCAATACTATAACTGGGTGGATGAAAAAACACCGGCGCTGTGGGATGGAAAGGGCATGATCGGCATCGATTCGGTGGCGAACTATGTGATTATCGGCAACAAACAGCTGGGGACGGATATTATTGATGCGTCCAGTGGCGGCGTGGTGCTGGATGAGGCGGCCCTGCGCAGGGTTTTTGAAGTGTATTATACCGGCATCAGCATGCGGTATTTTGACGCGGTGGGCAAGTTCCGCTCGGACGATATCAAGGCAGGCGACTTGATCGAGTATGTCGGATCGTCGTCCAGCGCGGCGTACTTCCCCACCTGGATAGAAAAAAACAATACGCAATCGGATATTGACCTGGTGGCGCTTCGTTACCCTGTGTTTGAGGGCGGCGAGCCGTATGCCATCCAGCAGGGGGCGGGCATGTGTATTGCCAAAACAACGCCCGAGAAACAGGAAGGCGCGGCGGTGTTTTTGAAATGGTTTACCGCGCCACAGCAGAATATAACTTTTGCAATGACAACGGGATACCTGCCCGTGCAGGCGCAGGCATATGAGAGTGGAGCGTTTGCCGCGGCGCTCGAGGTGTTGGGCGGCGGCGAAGAGGATTTGCAGAATGTGGGAAAAGTGTACGAAATTGCGTTGTCGCAGATCACCGAGTTGAATACGTATGCGGCAAAGCCTTTTGCAGGCAGCTATGACGCGCGCTCGTTGTTCCAGTCCACGTTGATGGAAAAGGCCGACGCAGGGCGCGGGATGGCCGATACGCTGAAGGCGCAGGGGTTGACGGCGGATGCAGTAATAAAAGGGCTGGATGTGGATGCAAAATTTGATGAATGGATGACGGATTTACGGTCAGGGTTGGACGCGCTTGGGATATCCTATTCAGGGGGTTGAATTACTGAAACAATGAGGGCATGAAAAAGACGACCAGTTTGCGGACACGCTTTTTGTTAATACTTACTTTGCTGGTGATTTTGCAGAGTGTGGCATTGATGCTATCGCTCTCGCTTTCCGGCGTTTTTTATACGCTCGATGCCGAGGCGTACCGCAATTTTGAAAACCTGGCGCAGGAACGCGCCCAATCGTTTAATTCCGAATTTGACGGTATCATCAGGAATACCGCTGTCAATACGACGGCGCTCAATGAAACAATGATTGCCCTGTCCGAAGAAAGCAGAAAACCGCTATCCTCCATGTACAGGGACGATGCGTTTTATGCGCAGGCGACGGAAGCCAGCGTGGGCGCGCTGCTCAACATGCTGGAAGGCAATGTGACGGGCGCGTTTGTGATGTTGAACGGTTCCAATTCCCAAAAAGAAAACCGGAGCGGCCATTCCGCGGTGTATATCAGAAACGCCGCCGCGGGCAGCAGCGTGCCGGGTACGGAAAACCTGTTGATGGAAGTGGGCCCCATTGCGATAGCGAGGGAGTATAAAATCCCGACCAGCGTAAACTGGACGCTGGACATTGAGTTTTTGGGCGATGATGCCGAAACGGATTATGCATTATATTATAACCCCATACAGGCCAGCCGCGACTATCCCCGTTCGGAAATCGAACGGTACGGGTACTGGATGCCGCCTGCCTCTGTGTTAAATGACGGCGTGAATGCGGTCTATTATACCATGCCGTTGCTGGACCAGGAGGGCGTGGCGTACGGGGTTGCCGGTGTGGAGATCACTGTTTCCCACATGGCGCAAAGCTATATCCCGGGGCGCAACCTGCCCTACCAGAACGGCTTCTTCGTACTGGCCCGTCAAACGGAGGATGGCCTGAACCTGGATTGGTTTATTCCCAGTGGGCCTGTTGCATCCAATTATCTGGTGGAGGAAGGCAGCCTTGCGCTGGAACCGCTGGAGGATACGGGACTTTATGTGACGGAAATTGAGGGGATGGGCGTTATGGACTGCGCGCTGGAAGAGCTGAACATGTACAGCCGCAACTCCCCGTTTGCCGCTGAAGCGTGGACCCTGGCAGGTTTTGTCCCCGAAGATGTGCTCAATGCGTCGTCCAACGATGTACGTGCATCGTTGCTGGGTAACGTATTGGTCACGATCGCGATCGCGTTCACGGCGATTTTTGCGTTGACGTATTTGGCGACGCGGAAGATATCGGGGCTTTCGCGGCACGTCGAGGGGCTTACGCCCAATACGATGATTCACCTTGAGCGGACCGGCATGAAGGAGATCGACGACCTTTCCTCCGCGGTGGAAAAGCTGAATAAAAGCGTGCTGAACGCCTCCAAGGCGATGACAAAGATACTGGAGCTCACGCACCTCCCGCTGGGCGTGTTTGAGGTGACAGACGATTCCGATCACGTGATCGTATCCGATTTTGTGCGTGATTTGCTGGGGATTTCCCCCGGTAGAAATCTTTCGGAGAAGGAATGGAGCGAGCATTACGGAAAGCTGGTGGCCAAAAAGACGGAAAATTATGAAGATACTTACAGCTTCCGGCAGGGCGACGGCGACAGGATGTGGCTGCGGATTGTGGAATCGCCCACCGAGACGGGTAAAGTGGGCATTGTCATGGATGTGACAAAGGACGTGGAGGAGCGCCGGAAGCTGGCGCACGAACTGGATTATGACGCGCTGACGCAGCTATTAAACCGAAACGCGTTCAAGCGCGAAGTGCACAACAGGATTGCAAGCCAGCCGGATATGATAGGCGCAATGCTCTTTTCCGACCTGGACAACCTGAAATATATTAATGATACGTTTGGGCACGATATGGGAGACCGGCTGATTATCCGTGCGGGCGAGATGTTTGGGGAATTCCGGCGGATGGGCGGCATTGTATCGCGCATATCGGGCGATGAATTTGCGATTTACCTGCACGGGTTCAAATCAAAAAACGAAGCGCGTGTCGCCATAGAGAACCAGTACTCCAGCAACAGCGTGTACAGCCTGCAGACACCGGACGGGTCGGCGCAGCGGGTGCGGTATTCGTCGGGGATCGCCTGGTATCCGTCGGATTCCAACAATGTGACGGATTTGCTGAAGCTGTCCGATTATGCGATGTACGAGGCAAAAAACAACAGGAAGGGCACCATATACGAGTTTGACAGCGTATCGTACAGCCAGAACGCGTATTTGCTGGAGAACAGGGAGGCCATCAACAGGCTGCTGGACGAAGGGTTGATCCGGTTTGCATACCAGCCGATTATTGACCTGAAAACCGGCGAGGTGTTTGCGTACGAGGCGTTGATGCGGCCCACAATTCCGGCGTTCGGCAACCCGGTGGAGATATTGAAGGTGGCGGCGGCGCAATCCAAGCTGGGGCAGTTGGAGCGGCTTGTGGTGTTTAAGGCGTTTGAGGATATCAAAAAGAACTATGCCAGGCTGAAGGGCAGGAAGGTGTTTGTCAACAGCATCCCCAGCCAGATGCTGCCGACCGGTGACCTTGATATCATTGGCAGCGAATATGCGGACGTCATCAAGTCTGTTGTCATTGAAATCACCGAGGTGGAATCCAACGATTTTGCGACGCTCAAGGACAAGGTGGAATATATCAGGACAATGGGCATGGGGCTGGCAATTGATGATTTTGGCAGCGGGTATTCCAACGAGGTGCGTATGCTCTCCATAGAGCCCGAGATTGTGAAAATCGATATGATGATGATACAGGGCATCCATTATGACGCCGACAAGCGCAAGCTGGTAGAAAACATGATGTCGTTCTGCCACCCCAAGGGGATCAAGGTGATTGCCGAGGGTGTGGAAGACCCGCAGGACCTGGAAACGCTTGCGGAGATTGGTATGGACTATATTCAGGGATATTATACCGGTATGCCGGAGTTTGATTTCACGGAAATAAGCGTGGAGGCGGCTATAAAAATCCGCAGTATACTGGAGAAGAAACGGGAAGATTAGTTCATACTGTGCGATAAACGGAGCTTTTCGCGATGCGAAAAGCTTTTTTGATATAAAAGAAACCGGGAGAAGATGTAAAAAATAATATGTTTATCTACGTGAAAATCTGATTATTTAAAATGTGACACAAATCACTGATGAACAACGAATGTGTGCGTCGCCTGCCGCGATGTGCGTTACCAACAGAATCAATATTTTCTAAATGAAATTAAAAGAAACGGGCGATGGCGGGGTAAGCGTGTGACTTACTGCCGTAAATAAAGCATAGGAGGTGGAAGCGATGCCCCTTCCGGAACCAAAGGACGGTGAAACCAAGCAGGAATTTATATCACGCTGCATAGAGACGCTGACCACGGATTTTGACGACGAGTTCCCCTCGCGTGAACAGCGCGCAGCCGTGTGCTATTCGCAGTGGAACCAGCACCAGAGAAAACAGGGAAAAAAGGACGTAAAATGGCGGTAAAACATTGGTAAAATAGAAGGGGGACGGGCGGTTTGGGCGTTCCTCTTTTTGCTATGTTATGGTATCATAATGTCATACCAATCCCATTTGAAAAACGCTGGCGCTTTTACTGGCGCATAGTATAAGGAGAAGGCATTATGAATGTAACATTTGAAGATATTAAAAAAAATGAACGGATCATGCAGCTTGTCAATAAGGCCAATGAAAACCTGGGCATCATAGGATATACCGAACATGGCGCGCGGCATGTCAATTATATTGCGACCATTGCCGGACGGATACTCGCGGGGCTGGATTACCCCTCCGAACGAGTGGAACTGGCAAGGATTGCGGGTCTGGTGCACGATGTGGGCAATATGTTCAACCGGAAATACCATTCGCTCACGGGGTCGGTAATATTGTTTGAGGAATTGCAAAAAATAGGCATGGATTTTGACGATGTGTGCGATATTTGCTCTGCCGTTGGATCGCATGACGAGGAGATCGGCGCCCCGGTCAGCGACCTTTCGGCAGCGTTGATCATCGCGGACAAGGTGGACGCCTACAAGGCGCGCGTGCGCAAGGAGAGCTATTCGCTCGCGGGCATACATGACAGGATAAACCTCTCCATTTACGAGACGCATGTAACGGTGAATAAGGAGAAAAAGCAGATTGTGTGGGAGATGCGTATGAAGGACCACGCAACGCCGATGGAATTTATGGAGATATACTTTAGCCGCATGCGCATGTGCGAGAAAAGTGCAGAGTTTTTGGGGTGCAGGTTCAAACTGGTGATCAACGGGCTTGTGATGAACCAGCTTGGCGAGGAGCGGTGAACGGTAAATAAAACAAAGCGACTAGGACCTACTTTTTTGATGTGGCGGACTGTGCCTGCACTGGGTACGGTCCTTTTTTTTTGGAAAAAGGTTGAAGTATAAAAAACATTGGTTATACTGGGAAATACGGCGCCGTAAATACTGTTCAGGATGACAGGGGATGCAATTTCCCGCTGTCCAAAAAGGAGATTATTTATGGAACAATATCAGGTAAAAAAGATTGGTGAAATCAGGAGCGCCGGCGACGAAATGTGGCTGGAGCTGGAAAGCGAATACCGGCCCGCGCTGGAAGGGCTGGATGGATTTGGCTATATCCAGGTGCTCTGGTGGTTCTCTGGGTGCGACAACAAAGCGGACAGGAGCCATTTGCAGGAGCAAAGCCCGTATAAAGGGGCGCCTGCGGTGCTGGGAACATTTGCGACGCGATCGCCCATGCGCCCAAACCCCGTTGCGCTGTCCTGCGCAGGGGTTACGTATATAGATCAAGACTGGGGGGTGATAGGGCTCACGTATATCGATGCGGAAGACCGCTCGCCGGTGCTGGATATCAAGCCGTATACGCCCAGCCTTGACCGTGTGAAAAATCCGGCAGTCCCGGGCTGGTGCGGCCATTGGCCGGACAGCCTGGAGGGATCCGCGTGTTTCGACTGGGGGGTCGAATTCAACTTTTACAGCGCCTTGCCAAATGGTAGCGCGTGATACGCGCTACAAAATGTTCGCTGTATAGCACTTTTTGGCAAATGGTTGCCCAGCAACCATTTGAAAAACTGCAATAAATCAAATGGGATGCCTGCACCACGCAGGCATCCCATTATTCTACTTCAGCATATTCAGCTTCAGGTCGCCGGGGCGGATCCAGCCAATATTGCGGAAGATGGCGGCAAAAATCAACGTGAGCACGATCGGCAGTATAAAGTGCAGCACCGCGATGTCCAGTATGATGATGCCGGGGGCAGTCGAATCGATCATGGCGGCCCATGCGCCAAACTGGCCCACAAGGCCCGACGTCCCCATGCCCGCGCCGGTGGGTGTGTTGAGCATCATGAACACCGATGTGGAAAGCGGCCCCACAACTGCGGAGGCCAGTATGGGGGGCAACCAGATTTGCGGCCGCCTGATGATGTTGGGCACCTGTAACATCGATGTGCCCAGCCCCTGCGCAAGGAAGCCGCCCCAGCCGTTTTCTTTGAAGCTCATGACGGCAAAACCGATCATCTGGGCACAGCAGCCTGCCACAGCGGCGCCGGCGGCAAGGCCGTCGATTCCCATCATGATGCAGAGCGCGGCGGAACTGATGGGCGCTGTCAGCGCCATACCCACAAGGATGGCGACAATGATACCCATCGGGATGGGAGACAGTACGGTCGCCGCGTTGATGACGCCGCCCAGCCATGTCATAAAGCTACCCAGCGCCGGCCCCACAAGCCAGCCGATGGCGCAACCGCTCAATATGGTGACAATAGGCGAAACGATGATGTCGACAGGCGTTTTGCCTGCGACAAGGCGGCCGATCTCCGCGCCCACAAGCGCGGCAACGTACGCGCCCACCGGGCCGCCCAGCGCATAACCGAACGCACCCGTCGCGGCGGACGAGAACATTACAAGCGGTTTTGCCTTGAGGCCGTAAGCGATGGCCACACCGATGGCAGCGCCCACAACAGGCGAACTTGCACTCAATACAGATGCAAATTCGGCCAATATTCCCAGTCCCGGAATTGTCGATATCTGCGTGATGATCAGCCCGATGATCAGACTGGAGAACAGACCCAGTGCCATTGCACCCATGCCGTCGATAAACCAGCGCTTCAGCAGCCGCTTGATCAGGCTGCCGCCGTTCTGCGGCCCCCCGGTGCGGTCGTCTTCGATTTGCTGTTCAAAAGGCGTACCTTCCTTGATTTCCCCAACGTTTTCTGACATACCAATACCCCTAACATAGTAATATAGTAGTGTGAGCAATTCACACTTTACCAGTATACAATCTTTGAAGGATGTGTTCAATACTGTGTTTGACTGGAATAAGAAATTGTAACAGGGTGTCCAAATCATGATATTTACGTTAAAATAAAGGTGTATAAGGAGGGAATGAAATGACGAATTTGAAAACGATTCCCGGGATTGGCAAAAATATGGAGCAACACCTGAACGACTTGGGATACCGGTATGTGGAAGACATGGTGGGGCAGGACGCAGAGGAGATGTACGAGCGCGAGTGCGTGCAGGCGGGCGTGATGGTGGACCGCTGCGCGCTGTATGCGTACCGCCTGGCGGTGTATTTTGCGGAGAATGACGTACACGACCCCGAAAAGCTGAAATGGTGGAACTGGAAGGATTGAATATGGAAAAAAACATCACGATAAAAAATCTGGAACTTGCAGAGATAGCTCAGGTGCTGAAAATGATGGCGAAGTTGGCGGCGCACCACAACGAGGTTTCGGGCCCGGAATTTGCAGGCATATATCCCGTCATATTGCCGGAAGAAGGACTAAAGCGTATGGAGGGAATTATGCAAAAATGCCCCGCGCGGCTTGTTGTGCTGGAGCAAAACGGACAGTATCTGGGGTATTGTTTTTCCTTTGTGGAACAGGGAATGGGGCACCTGGACCAGCTTTTTGTGGATGACGGCGCAAGAGGCGCCGGCCTGGGCGATGCGCTGATACGCGATGCGCTTGCGTTTTTTGAGCAGAGCGGCGCATCGTTGATCGATATACGCGTGGTGGAGGGCAACGAGGCCGAGCATTTTTATGAACGGTACGGATTTACGCGGCGGCTGATGGTACTGTCAAAAAAGACGGATTCCAGATGATGTGTGTGGCGAAAAATTGCGTGGCAAAAGGATAATCCGCTGTTTATACTATGCACCAATTAAAACACCCCGTGTTTTAATTCCGCGCAGGTGCGCGGGGCTCATAATGCTTTATGAGCCGGTTAAGCCGTTCAATACAAACACTTCAAAAATGACATGGCATTTTTGTGCCGCATTTCATGCGGCGATAGAAAAGCCGATTTGAGGCTTTTCTATCAGTGTTTAGTATTATAGCGATAAATAAGAAATTAAAAAAAAGAATGCTAAATACCTGTTGACAAAAGAATTTTATAAGAGTATTATAGGGGCATAGCGGAAGTTGTAATACAACTGACAACCTACAACATACAAGGTATTGCGATGCACCGCCAATAAAGTCCGGAGGACAGAGGATAATGGATGAAAAACAAAGAACGTTAGTTAGTGAAAAAGCAAAGAAAATGAGGCATGACATCGTAGATATGATCGGGCATTCGGGTAAAGTCGGCCACCTTGGCGGATCCAGCTCGGCGACGGATATTGTGGCTACGCTGTATTTTTACAAAATGAATGTGAACCCCAAAGACCCGGCGGATGAGAGCCGCGACCGCTTTATCATGAGCAAGGGGCACGCGGTGCTGACGCAGTATGCCGCGCTTGCAGAGCTTGGGTTCTTCCCCATGGACGAGCTGAAGAGCGTTAAGAAGTACGGATCGATGCTGCAGGGGCACCCCGACAGGACAAAAACACCCGGTATAGAGGCCAATACAGGCTCGCTTGGGCAGGGGCTTTCGCTCGGACTCGGCATGGCGCTCGGCCTTGTGGACGGCGACCAGATGGTGTATGTGGTGCTGGGCGACGGTGAAGTTGCCGAAGGCCAGGTATGGGAAGCGGCAATGGCGGCGTCTTATTATAAAACAGGCGGCCTGGTCGCGATCGTGGACAACAACGGCGTGCAGGCGACGGGCACAGTAGGCGAAATTATGGACAGCGGCGATAAAGGCGCGAAGTTCAAAGCGTTTGGATGGAATGTCATTGAAGTGGATGGCCACGACGTGCAGGCGATTGCGGATGCGCTGGACAGCATAGACAAGAAAAGCGGCAAACCCACGGCGATTATCGCGAAGACGGTCAAAGGCAAATGCGTATCGTTTGCGGAAGGCCAATGCCAGTTCCATAACTGCGGCCTGAATGACGAGCAGTTTGAGCAGGCGCACTGCGACATAGACGAGTATTGATGGCGGAGGATAACAAGATGAAAATGGGAAATCAAAGAAATGCATACGGCGAAGCGCTTGTGGAGCTGGGCAAAACAAATAAAGATATCGTGGTGCTGGAGGCGGACCTCAGCAAATCGACAATGGGCAGGATGTTTGGCGACCAGTACCCAGACAGGTATTATGAAATGGGCATTGCCGAGGCGAACATGGCTTCGACAGCCGCGGGTCTCAGCCTGACAGGCAAAATTCCGTTTATGGCGTCGTTTGCTGTGTTTACGACTGGACGTTGCTACGACCAGATTCGCACAAGCATCTGCATCCCCAGCCTGAACGTAAAAATTTGCGGCGCCAGTGCGGGCATGTCCGATTTTGGCGACGGTTCCACCCACCAGACGGTAGAGGATATCGCGACCATGCGCGTGCTGCCCAACATGCAGGTTTTCTGCCCGGCGGACGCCAGCGAAGCGACAAGGATCATCAAGTATATGGCGGCGAACAAAGGCCCGATGTACCTGCGCCTCAACAGGATGGAAGTGCCGGAAATCAGCGCGAGCGAACCGTTTGTGCCCGGTAAGGTTTATACGTTGAAGGACGGCAAGGATGTTGCGATATTTGCGACGGGCATTATGGTGTCCAAGGCGCTTGAAGCGGCGGAACAGCTTGAAAAAGCGGGCGTATCGGCAAAGGTTGTCAACGTGCCCTCGATCAAGCCGATCGACAGCGCGCAGGTGGCGGAAGTTGCAAAGAGTGTGAAGGCGATTGTGACGGCGGAAGAGCACAGCGTACTGGGCGGCCTTGGCGGGCTGATCTGCGAGATCGTCAGCGAGCTTGCCCCCAGGAAGATTGTGCGCGTGGGCGTGCAGGATAAGTTTGGCTCGTCGGCGCAGGATTACGATACGCTGCTCAATGCGTACGGGCTTACTGCGGAATCGATTGTAAACGCGGCAAAGGAAGCGCTGAAATAAGAAATGGCATTGAAGGTAGTTGAAAAACAGAGCGTGGGCGATGTGGTGTTTGACCAGATGATGCACGCGCTCTCAACAAAGGAATGGTCGCCGGGTATGAAGATACCCGGCGAGAATGAGCTCGCGAAATCAATGGGCGTCAGCCGCGTGACGGTGCGGGGCGCACTGCAAAAGTTGGCGGCGCTCGGCCTGGTGGAAAGCCGGCAGGGCGAGGGTACCTTTGTCAGCGAGCCTTCGGGCGCGCAGGGCATGAATGCCGTATTCCCCACAATGATACTGGGGCAGGCAGGCACAATGGATATGCTGGAATTCCGCGAGGCGTTTGAATGCGGCAGCGCGGCGCTTGCGGCGCGGCATGCCGATGAAGGTGACATTGCGCGGCTGCAGGATACGATCAACGGCATGCAGCGGGAAGAATTGACAATAGAGCAGCGCCGCCGGTGCGATGCAGACTTTCACGTGCGGCTGGGTGAAGCGACCAAAAACCCCATGATACTAAAGGTTTATGATATACTGAAGTATGTGTTTTATGCTACCATTGAAGAGGTGACAAAAACCATGGGGCTGGATAAGGGAATCTATTATCATTCGCGCATACTGGACGCAATCAAGGCGCGTGACGAGAAGGCTGCATACCAGGCAATGCACGAGCATATTCAGGATAATGTCGAGTTTATGAAATCAAGCGAAACAAGTGAAGAGAACCATTAGGAGGTAAATAGTGATGGGCAAAGTAGGTTTTATTGGGCTGGGGATCATGGGAAGGCCGATGGCGAAGAATCTTGCCAAGGCCGGTTATGAAGTGATTGTGTTTGACGTTGTGCGCGATTGTGTTGCGGACGCCGAAGCGGGCGGTTGCACCGGTTGCGGTTCTATAAAAGAGGTTGCGGAGTCCTGCGACATGATTGTGACAATGCTGCCCAATTCGCCCCATGTCAAGGCTGTTGTGCTGGGCGAGGACGGCATCATCGATTACGCGAAGGAAGGCACGCTGGTCGTGGACATGAGCTCGATTGCGCCCGAGGCATCCAAGGAGATGTACGAAGCGCTTGGGGCAAGGGGTATCCGTATGATCGACGCGCCTGTATCGGGCGGGGAGCCCAAGGCAATCGACGGGTCGCTGGCCATCATGGTAGGCGGCAGCGAGGAAGATTTCAACCGTGCAAAACCGTTGTTTGACATCATGGGGTCGTCGGCGGTGCTGGTAGGCGATATTGGCAGCGGCAACACATGCAAGCTGGTCAACCAGGTGATTGTGGCGCTCAACATTGCGGCAGTGAGCGAAGGGATGATGCTGGCAAAGCGTGCGGGGACAGACCCGGAGAAGGTTTTTGAAGCCATCAAGGGCGGCCTTGCGGGCAGCACGGTGATGAACGCCAAAGTGCCGATGATGCTGGAAGGCAATTTCAAGCCCGGTTTCCGCATCGGCCTGCACATCAAGGATTTGAACAACGCGCTGGATACGGCGGCTGTGGCCGGCAGCCCGCTGATTCTGACGGCAGAGGTGATGCAGATGATGCAGACGCTGCGCGCGGACGGCGAGGATACGAGCGACCATAGCGCAATCGCGAAATACTACGAAAAGGTTGCGGGCACGGTTCTTGCGGAGTAATGGATGAAAAAGCTAAAAATATTGGTAGCGCCCGATTCTTATAAAGGATCGATTACGGCGGTAGCAGCGGCGGATATCATGGCGGATGCGGCGAAAGCGGTGTTCGACAATCCGGAAGTGGTCAAGCTTCCGGCAGCGGACGGCGGCGAAGGCACGGTGGATGCCTTCGTTTCCGCTATCGGCGGGGAATACCGCACAGTGCGCGTGACGGGCCCGTTTGGGCAGCCGGTTGACGCAAAATACGCCATATTGAAAAACGGCACGGCCGTGATGGAGATGGCGGAGGCTTCCGGCATCGCGCTTGTACCGGCGGACCAGCTCGACCCGCTCAAGGCGACATCGTTTGGGACGGGCGAGGTGCTGCGGCATATTCTGGAAGACGGCGTACGTGAAGTGTGGATTGGTATTGGCGGCAGCGCGACAA
>DHOD01000049.1:880-5954 GCA_002407725.1 Christensenella sp. UBA5399 | reverse complement strand
TACACAAAATTTGAAACGTTGCCAATTTATTACCTGTTGTAAATATCCCTCTGCTTTATGGCTGCGTAACAACGTTGACCGTGACGCCCGACGTATCGGTGCCGTCGATATCCCCCGAGTAGATGATGGTTGCGGTAGAACCTGTTTCCAGCCCGTCTGCACCGCTTGTATCGGCATCCTCTGTACTGAAAGTCAGGCTGGCCCCGTCATCCGTCTCGATGGTGATCGTGTGCATGGAAGCATCCGTGATGGTGCCGGAAATCGTCTGCATCTGGTTCTCTTCGCCAGGAGAGGCGATTTGCCCGCCGGCTGCGTCCTCTACCTCGCGATATGCCATGCCTTCCTGGCCTTCCGGTATGCTGCCATCGCCGTTGCTATCATCCTTGGGTGTACATGCCGCCAGGGCAAATACCATCAAGACAACGGCCAACATGCTTACAATTACTTTGATTTTGCTCATAAAATACTCCTGTTGCTGTTTTTGATCAGTATACACCGAACAAGTGGTATTTGCAACGATATATAATCATATAAGCAAATATTCGTTTGAATACGAGAAAATACGATGCGGTTTGGCAATTATATCCCTATAGCGCATAAAACCATCGCCGTAAGAGAATGCCCATAAGTCTTGCAAGAGGTTCGCAAATCTTTCAAAATATTTTTGTCAAAATCACTTTTTGCGCAACCGAAAAAGCCCCCGGAGAAGGGAGCTTTTTGCGATCATGTTTTCTTGTTATCTGGTGAGGATTATAGGTATTTTTCACCTAAGCCATAATGCTCTACAACGTAGTCGATATCCTTGTCGCCCCGGCCGCTTAAATTGACGAGGATAGCGCCGGTGTGCATTTTTTGCGCAAGCTTCATGGCATAAGCGACGGCATGCGCACTCTCCAGCGCAGGGATGATGCCTTCGTAATGCGACAGCTTAAAGAAGGCTTCAATTGCCTCTTCGTCGGTGGCGCTGACATAATTGGCGCGGCCCTGCTGGTGCAGGAAGGCGTGCTCCGGCCCGACAGAGGGGTAATCCAGCCCGCTGGCAATCGAGTATACGGGCGCGGCTTTGCCATCCGCATCCTGCAACAGGTAGCTCTCGAACCCATGCAGCACCCCTTTGCTGCCAAACGTGATGGATGCGGCGTTGTCGCCCGGTTTTTCACCCCGGCCCATCGGTTCTACACCGTAGATCTCGACAGGGTCATTGAGGAAGGGCGTGAACATGCCAGCGGAGTTGCTGCCGCCGCCGACGCACGCACAGACCGCATCGGGGAGGTTGCCGGTCATTTCAATAAACTGCTCCCGCGCCTCGATACCCACCACCATCTGGAAGTCACGCACCATCAACGGGAAAGGGTGTGGCCCCACGGCGGAGCCGATGCAGTATATGGAATCTTTGTAATCGCGGGCATAGGCCTCAAAGGCGGAATCGACCGCTTCTTTGAGCGTGGCTGCGCCACGCGTGACCTCCACAACCTTGGCGCCCAGCACCTTCATGCGCGTCACATTGGGCGCTTGTTTTGCGATGTCCACGCTGCCCATATGAATTTCGCAGTCCAGGCCAAAGAAAGCCGCCGCCGTTGCGAGGGCAACGCCGTGCTGGCCCGCGCCTGTTTCGGCAATCAGCTTTTTCTTACCCATGTAGTTGGCAAGCAGTCCCTCGCCCATGCAGTGGTTGAGTTTGTGCGCGCCCGTGTGGTTGAGGTCCTCGCGTTTCAGGTAAATCTGAGCGAGCCCGGCCATGCGCGACAGGCGTTCGCAATGGTATACCGGCGTTGGCCTGCCCTGGAATTCCTTGCGGATGCGCCGCAGTTCGCTGATGAACTTGGAGGAATGACAGATGGTCTGGTAGGCCTCGGAAATCTCCTGGAATGCCGGAACCAGCTCGTCGGGTATAAAAACGCCGCCGAATTCGCCAAAATGGCCGTTTCTATCGGGATAATTTTTCAGGTAAGTTTGATAATCCATAGTTTAATATTCTGTTTTCCTTTCTATTGTTCGTTTTATATTTGTTGTATTTATAGCTGTTGAAACCCTGCGGCATCCACGTGCAGACCGCTTTCACGGCAATTCTGCTCTGTATACCTTCCCGCGGAGGATGCATTGCTTCGAAAATCATAAAACAGGAAGGGAACAGACTCGCCACCGTGTGCCCCGGTATCGGAGAACGTGAAGTGATCGGACGTCAGCTTGAGCGTATAATCGCCCTTGATGCCGTCCAGGAAAGCAGGCAGGAATATGCGGTCAAAGGATTCCACTGCTTGCGCCTTTGCTAGCGGTTCCAACTCGTGGCTGAGGTCGTCCGTTTCCTGTATGTGTACGTAGATATTGTCGTAATCATGCACGGCCCCGATGGATTTTTGCAGCTTTTCTGCAAGGAAATCGTCAAAGGACCGGCCCTCGCGCACCGTGCCGATGTTGGGGATGCCGGAAATCTCTGTGATGCCGTCCATCAGCAGCGTTTCGGATAGCGCCACCCGTCCGGCAGTGTCTCCTGCGATCTCCGGCATGATGGACGCGCCCCAAAACCATACGCCGTTGATATCGCTGTTTTGTGTCTGTAAAAAGTCATATGATTTTTTCATCAAGTCGAAGAAAGGCGCCTGTTTGCCCTCCGTTTGTATAAACGGCCTGATCGGCTGGCCGATGATGTCGTGCGCGGGCATGAAGTCGAGGGGATATAACTTTTTGCCGTCTTTGACAATCAGTATATTGCGAAACGAACCGCAGTAATGCAGTTGGAATTGATCGTCATATACAGCGGCTGCCAACGCTTCGGCAACCGGCTGGGCTTTTTCGGTCGCGATGTCGTACGCGCTGTAGCTCTTGATACTGCTGTCCTCAAAGCGGCCGCCTTCAAACGTCACCATATTGACGCGGATGTACAGGTCGTTTTCGTCAATGGGCATGTGCAGCCCGGCCGCCTCGATGACAGCCCGCCCCCTGTATGTCGCGGGGTCAAACCCCAGCAGGCTCAGGTTGGCAACGGCGCTGCCAATCTCCAACCCGTCGGGGATCGTTTTGACCGTGCCGCACTTCGATTGCGCAAACAGCCTGTCCAGATTGGGCGTTTTTGCATATTCCAGCGGCGTTTTATTGTCAAGACGGGCGTTGGGGCGGTCAGCCACACCGTCCAGCACAATTGTTATTTTTTTCAAGTCGTATCACCTGCCTTCGTTGTTCATTCGTATACAAAACTATACTTAAACAACTTTAAAAACAGTCCGGATGACAGTTTTAGCAGCCGCTTTCAACCAATCGCCGGCGCGAGATACGCTTGGCTCTTGGGAAAGCCTTGCATGGGTCATGCCAGCTGCACGCCGCCGTCCTGTGGACGGCAGATTTGCCGTGTATAGTCAATCGGTGCGCCCTTGGCGCACACCAGGGCGTTGCCCTGGTGTTGAAAACGATGGAACGTTTTCAAAGTTGATTGACTATATTATATCATTTTACTATAAAAAAAGCATCCGCGCGATGGCTGGGCATGGTTGCGCAGATGCCGGAAATGCGGTACGGATTGCTTGGTGTTATTTTGTTGCGATCAGCGAACGTATCACAAATATTGTCATACAGATCAGTGATGCGTAGAGCAGCGGTGCAAATATGAGGCCGTATACCATATCCCACGAAAAGCGGGAGAGGCAGAATATGGCGTTCCGTATTGCCACTACGCCGCCCGCTAGGGGGAATCCCCATTTCAGAAGATAGGGAATAAGCGCCCTGGACTTGCCCAAAAGCATGAACACCAACGCGATGGTAAACGCGATGACGACAACAAATACCAATGTGGCAGGGTCAATATAATCGACGATGCCATTACCGGGGAAGAACGCAATGATAAAAAACATGATTGCCAGCACAATAAAACTGTATATCAGCGATGCGCGTATTTTAAGCTGCGGCTGGCTGACGGCAGGGTGGCTTTCACTGTCCTGCATGATGTCATCGATACTGGTGCCCAGCGCGGCGGCAAGCGCGGGCAGAATGGTAATGTCGGGGTAGCCTTCGCCCGTCTCCCATTTGGATACCGCTTTGTTGGTGAGGGACAGCTGATCCGCAAGCTGTTGTTGCGTCATGTTTTTATTTTTCCGGAAGGTTGCGATCCGCTCGCCAATTTCTTTTGCTTCCATTGTACTTATTACTCCTTCTTTAGTGATGTAGACGCTGTCGTTGTATTTCTATAGCGATTGTACCATTGGAACAGAAAAAAGCATACCTACGCTTGTGGCAGGATGGTCTACGATTGGTGGAGTGGAATCTACGACGCAAAAATCCCCACCGGCATGAAGGCTGGCAGGGATTTTTGATTTGTGTTGGATGTTACCTGGCTAAGCGGTCTTTTCTTCTTCCCGGCAAGGCGGTTCATCAACAGCAGGCAGCGTGTCGAATCCAGCCTGCAGTTCCTCGTCCGTGGGAAGATAATCGGTCATGGCGCCGGACAGGTATGTCTCGTAGGCTTTCATGTCAAAGTAACCGGTTCCTGTCAGGCCGAAGAGTATCGTCTTCTCTTCCCCGGTCTGTTTGCAACGCTTTGCTTCTTCGATCGCCTCACAGATGGCGTGGGCCGATTCGGGCGCGGGCAATATGGATTCCACCCGCGAGAACAGCACCGCAGCGTCAAATACCTTTATCTGCTCGACGGCCACCGCGTCCATGTATCCGTCGTGGTAGAGCTGTGAGAGAATGGGGCTCATACCATGGAAGCGTAGGCCGCCCGCGTGGTTGGCGGCGGGCATGAAGCCCGAACCAAGCGTGTACATCTTTGCCAGCGGTGTGATTTTGCCGGTGTCGCAGAAGTCGTACGCATATTTGCCACGGGTGAAGCTGGGGCAGCTTGCAGGCTCGACGGCAATGATCTGCGGGTTTGCCCTGCTGTGCAGCTTATCCCGCATAAAAGGCGCAATCAGCCCGCCCAGGTTGGAACCGCCGCCCGCGCAGCCGATGATCACGTCGGGGCTATCCCCAATCATGTCAAACGCGATTTTACACTCTTCGCCGATGATGGATTGGTGCAGCAGTACCTGGTTGAGTACGCTGCCCAGCACATAGCGGTATCCTTCGGTGGATACGGCTTTTT
>DHOD01000049.1:375-688 GCA_002407725.1 Christensenella sp. UBA5399 | reverse complement strand
CGCGCAGCCCAGGCTGCCGCCCGTTCCGGGGAATTCGCCCAGTATTTTGCGCCCTACATTGGTCGTGTCGGACGGGCTTGCCACCACATGGGAGTTAAACACCTCCATGACAGAACGGCGGAACGGTTTTTGCTCGTACGACACCTTGACCATGTACACCAGCAAGGGGAGGTTGAAATATGCGCAGGCCTCTGCCAGCGCCGTGCCCCACTGGCCGGCTCCCGTTTCGGTAGTCAGCCCTGCCAGCCCCTGCTCCTTTGCGTAATACGCCTGGGCGATCGCGCTGTTGAGCTTGTGGCTGCCCGACGTGTTG
>DHOD01000049.1:0-204 GCA_002407725.1 Christensenella sp. UBA5399 | reverse complement strand
GCTGCCCGACGTGTTGTTGCCCTCAAATTTATAATAAATTTTTGCGGGCGTTCCCAATTCTTTTTCCAGATGATACGCGCGGATCAGCGGGGAAGGGCGGCAGGTTTTGTAAAATTCCTGCACCTCGTCCGGGATGTCGTAGTACGCGTTGTCGTTGTCCAGCTCCTGCGTGACCAGTTCTGTGCAGAATACGGGATACAGGTC
>DHOD01000125.1:7889-11813 GCA_002407725.1 Christensenella sp. UBA5399 | reverse complement strand
ACGCGGCGGCTGAATGCCCTCGGCTTCACCGATGTTGTGGATGGCACGGTCTACACCATTCTGGTTCGGCTGGAGAAAAACAAGTGGGTAAACATTGAAAAAAAGCCGTCCGATATGGGTCCGCCACGCAAGTTCTTTACGCTCAATGATGCGGGGCGGGAGCAATTGCGCCGGTTTTGGGAAAAGTGGGAATTTATAGCGGCAAAACTGAACGAACTAAAGCAGGAGGAACGCATATGACTGATTTTTTCAATAAGTATTTTAACATCAAAAAGATTATGGAGGACAAACGCGAATACAAGGAACAAATAGCGCGGGTGAAGGCCCTGCCGAAAGACTACCAGTTCGTATTTGAGAAAATCCAGGAATACATGTGGCGGTTTGCGGGCGGGGACGGCATGGACGTGCTGGACATCCAATACGGTTTGATCGACTTATTTGAAACAGGCGTGGCGGAAGGCAAGAATGTGCTGGAAATCACGGGGGATGATGTGGCGGCATTCAGCGACGAGCTTTTGCGCGGCGCCAATACCTATACAGAAAACTGGCACGATAAACTAAACCGCGATATTGCGAAAAAGCTCGGGGGGAATGGCACAAAATGAAAGCAGCCGTAATCAAAACGGAAGGCCTCAAAAAATCGTTCAAAGACATCGAGGTGCTGAAAGGCGTAGACTTTACGGTGAGGCAGGGCGAGGTGTTCGCGTTGCTCGGCTCTAACGGCGCAGGCAAAACAACGATAATCAAAATCCTGTCCACGCTTCTTCCTCCCGACAGTGGGCGCGCCGAGGTTTGTGGGTTCGATGTTACCCGGCAGCCGGATAAGGTGCGTAACGCCATCAGCCTTACCGGGCAGTTTGCCGCTGTAGACGACATCCTTACCGGGCGCGAAAACCTGATGTTGATCGCCCGGCTGCGGGATGTACCGGATCCCGGCCGGGTCGTTAATTCCCTGCTGGAACGGTTTGCCCTGAAAGAAGCGGCGGACCGCCGGGCCGGTACATACTCCGGCGGTATGACAAGGCGGTTGGACATTGCCATGAGCCTTGTGGGCGCGCCTTCCGTTATCTTTCTTGACGAGCCGACGACAGGGCTTGACCCGGAGGGACGGATGGAAGTCTGGAATACGATCAGGGCACTTGCGTCCGGCGGCACAACGATACTGCTGACAACGCAATACCTGGAGGAAGCGGAGCAGCTGGCGGGCCAGATCGCGATCCTGCACGACGGAAGAATCATCGCGAACGGAACACTGGAGGAACTGAAAAAACTGTTCCCGCCCGCAAAGGTTGAATATGTGGAGAAGCAGCCGTCGCTGGAAGAAATATTCCTTGCTATCATTGGTAACACCAAAGAAGCTGCGCATGATGCGGAAAAGGAGGCGGGAGAATGAAGGCGTTGAAAGATACCGGCATACTGTTCGACCGCTCCATGAAACATATCCTGCGCAGCCCGGATACCATCATTACGGTGGCCATCGTCCCCATCATGATCATGCTGCTGTTTGTCTACGTGTTTGGCGGCGCCATCCAGACGGGAACGGATAACTACGTGGATTACCTGCTGCCCGGTATCCTGCTGATGGCCATATCCAGCGGCATATCCTATACCGCGCTGCGCTTGTTCACAGACGTGCAGAAAGGGATCTTCCAGCGGTTCCACTCCATGCCCATCGCGCGGTCTTCGGTGCTTTGGGGGCATGTCCTTACCTCGCTGGTATCGAACGCCATCACGGTCGTCATCATTTTCCTGGTTTCCCTTCTGATGGGGTTTCGCTCGTCGGCGGGCCTATTGCAATGGTTGGGGGTGGCGGGCATTTTGCTGCTGTTTACACTGGCGCTCACCTGGGTTGCCGTCATACCCGGCCTGACCGCAAAAACAGCGGACGGCGCCAGCGTGTTTGCCTATCCGCTGATGTTCCTTCCGTTTATCAGCTCCGCCTTCGTCCCGACTGCCACTATGCCAACCGCAATCCGTGTGTTTGCCGAAAACCAACCGGTCACTTCGATCGTCGATACGATCCGCACTCTGCTTTACTCAGAGCCCATGGGAAACGATATATGGATTGCCCTTGCCTGGTGCGTGGGCATCATGGCGGTTGCCTGGATGATTGCAATGAAGGTATACCGGCGGGTGCATTGATTCCAAACCGTGTGACGGTTAATATCCATCCGAGGGTGTAAATCCCTTCCGTTCCGTCAGAACCCTTTGATACTGTGGCTTCAGAGGGTGTTTTCTTATCCGTTTTCGTGTGCACAACTGTCATTTTGGTCATTTGCACCTCGTTCGAATTTTCAGCTTTCCTCCAACCCTGGAAATTGTGGAAATTTTACCCCCTGCGTGTTGGTTGTGTTATAATAATTTTATATCTACAAAGGGGTTGCTGTTATGAAGAAAATCTATTGGCTCATCATTGTCGTGGCCGGTATTTTGCTGTTGCTGGGCACATTTTTTGACGTTCAAATTGCGCAGTTACTATACACGCTAGGCAGCCTTTTTGGGCAGGTCTTTGCCGTTGTGGCAATGATCCCTATCTGGTTTCTGGTGCCGATGGCCACGGGGCTGATGTTTGGATTCCTCATCACAAACTTCAAGGTCTTAAATGCCCTGTGGCGAATTATTTGCCTGGCTTTGCTGGTCTTCGGTATTTACATGGTGCTGCAGCGTATGGGGGAAATGGTAGGTAGCCGTCATTTGCACGGCATGCCCTATAATGTTTTGCTGTGGCTGGTGATCGGCGTCTTTATGCTGACCACCGCGTTGGGGGCACATGCCTCCCGCCGCTACCCCAGAGAGGTGTTTGTAGCGGCGTTTGTGGGCATTGCCGCGGTGGCCGGTAGCCGCTTTGTGCTTGATCAGGCAAAAAGCTTATGGGGCCGTCAACGTTTTTGGACCATGGATAACCCGGTCCTCCAGTTTACGCCATGGTATGCGCCGCAGTTTCCCAGCGCGGAAAGAATGGCAGAAATGGGAGATTATATCAAATCCTTCCCGTCCGGGCATAGCATGGGCGCCATCAGCACACTTTGGCTCAGCCTGCTGCCGCCCTTCATCAGGTATTGCCGCAAAAATCTCTCCCGGTGGGTGAACGGCATTTCTATTTTCGCACTGTGCTTTTGGGGATGCACGATTCTCTCCCGCATGATGCTGGGCGAACATTTTCTCTCCGATGTGGCAGCCAGTGGAATTGTATTTTTGCTGTTTTTTGCCTTTTTTACTTTCCTCGCGGGAAAATTCCATCCTGCGTTCAATGACGAAAAAAGTAAGCATATAGCAGTGTAACCTTATGCCCAGAGCATTTCCGTTGGATCAGTGTATATCATATTAAAACCGGAAAAAATTTTCGGATGATTGTGAGGCACAGAACCCTTTGAGCAAGGCATTTTAGGCGCCTTATTCCCTTCATCTTTCTTTGTGCCTGCCCCGCGCATTCGCCGGGATGCACGATTCATTGGAACAAGCCCGCCAGCGGACGGCCACCCAGGCCGGTTTCACCACTCAAAATTCCTGCAGCCCATACTTCATTTTGACCCTGCCGATTTTCTTACCCCATGGGACAAGCACAAGCACCAGGAAAACAACGGTCGATACCGCATGCGGAAGATTGAACGAAAGCCCGGCCGCATACACGGCAGCTATGCTTGCGGGCGTTATCTGCTGCACAAATCCTACCAGAAAATATGTATCCATGATGACCCCGAACAGGATCGATATCACCGCTCCATAAATATAAATGCTGATTTTGTGCTTCATCAATCCCGTCTGTCCCAGCACCCCGGCCAGATACCCCGCAAGGCCCCATGCATACACCTGCCAAGGCGTCCATGCGCCCTGCCCAAAAAACATATTGGATGCAAGCGCCGCAAACGCGCCCACCATAAAACCGTTTTGTTTCCCAAAATATAAACCCGCCACCACTGCAAT
>DHOD01000125.1:0-7687 GCA_002407725.1 Christensenella sp. UBA5399 | reverse complement strand
GTCCAAAAATGATCCTCCCAATTGCAGCAATCGCAGCCAGCACAACCACCGGCATAATGTCCCGTGGGCGCGGCTTCGTAAGCTCGTACCGGAAAAAGAATGGCATCAACGACAAAACGACGATCACAACCGTCAGCAACGCGGCATGCTCCATACCGTACCTGGCGCACAGCACCAAAGCAGCCGGTACAGCCAGCAGCGCTACGGGTTCCGCAATCTTCAGCGCGTTTTGCATAGACACACCTCCCCTACCGTACTGCATTCCTCCATAATCCCCCTCGTCATCCGGCTTGCGCCCGTTGTGTAAAATGAATTGGATATAAAAAACTCTTTTGCGCTGTCTTCCGCAATCACATTCCCCAAAAACATCATGGAGACGCGGTTCGCGTATTGCGCCGCAAACTCCAGGTCATGCGTAACAATGACAATTGTTTTCCCCCGTTTTTGCAGCTGCTTCAAAACCGCACCCAGTTCCGACTTGGCAAAGGCATCCAGCCCCTTCACCGGTTCATCCAGCAGCAGCAAATCGGGATCCAGCAGCAGCAGCTTGGCGAGCGCCGCCTTCTGCATTTCCCCGCCCGACAGATCGTACGGGTGCCGTGCAAGGAGGCCGCCCAGCCCAAACAAATGTATAATTTCCTGTATGCTTTCCTCGGCAATCCCTTTTTCGTGCTCCCGCAGGTCTTCCCGCAGCGAATCGCATACAAACAGCGTTTTAGGATTCTGGGAAAGCATCCCTGTCTTCAGCGTATCCGCAAACTGCACCTTGCCCCTGGCAGGCTTAAAGACACCTGCGGCCACGCCCAAAAAAGTGCTTTTTCCACTGCCGTTGCCACCGACGATACAGTGGATTTCATTGCGGCCAATCTCCAAGTTAAGCCCCTGCAGGGCAAAATCGTCCTGCTTGTTATACCGGTACCAGATGTCCTTTGCTTGCAAAAGAACATCTTCTCTTTCCCATGGCTCACCGTCCGACCTGCAAAGCTTTGCCACAGACGAAAAATCCTTCAGCCAATTGCGGCCTTCCTTTACGGTCAGCGGTATATCCCGCACCTCTCCCAACCTTGCTGCAATCCTGGCCGGCACAGGCAGCGAGATGCTGTATTCTTTGATGGATTCATTTTCATTGCCGCCAAGAAACCCAACAAATTCGCCCGGCGCGCCGGCAAAGTATATACGCCCCGTATCCATATACACAACCGTATCGCAGGCGGGCAGCACATCGTCCAGCCGGTGCTCCGACAGCAGAACGGTTTTGCCAAGCTCGTCGTTTACGCGGTGGAGCATCTGCAAAAATTCCTTCGCGGCAATGGGGTCAAGCTGCGCCGTCGGCTCGTCCAGTATCACAACGTCCGTCTGCATCGCAATGGCCGCCGCCAGGTTTAATATCTGCTTCTGCCCGCCCGAAAGCTCAAAAACGCTTTTCTCAAACCAGGATTGTATACCAAAAAAATGTGCTGTTTCCGCTACGCGCCTTCGTATGGTTTCCGTACCGATCCCCAGATTTTCCAGCCCAAACGCCAACTCGTGCCAAACGGTATCCGTTACAATCTGGTTGTCCGGGTCCTGCATGACAAACCCAATTGTCCTTGCCGATTCTTCCACGGGAAGCACATCTTTTCCATTGATCAGGATCGTCCCCGTCCGTCGGCCCACCGGCGCAATTTCTTTTTTTATGCTGCGCAAAAGCGTCGTTTTTCCGCTTCCGGATTTTCCGCACAGCACAACATATTCCCCGGTCTGCACCGTGAGGCTCGCATCCTGCACAGCAGGCGCTTCGCTGCCCGGATACGAGAACGAGAACCCCCTGACCTCTATCGCATCCATCTGAGGCGCTCCCTCCCCTCCAGGATCAGCGGGTACAGCAGCAGCAAAGCATACGGCACATACAGCCAAGCTGCCAGATCGGCCCCGCTGGGCGTTGGATAAAACAAAAAGTCATTTGCCCTTCCCAAAATAACCGCAATACTTACCGCCGCAAGCGCAGCAATAATGCAAAGGGATACGATGTCATGCATACCCATTTTATATTTTGAGAATGTCGTGCGCTTTTTGGCCCCATAACCCCTCGCCCGCATCGAGTCCGCCGCCTCTATGCTGTCTTCCATGCTCCAGCTCATCAATATTCCCGTCATCCGCACGCTGCTTGCAATCTTCCTTTTCCGCGTGCCATCATCATGATTTTTGTAAAGCGCGGCTTGCGCATTGCGTATCTGGTTCATTTTATGCGAAGTCTGCGGAATCCACTTGAGTATCATAGACGCCACCAACGCAGATGTGGGCGCAGCTTTGCCAAACAGGTACAGAAACTTGTCATTGGTCATCAGCGCCTGGTAACACCGGAACCAAACGATCACGCAAAGCAGCATCCCCCCCGAGCAAATGCCAAACAGCAGCGCTTCCCAGGTAAACGGATTGTTGCCGATATAGAACAACACGGTGCTCCCCTTGTGGTTGAACAACGGATTGGCAACCGCTATGACGGCAAATACGACCAGCATAAATTTCAGGGAAGAAAAGTATTTTCGCACCCCGGAAAGGTATATTGAATAGATGCTGCCCACAGCAAAGGAAATAAGTACAAAAAACGGCTGCATGGTCAGCATGCTGCACACAATGGCGGAGCAAATATAGGTAAATATCACCGCGGGGTGATAAATGAGGAATATATGTTTCATTCGCGCAACACCTGCCACCTGTTATTCCAACAAAAAAACAGCCCTCCAAGGCTGCGTAAAATGTTTGATACTATTCCCCCAACTTTCCATCGGGGATACGGCACATCCCATGCCATCCCAAACGCGCACTGCGCCTTTTTATGGGATTGGTATGAAAAATAAAAAAGTATCGTATTCTTCAACAACCCAAGAATCGTCGTACAAGCTTTGTGGTAAGTCTCCTGGCTTATGCCTCATCCGCCGCGGCCGCCTTCCCGCCCTTTGTGGGCAGTGGCAGGTTTGCCGCTTTGTCAGCACTTACAGTTGTGGTTCGCAGCGCCGGATTTGCACCGGCTTCCTTGTTAATCCATACGGAACCAAAAAGCTGTTCAAGCATCTATATAGTACATCATTCCACCGGAAACTGCAAACAGAAGATTTTATACATGCCTGCTTTGGCCTGCATTTCTGCCGTTTTTTCTTGCCCGGCGGTTTGATCGAAAAAATCAAAAGACCACGGCGCTTTATACCCAATAACCAAAAAACTTGTGCAGCAGTTCCCGGAATTCCTGAAACTCTGCGCTGGTTGCCGAAAACTGCGTTTCGACCGTGCTCCCGTTTTCATATTCGATGCTGAGCGAATAGTATGCGTAATCGTCCGGCACATGTTTGCTTTCGCTGTCATACACATCCTCTACGCCCGGCTCCGGTGCAATATCGGCCAATCCGTATTCGTACGCCATCATGGACAGCAATTGCATTTCCGAATCCCAAAGCAGGTACCCTGTCATACCCTCCCATTCCCCGTCGTGGTACTGGTACCAGATGATCGCGGGGCTGTCGTCACCGCCGAATTCGCGGTAGATAGCCTCCGGCATGTCCGCTGCGGAAGAAGCCAATGTCACAGAGGCAATGTCCTTCCCCTGTTGGTCCTTCATACGTAAATAGCGCACCGCCGGGACGCCTTCCGCCCCGCGCCAGCTTTCACCGTCCTGCCCGTCCACCACGCTTCCAATCTCTTTCACAAAGTCTTCCGGGACATAATAAACGTATTCTTCGCCCCCTACATCGGTTAAGGTCAGCATCTCCCACTTCCAGGCAGTCTGTAATTCCGGCATATCCATACCGAAATGATATTGTCGGCATATGCCAAGGATGTCGTTCCACGCGCCGCCGTCAAGCTCTTTTTCCAATGTGAGCCCTTTGCTGCCGTCAAGCGTCTGCCTGCCAAACACCCCATCATCATCCACCGTCAGTGTTGTGCCCACCGGCCCCAGGCTGTATTCGATCTGCCGCACATCCCTGATGTCGGGTGTGGATTGCGCCGCCTGCGGCATACCGTCCAAATGCGGCTATGCAATGTTCTTCAGCACATCCACCAGAGTCTGCGAGAACCCCGCGTACCGCGCAGGCACATCAGATTCCATCACATAGTCGTCCCCATAATCCACCGTGAGAAACACATCCTCCCCCGAAGAATCGCCGAAACCTCCCCAGTCCCGGATGTGGTAATCCTCCAGCACCCATTCCAGCGGGTCCAGCACGGCAGGGTCTACCTGCTTATGGAATGCGTACCGGCACCTACCGCCGTCCAGATAGGCCACACGTATGTACCGGTCCCCTAAAAGCGGTTTTGATTCAAAATAGATTTCCTCACCATCGGGCAGGGCAATGTGCAGGCCGCAAGTCCAAATGGAGGTGCTGGCGCCCAGATTACCATACTTCAGCACATTTTCTTCTCCCGGCCATTCCCATTCGTACGGCTCGGTCTCCGTACCATATTTCCTGTCCGGCCCGTCTTCGCCGGTTTGGGCGGCCTGGATGCGCGCCCGGACCTCTCCCAAAACCGCCGTATAATAATCACATCCAGAGAAGAAAAACACAGTGCAAACCAGCATCGCGCCCACAACAATTTTCCAATATCGTTTCATATAGTTACATCCCCCGCAGCGTATTCACTAAGTAGAACCCTGCATGTTCCGGGTTTATTACACTGTGAATTGATTTCGGGTTATTATATCATAGAAATGCCCTTCATCCATAATACAGCACATAGTATGTTGCAAGGAAAGGCTGTGCGTTTTGGTGTTGTATGGTGCCCTTGTGCCTGAAACCGTGGATCAGGTAGTCGACCTCCTCGTCATGGTGATATCCTTCCTGCACAAGGTGATGCTTGATCAACTGGATATGCTGGCTTTCATCGCGCAGCATGGCGTTGTCTGAGAAGCTGTCGAATGTAATGCGGGATGTTGGCAATATCTCGCTGCCTTCCGCCGTTTCCTTCTCCATAATGGCGGATTGTATGGTGGGCTTCAGTTCGTTGATGGATGGCATGTCATAGCAGATACACATGATATGCCGGATAATTTCCTTTTTTGGCTGGCCAAGGGGAAATGCGTTCTTATAGAGAAAATTGCTGATCTGTTCTCCCTTTTTTATACTCATCAGGTTTGCCGCATCACGAACGGCGGCATTGTTTGCCCTACGGTTTATGAAAAATAGGATGTCACGATTTGATATTTTTTTGAGCATCCCCGTTTGCAGCGGGCTGTTATCCTCGCTTTGGATAATAGAACGTGCAATCTCTACCTGTGCCTCGCGCTCACGCATTGCCTTCTGCACCGCTTCACTGCGTACCGTCTCAAGCGGCGTATATTTCGGGATATAAAACAAGATTGCCGGATCGGTGATTTTGTCAATCTCCTTTAATGCTTTTTCCTCATTTTTTCCCATCCAGCTCTGTTTAAACAATCCCATACCATTTCCTCCGTTCTGCTGGCCGTTTGCCCTATTGCCGGTTTACCGCTTACTCAACGGGGAACTCTTCAAAGTTTTCATTGACATAAAGCCACCCATGAAAATCGAGGGATTCCGCATACGCCTCGCATATCTGCATGATATCAATGATTTTCTGCTTCTCCTGCTCGCTCCACCCCATTTGATCGGAGGGGTTGGGTATTGCGATAAAAAGCGTTTTCCGCGGGATGGGCTTCAACCCGCCATCATCCAGCGCCGCGCCATATGTCGTGCCAAATTGCACCCCCACAATGCCGGACGGATATCCTTCCTTGGCAAATTCCGCATCCAGTACGCGGGCCATGGCGTCCCTTCCCGCCGCCACATCCTCTCCCGCGGTTTTGATCTGTTTATTCAATTCCTGCTTGAACGACCCGCCGCAAGCGGTCAAGACCAAACCCATCACCAATACGATTGCCACAAGCACATAACTTTTTTTCATTTTCCATTCCTCCCAAAAGCTTACCGTTTCTCTTTTACAATGCGTTTTGCATCTGTGTCTACATAATAAACCACATAATAATAGTTGTCCCAATTATCCAATGTATAGGATGTTTGCTTTGCTTCTTCCGGCAGCCGATCTGTGATTATTTCTTTATACACCAGATATTCCTCCGCGATCCAGTTGAGGCTGGGCCGCAGTATGCCGGGGTCTTGATTGACCTGCCTGAATACATACAGCCAGTCCGACGGGAAGACCAATGTCAATTGCTGGTTTTTCCATAAGTCGTACCCTTCGTACGCAAGTACCGAATTCAGCAGCGTTTTCCGCTCCGGCGCATCGTGGCTTTTCGCTTTGTCGAGAAACCTTGACCCCCAGCCGGGTGCGCGCTCATCCACAAATACATATATGTGCATGTTGTCATCCAAAGTACACATACTTATTTCCCCTGCTCCATACTTGATATCTCCCTCTCATTTCAGAACTCATTCACTCATTCACTTGCCGGGGCGCATCCATTTACTCTTTGCAAGCGCTTTCACGTCATCAAACCGCGCATGACGGGAAAGCTCCTTCAGAATTTCTGCGTTTGCAATGCAGGCAACAGCCTGCGCCCCACCCCCGCTATACGATGCACCGGACGCGATATCGGCCAGGGCTTGCTCGTACCGCGTTTCGCCCGCGTTCGCCCGCTTTTCGTTCAATTCCCCCAGCCGGCAAACGACCGCCTGCAACCTGTCGTCGTGGCTGCCCACATGATCGGCAACAAACAACAGCGCCTCCGTGTCCGAGATCAATTGCAACGCGCGCACAAAAAAATCATAATAGTACGTATCAATCGCCATATTGGCCACTTTCTCCAGGCCTTTCACGTTCTGATGCGTCTTCCGGTAATCGTACGAGATACGCTGTTCCTTGCCAAACCGCTTGAAATATGTGCCGCTTTGCATGTTGTTGCGAAATCCTTTTTTTGATTTTCCGGAAAGCTTTTTATTGTGACCATCCGTTTCTTTCCTTTTTTGAACGGCCTCCAGGCCGCACCGCGCACATTTCCGCAGGCCGTCCGGCGTGTCCTCAAACGCATGGTTTCCCACGCGTATCGTATGGCACTGTTCGCACTGTTCTTCGCATTTTCCTTCAACCGCAATCCAGCTATGGCCGCTGTTGCGGATTGCACCGCACCTTTTGCATTGGCATGCATCCCAGTCGTGGTCCGTCGCTACCACCTTGCCGCATACAGCGCAACGCTGCTCGCACCGCCCCTCCAGCATGACCCACTCGTGAAACCGGTTATCCACCTTGCCGCACCGCCGGCATGTGCACCCGTTCATATCATGCGCATAATCCCCGGTCGCGCCACACCTGCGGCATATGCAGCCATCCCATTCGTGGTACACCTGCCCCGTCGTGTGTCCGCATTTTTTACACGTCATTTTGCACGTTTTCGGGTCAATAAAGTATTCGTGTTCCACTTTACATTTTTTGCGGCATATGGTACATTCCCCCCGGCATGCATCCCATTGATGTTCTTTGTCGCGCACCTTGCCGCAGCGCTCGCATTTGCATCCATTCCACTTGTGCCCCAGTATGCATGACTGGCCCATCGTATGCCTCCCGATTCTTGCTGGATATGTGAAGCGCTAGAGGCTTATGGGTGCTCCTCGCCGCGTCTTAACCAATCCCTTAACGGTTTTTACTGAAAAGGCCGCTTCTCCCGCTTGGTATATTGATGTTTTCTGTCGCGATCCACCCATACCCCCTGTAGCAAAGTGGCGTGCCCCCCAATCCTTGA
>DHOD01000101.1:568-4365 GCA_002407725.1 Christensenella sp. UBA5399 | reverse complement strand
CCCTTCCACCATCTCCCGTTTAAGGATCAAAGTATATTTCATAACATATCCCCCGTATAATGCTGCCCGTGTGCGCCGACAAAATGCCGCCATCCCTTTTTTACCGACATGCTGCGCATACCGGGCCATGTTGGTTATCCACCAACACAGCCCAACCCCGATCCGTATACGCTTACGATCCATAACCCTTTAATTATATGGCAACAAAAATAATGATATTTTTATATGCTCATATTCTACTTCCATAAATTGTCGCGGAAAAGGCCCAAAAGGGTGAATTTTACATTTTTTTCAATTGACAAAACTACCCACGTTGGGTACTCTTAAGCAGGGTGGATATCATTTTTACAATATAAGTAATTTTTTGTATGATTTGTAATAAATAATAAGTACTCAGGCATAATACCCAAAGCATAAAAAAGGATATATGATGCAAGACCGAAAGCACCTGCCCATCAAAAAAGGCCTGCTTGGCCGGCAAAGAGTGGCTGCGCTTTTCAGCAAGGCAACCGCATATTCCCTTGTTTCTGTTTCCGCCGCCATGGGGTTTGGTAAATCCTATGAACTGGCGGCATACCTGCGCCGTACAAAAAAGCGTGTCATATGGATGAACCTCACACAGCTGGACTCTGTCGTCCCCCGGTTTTAGGATTCGTTTTTGCACGCGCTGCAATACGAACTTCCCGGTATCGTGGAGTCTTTGAAAGAATTGGGATGCCCCGACAGTGCGGCACAGTTTGATACATTTTTACGTATTTTCACAACTGAAATCAACAATGGCGCTCCCGTTATTTTGGTCGCGGATAATTTGCAGGATATCGTGGGTTCCCCCGGTTATTCATTTTTGGAATATCTGGTTGACGCCGACCTGAATGACTTATGTGTTTTTGCCGTATCCAATACAAGCAATGACATTGACCTTCTCGCGCGCAATAATCATAAAGGCAGTTTCTTTATTTGCGACAGCGATCTTGCATTAACACCCGACGAGATCCGCACAGTATTTGAAACACGTGGCATCGATATATCAGACCATACGGTACAGGATGTTCATGATAAAACAGAAGGCTGGCCGTTGCCGGTCTACCTGATGGCCACACAACCTGCCGCCAGCAAAGAGGCGTTGCTTGTGCCGGCCAACATGGACTTGCCGCCCATCTCACGTATTTTTGAAAATAATTTTTTTGCAGGATACAGCCAGGATATTCGAACCCTTTTGATCAAGCTGTCATTGCTTAACGAGTTTTCTGTTGAGATCATCAAGCAGTTGGCTGGCCAGGATACAGACATTGCAGAAATCGTACAGGTGTTTGAGCACAATATGTTTGTACATCTGGATCGCAGCGCCAACATGTTTTCTTTTCAGGCAATGTACAAAGGTTTCCTGGCCGAAAAAGCGGCATGGCTGGCGAAAAGCGATATTTCCCGCGTACACTCCATCGCCGGCGATTATTTTTTGAAAAACAACAGGGTGATGGAAGCTATAGACGCATACGGCCAAAGCGAAAACTATCCCCAGCTGCTGGAAGCGGTCAAAGCCGGCTGCGGCCTTCCCCCCAACCGCAGCCTGGTGGATTATCTGTTGCGGCAATTGTCTGTTTTCCCCCTTTCCTTTGCGGAAGAGAACCCTATGGTCGATTACCTCCGGGCCTCCCTGTATCTGCAGAGCCTGGAGTTTGACAAGGCCGGCGACATACTGCATGCCCTTGCCAAAAAATTCTCGGGACAGGCGCGACACAAAAGCATGCTGGGCGAGGTCTACATTCTCCTTGCGGCGCTCAGCCTGATCAATATGGACTATTCCTTTGCCGACTATTATAAAAAAGCCGCCGGATGCCTCCCCCACGGGAGCGCCATCATGTCCAAAAACACATTGATGATCGAAAATTCCAATACGCTTCTGGTTCCGAAGGCTACCCCCGGTTCGCTCGACAAAATGGTGCAGCTGTTCCACAAAGCCGCCCCCGATATAGAGCATGTGATGAACGGCGGCGGGCGGGGATTAAACCTTCTTTTTTCCGCCGAGGCTTTTTACCACCGGTTCGACCTGGAAAACGCGACCGAGCAGGCGTATCAATGCATATACCGCGCACAGGAGAACAGCCAGCACGACCTGGTTTTGGACGCATACCAGCTGCTTGCCAAAATCGCCATGCTGCGGGGAAATTACTCGGAGCTGCGCAGCAATATCGACATCATAGGCAATTACATTGAACGGCACAACCTGCCCTCCCTCTACTATATACGCGATCTCACCGAAGCATGGTTTTACACCAACATGGGGGAACTGACAAAGATCGCCCCATGGATACTGGACCTCTCGCCCCCCGGCGACGAGCACGCCCCGATTTTTTCCGGCTACGAGAAGGTGATCCATCCGCAGTTTTTGATGATCCAGGAGCGATATCACGAGGCGATTGCGTTGCTGGACACCTATGAGGAACACTACAAAAAACGCGGTCTTTGGTCTGCGGTACTCACCAGCAAAATCACCCGCGCCATCGCCTATCACAGGATGGGCAACAACGAAACAGCATCCAAAAACCTGTGGCATGCCTACGAAATGACATATGCCAACGGCGTCATTACGCCTTTTATCGAATTTGCCAAATACATGCGCACATTGGTTGACGTCGCGCACGGCAACCCCGCATACAATTTTGAAGCCACCTGGCTGGATAACCTGCGCATCAAATCATCCAGTTATTCCAAAAGGCTGCTTTCCATGATCCGGCACCACCACAGCCTGTCCAGCATGCCGGCTGGGCCCCACCAGCCCAAGCTGTCCAAGCGCGAAAAAGAAATACTCCAATACCTTTCCCAGGGCATGACGCGCGAAGAGATTGCCGACTTTTTGTGCCTGTCCGTCAACACCGTCAAATCGACCATACAAAACACCTACACCAAGCTGAACGCCGTCAACCGTGCCGACGCCGTCCGCATTGCCACATCGCTGGGCCTGATAGAAAATTGATGCCAGGGAAAAACTGTTTTTAAATTGATTCCGGTTTCGCTTCCCCGCTTGTGTTTATCCATAGAGCACAACGATGAAGGAAGTGATTTTTTTGCAGTTGTTGGATTTATTTACCTCATCCTTTTCAGATGTGATCCCCGCTTTTGTCTTTTTGTTTGTGGTGCTCGGCCTGGTCACAGCGGGCCTTTTGGCATATATCATCCTATCCCGGCGGCAAGCCCGCCGCATACCGCACCCGCGCTTTTTTCCGCGCTTCCGGCGTTAGCTTTTTATCTTCCATTAGAAATGCAAATATTGTTGTTGACAGCGCATATATTCCTTCGCTATACTCTTCATTGACTAACTTAAGAAGGGGTATATATCTATGTCTGATTCAACTGAAGTAAAATGGGCCAATCCATCGCCGGCAGGGCTGGTGGCGCTTGCCGTTGCCGCGTTTGCGTTTTTCGCGATGCTTTCCGGCTCTGTGGATGCAACGGCCCGCCTATATGCCGGCATCTGGCTGCTGGGCGGTTTTGTTGTGCAAATTGTGGTTGCGCTTATCGACCTGCGAAGCAACAACATCTCGGGGGGCAACACGTTTCTGTTCTTCTCCGCGTTTTTTATGCTGGTCAGCGGCATACTGCTTGTGCTCAAATGGTGGACCGCCAACGAGGGCATCACGATAGACGGGCGGATTGACGGGTATGTGTGGATTGCGCTCACAACCGCGCTGATCCTCTGGACGCCCGCGTTCTTCAAGTCTACAAAGCTGCTGACGTTTGTCGTGCTGTTTCTGGATGTGGCGCTGCCGTTTATCACGCTGATGGATCTGGGGGTGATG
>DHOD01000101.1:0-417 GCA_002407725.1 Christensenella sp. UBA5399 | reverse complement strand
TGGGGGTGATGCCGTCCTCGTTCTCAATGATCCCGGCAATATTTATGCTGCTGGCAGGCGTGACGGCGCTGTACCTTTCGGCGGCGATCGTGGTCAACGGGACGTTTGGGAAAAAGGTGTTTCCCATGCCGGGGCCATTTATAAAGTAGGAGTATGATTTGCAGGTACATGCAACCGCCGTTTCGCAAAAGAGACGGCGGTTTTTTGCTATCCAAATGGTCATGATAGCGTTAGTCCGTCTGGCAACGTTTGCAGTCAACGGAACGTTATCTTGGAACCTCTTTTCTTCTCTTTGAAGAAAAGAGTCAAAAGAAGAGCATGGAACCTTTTAGCGTGAAAAGGTTCCACACCTCCAAACAAGCACACAAAGAAGTATTCCTTTGGGGTTACGGTGCAGCTATGCACACATTCGCCATG
>DHOD01000096.1:3492-8742 GCA_002407725.1 Christensenella sp. UBA5399 | reverse complement strand
ATTGTATTTCAGTGGGGCCTAAGTAGACAAAGAGGCTTTTCGCAGTTTGCGAAAAGCCTCTTAAATTATCCACTATTCCTTATTCATTATTAATTGTTTTAGCCCTACAGCTTATTCTTTTTGATTGCCGGGATCAACCCGCCGCTTTCCACAATATCCTGTATAAACGCAGGAAATGGCTGGGCGCGGTACTCCTTGCCGGTCGCCACATCTGTGATCACACCGGTCGAGAAATCCACATCCAATATATCGCCGGACCGAATCTCTTTTGCGGCCTGTTCGCATTCCAGTATCGGCAGGCCGATGTTGATGGCGTTGCGGTAAAATATCCGCGCAAAACTGGATGCGATCACGCAGCTTACGCCTGCCGCCTTGATGGCAATGGGCGCATGCTCACGCGATGACCCGCAGCCAAAATTCTTATCCGCCACAATGATGTCGCCCTCCTTCACATTGTCGATAAACGTGGGGTCGATATCCTCCATGCAGTGTGCGGCCAGCTCTTTTTCGTCCGATGTGTTGAGGTAACGCGCCGGTATGATTACATCCGTATCAACGTTATCCCCATATTTAAAAACTCTTCCGCCTTTAATTGATTCCATTATTTTAAACCGCCTTTCTTTCTACAGGTCGTAGGGCGAAACGATCGCGCCCGCTATGGCGCTTGCCGCAGCAACGGCAGGCCCCGCCAGGTATACCTCGGATTTGACATGCCCCATGCGGCCCACAAAATTCCTGTTGGTCGTCGCCACACAACGCTCGCCTTCCGCCAGTATGCCGCAATGCCCCCCCAGGCACGGCCCGCAGGTCGGCGTCGATACCGCGCAGCCCGATTCTATAAATATCTTGATCAGCCCTTCCTCCATCGCCTGCAGGTATATCTGCTGCGTCGCGGGAAAAATAATTGTACGCACATTGGGCGAAACCTTTTTGCCCACCAATATATCGGTCGCCGCCCGAAGGTCGCTGATGCGCCCGTTGGTGCAGGAGCCTATCACCACCTGATCGATCGGGATATCCTCGGTTATGCTCTCTATCGGCCTGGTGTTTTCCGGCAAATGCGGAAACGCCACCTGCGGCGTCAGCTTGTCAAGGTCGATATCCAGTATCATCTCGTAATCGGCATCTTCATCCGGCTCATACGATTTAAACGGCCGCTCCGTACGCTGGCGGATATACTCCACCGTCTGGTCGTCCACTTCAAATATGCCGTTTTTGCCGCCTGCCTCAATGGCCATGTTGGCAATACAAAGCCTGTCGTCTATCGAAAGCGACGCAAGCCCCGGCCCGCCAAATTCCATCGAGCGGTACAGCGCGCCGTCCACACCAATTTTCCCTATGATATACAGGATCACATCCTTGCCGCCGACGTATTTGTTCAGTTCACCGATCAGGTTGAACCGGATGGCCGAGGGCACCTTGAGCCACACCTTGCCCGTCGCCATGCCGCCCGCCATGTCGGTCGAGCCCACGCCTGTAGAAAACGCGCCCAACGCGCCGTATGTACAGGTGTGCGAATCGGCGCCGATCACTGCCTCGCCGGGTACCACCAAGCCTTTCTCTGGCAACAATGCGTGCTCTATGCCCATCTGCCCCACATCAAAGAAATTGATGATATTGTGCTTGCGCGCAAATTCCCTGATAAACTTGCACTGCTCCGCAGCTTTGATATCCTTATTGGGCGTGAAGTGATCCATTACCAAAGCAATTTTGGAATTGTCAAACACTTCCCTCCCCGTTTTGTTGAATTCCTTGATGGCGACAGGCGACGTGATATCGTTGCCCAGCACCATGTCCAGGCGTATGGATATCAGCTGCCCCGCATACACGCTCTCCAGCCCGGCGTGCGCCGCCAATATTTTTTGTGTCATTGTCATGCCCATTGTACGTATCTCCCTTCATAGTACGCGGCTACCGCCGCTCGCACGAAAGGGACTCACCGTCCCTCTCGTGTGCTCTCCCTGTTCAATGTTATTTCGTTTCGCCGGAAACATCGGCTCACGAAACAAATTTTTGATCCTCCACAGAGGTCATTCTTACGAATTCTCTCATAGTACGCAGCGCGTCGGCACAAACTGCGCTCGACCGGATTTCACGTTGCCACGTAAAATCCTCATCCGCTCCGTTGCTTCTCCTTTGCCCCACACGACCCGCTTCGCTGGGCTCGCGCGGGGGCCCCTTCTCTACTCACGCGAAAGGGATTCTCCCTGTCCAACGTCATGTCGTTTCGCCGGAAACACCGGCTCACGAAACAGATTTTTGTTCCCAATTCAAAAAACCGTTTCCGCGGTTTCCTTTTATGTGCACAATTGCCGCTGCTTACAGCATCGGCAATCACTTTTGCGCATATTCGAGACTTTCACTATTTTACCACATCTCAGCCATCCTGTCGACATTTCTGCGCGCAAAATCCACCCGTTTTGCATGTTATGTTCACCGGCAGTTATCCACATATAAAAATATGCTGCGTATACTTCATCTTCCTTCAGGCGCAAACGCAGTTAAAAGAGGCTTTTCGCGATGCGAAAAGCCTCCAGAATGATTCATTATTCATTAAAACGCTACAGCACGTCCTTCGCATGCAGCGCGTAAACGTCCTGCAGGCTGCCGTACAGCTTGTCGTAAAGTTCGCTCTTTACCGCGTATTCCGCATGAAGCGCCGGACGGTATTCCCGCTCAATCTCCACGCATTGCGCCACTGCCTCGGCGTAACCCGCAAAAATATTCTCCGATACCGCGCCGATCATTGCCGCGCCCAGGCATGCGGCTTCCTTGTTCCTTGGCACCGCCATTGTGAACCCCGTGATGTCCGATTTCAACTGGCACCACAACGCCGATTTTGTGCCGCCGCCATTGGACACAATCCTGTCCGCATGCACGCCCGCCTCCACCAGGTATTTGATGTTGGTGTTGAGCATATGCGCTACCCCTTCCATCACCGCAAGGGCAAAATCATACCGGTCGGCGCCGTCCTTAAACCCGAAGAAGACACCGGATGCATTCGCATTAAAATCGGGCGCGTTTGTCCCCGCGATATAGGGCATAAACAGCAACTTTCCGGGCTGCTCCTTTTGCGCGCACTGTTTGTTTATCTCATCAAACCCCACGTCGGGGGTGAACGTATTTTTGAACCACTCCAGGCTGATCCCGCCGCTCTCGCACACCGGCAAAAACACGTATGTGCCGTCAAACGGGCCGCAATGCAACTGCACCATATCCTTGCTGAATGCGGGCGTATTGATCATCGTCGCCAGCGCCAGCACCGTCCCTGTCGATTCCGTGATAATTCCTTCCTCAATGTTGCCCGTGCCGATCATTCCCGCAAAGTGGTCGAGCGTTCCCACGTTCACCTTTGTTGCAGGGTCAAGCCCCAGGTCTTTCGCAATTTGCGGCGTAACGGGCCCCAGCACCGTGCACGACGGCACCGTGGGTGGCAATTGGGAAAGTTTTATGCCCACATAATCGAGCATATCCGTCCAGTATTCCTTTTCCACTATATTGAAATAATGCGAGAAGTTGTAGATGGAATGGTCGCCTGCGAATATGCCGCAAAGCCGGTACTGTATATAATCCTTGAGCAGGAGGTATTTATCCACCGCGGCAAATATTTCCGGCTCGTTCTTTTTGATCCAGAGAATTTTGGTAACGGGCCACGTGGGCATGATTTCAGGCTGGCCGGTGATATGGTAGCTGGTGTCCGAATCAAACACGCCCCGCAACTCCTCGCATTCCTTTTGCGAGCGCATATCCAGCCAGGATATCGCATTGCGGACCGGCCTGCCGTCCTTCCCCAGGATCACCAGCGATTCCGCCTGGCCGGTAAGCACAATTTGGGAAACATCGAACGGGGGCGCGGCAAAGGAATCCTCGCAGCAATCTTTGATCAGTCCGCACAGTATCTCAAAATACTGCTCCGGATCAAACTCCACCACATTGTCATCCTTGAAATACTGGACGCTGGAAGACTTTTCCGACAACTGGTTCAGTTTATTGTCGTAGGCAATCACCTTGATGTTGGTGGTACCCAGGTCAATTGCAATAATGCTCATAATAGATTCCTCCGCTATTTGTTATTCTTTATATTGCTTAAGTATAGACTTCCGCTGCACCAGGTGCGGTTCGATCGAAAAAATCTGCGTGCTTTCCGAATCGCCCTTCAACTTGGTATTCAATATTTCCGCGCAGCGCTCCGCAATCCGCTCTGTGGGCAGGCACACCGTTGTGAGCGGCGGCATCGCAAAGCTGGACAGCGCATAATCGTCAAACCCAATCACGCTGATATCACTGGGGATTGTCAGCCCCAGCATGGCAGCAGCCTTGTACACACCGTACGCCAGTGCATCACACAATGTAATGACACCTGTAAAGCTGCCCCCCTTGCCGTATTGCTCCATCACATATTGACGCCCGTTTTCTATGGAAGGCGGGCAGTAATAAATCATCTCCCTGTCCAACGAAAGCCCGTATTCCCGGTAGGCTTTTTCTACACCCTGTATAAACTGCCTGCATGTGGGGCAATATTCCGGCTCGGTGATGACCATATTGCTTGTGTGACCGTTTTCAATCATCTCCTTTGCCGATATGTACCCCCCCAGCACATAATCTACATGCACATAATTGCTTTGAAACCCATCCAGCGTGTCGCCCAGCACAATCACCCTGTCCGCCATGTTTTTGAGCAGACGGAGCCGCGCGGGGTCGGATGTCACCGGCGATATGATGACAGCCTCCGGCTTGCGCGAGAGCACAGTCGAAATGTTGTGCGCCTCCACAGCCGTATCGTACTGCGAATCACAGATCAATGTGGAATACCCATGCCCCCCCATCTCTTTTGTGATCCTGCCGAATATATGCGCCAGCGATGGGTTTTCTATATCATTGAATATCAACGCAATGTTTTTTGTAGAGTTGTTGCGCAGGCTCCGCGCCATTACGTTGGGAAAGTAGCCCATTTCCGCAGCTTTTTCCTGCACACGGGCACGGGTTTCCTCTTTGATCAATGGATCCTCGTTCAGCGCCTTTGCCACGGTGGAGAAGGAAAGCCCCATCTCGCTTGCGATTGTTTTGATTGTAACCGGACTTTTCTGACTTTTACTCATATCTTCATCTTTCTTATACTATTCTCCAATAAAAACGTAGACGTTTTTAGCTTTGCATATCTTCGACTAACGAAATCAAAGATTTCGAGTCTCACCTATTCCGCGCATAAGCGCGGGGTTCATTACGCTTTCAAGGTGAATTCCGCCAAAG
>DHOD01000096.1:0-3210 GCA_002407725.1 Christensenella sp. UBA5399 | reverse complement strand
TTTTCTATTGGATATTAGTATTATCGTTCATGATTACTTAAACCGATTATAATTTATAACGTTGTATTTTGTCAAGGTGTAAAAAAACACACCGCTGCCCTGTCAAGGCGTGCAGTCACAGGCCCAATAGAAAAACAACTTTGGACTTTGTATTCTTAATTCGTACTATATATATACGCTTTTACAGAAACAAAAGGTTGACAACTGCCTGTCAATATGATATACCTGTTTTATAACGTTGTAAATTCGAACTGACTCACAAACAAAAACGACTTTTGGAAAAGAAGGAGGCCAGGATATGAAACTATCTTGCACAAGTTCTATGGTTCCGGGAAACACCCTGACAGAGAAGGCCCACAACCTCAAAAAATGGGGATTCGACGGCATGGGGATTTTCTTAGATTACGATGACTGGAACGACGGGCTGAAAAAGGAAATATTGGAGCTGCAGTCCACCACCGGCATCAAGCCATGCGAATTCTGCTTTGGCGGGTCGCTGTACGGCTATCTGATGACGGACGACATCGACTTGCGGACAAAGTCCAGGGCGATATACCGCAAGGCTGCCGAAGTATGCGCCGAGATTGGCGGGGCCATCACCGAGCTGGAATACCTGTACGGCCCGCAAGACCCGCTGCCGCTGTTCAACCCGTACGCCCACATGAACGAGCAGCAGGAAGCGGACTTTATCGAAATGTACAAAGAAATGTGCGAGGCGGTCCGCGGTTCGGACGCATATGTACTGCTCGAGCCGATCAACCGCTACGAGGCGCCCTTCCTCAACAATGTGGACGACTGCCTGGAGGTTTTGGACAAAATGAACGACCCAAACGCAGGCATTCTTTTGGATATGTTCCACCTGTCGATTGAGGAGGCGGACATCGCCGCAAAAATCCGTGACGCGGGCAGCTACACCAAATATGTCCACCTGGGCGACAACAACCGGCTGATGCCCGGATACGGCCACACCGACTGGGCGAGCATTGTGCGCGCGCTGAAGGATGTAGGCTTCACCGGGTACATGAGCCTGGAGTGCAGCCTGACCGGCGACGCCCAAAAGACACTGCCCGAGGCGGCCGCGTACATGCAAAATCTGATTAAAGGAGCTTAAATTATGTTGAGATCACCAAAAGCATTGGTAATACCGGGTAAATTCCGCGAGGGATACCCCGACGACATGGTCGACCCGTTGATTGACAGCGCCGTCGCCTTTACCAAAAGCGCGGGCATCGACCTGACGCTGACCGAGGCCGTCACGTACGACAAGGATGCCGACCTGGTCGCGGGCAAGTACAACATCGCCGCCTACGACTTCACCATACTGCTTGTGCCCACATGGTTTGAGCCCGTCACCATGGTACGCGCCGCCAAGCCGTTCTTTGGCAAACCGATTGTCGTGTGGGGCTTCAGCAACTTTATGTTGGGCAACCAGCGCACCAACCTGGGCTCTTCCGCGGGCGCGGGCGTCACAAAGGGCACATTGCGTGAATACGGCGTCAACCACGAATATATCTATTACTCACCCGACCACGGCGAGGACAAGTTCATTCTCGCGAAGCTCAAAAAAGTCGCGAATGTGGCGCGCGCCATGTCGTTGATGGAGACCGCGCGGATACTCTGCTTCGGGTACCAGTTCGGCGGCATGACGCTTGGCGATATGGACCTGACAAAAATGCGGCGTGTGTTTGGCCCCGACATGATCGAGCTTGACTCCTACAGCCTGATACGGAAAATGGAAGCAATCGATACCGGGTCCGACATCTACAAAGCCAACGCGGATAAAATCAACAAGATGACGGAAGGCACGATCGACGGCAAGCTGGAGCCGGTCGCCAGGATGTACACTGCGCTCAAGGACTATACGGACGAATACAACGCGCAGGCCCTGACCATCAAGTGCCACTTTGCATTCAGCCAGGAATACGGCCTGACGCCCTGTATCCCCCTTTCGGTGATCGGCAACGAGCTGGTCGCCTCCTGCGAGGCGGACATCCCGCTGACGCTCACACAACTGCTGCTTCATTACCTGTCGGACGGCGGCATCACCACTTACGCCGATACCCACGAATTGAAGGAAAATAAAGTGCTGTGGGGGGCATGCGGTTTTGCGCCTGCGGGCATGTGCGTGGACGGCAAAATCACCTGCCAGCTCCCGGTGGCGGACGCCGTCGGCCTGGGCGCGACATTTGGCGATTACATCACCAACAAAAACTGGCTGATGGCCGGTGGGCTGACCGTCGCCCGGATCCTTAAGGACATTGACGGCGGCTTTACCATCCACACGGCGTCGGGTCAGGCAGTCGGCGAGATTGGCGAAGTGGCCGAATACGGCGCGGCGCAGTATGCCTTCACCGATATGGTGCTGGATGGCGATATGGACAGCTTTGCGCAGAACCTTGGCAGCCACCACTACGCGCTTGTGTATGCCGAAATTGCAGAGGCGCTGGATCTGTACTGCCGCTACAACAAAATCAACTTTTTAAAAGATTAGGAAAGCGAGACCATAGGATATGATACAAATCAAAATTCAGGATTTAAAGGACGTAAAAATCGAGGGCGTGGAAGTGTTCTTCACCGATGACGTACAGGATATTGAAAAGCTCGACCATTTTGAGTGGGCCGCCTGGCCGCTCGGCACCAAATTCCAGTCAAACGAAATCTATTGCGGGCTGCTGGAGGGCTGGCACCACACGCCAAAGTACCAGAAGCTGGAGTACCATGAGGATGCCGAAATATTCTACTTTATGAGTGGTACGGCGTTGATGTTTTTTGTCGACCTGGACGACCAGGACGGCGTACTGATGGACACCATGCAAATGGTACGCATCCCCCCCCGCACCATGATCAACGTGGCGGCGCGCAAGGGGCACTGGGTGCCCGTTGCCGAGGACGACAAGTATTCATCCATCGTTGTGGCACCCAAACAGGGCGATGTCCATGTGGAACTTCCCCAGGAGATCGAGGGCGTATAAAAAACTTCTCACTTCCCCGTTAATTAGCTTAAAAACGCCTGGTCCATGAAGGATTGGGCGTTTTTTGAATGTCTAAAAAGTGATGTCTACCAAAATCACATGCAAGATTCAAAAGATCATTTGCATAACTAACAGGTATTCCTTTTGGGTCAAGGAGCCTACGGCGTAATTGATTAGTTTCGGCTTCGCCGACTTAAGGGGCCAGCCCCTTAATGCCAAATTACAATAGCAAGTGCAA
>DHOD01000071.1:4064-6803 GCA_002407725.1 Christensenella sp. UBA5399 | reverse complement strand
AAGGATTGGGGGGCACGCCACAACGATTTATGCATCCAAGGTAGGTAGTGTGCAGGCATCCAGCACGGGAACCACATTGCCCAATGATGTACTGGCGGCGGTGCTGATTGGCGGCACGAGCATATATGGTGGATCGGGAACGGTGGTTGGCACGATGATTGGCGCAATCTTCCTCAGTATGGTCAAAAACGCACTGGTACTGACCGAGGGCATTTCAGAGTATTGGATCGAAGCGCTGACGGGAATTATGATCATTATTGCGGTTCTGGTAAATACTTACGGAAATTATCGCAAAATGAAACTGCAGGAAAGGAGCATGGTTTGATGGATAAAGCAAAAGCCATAAAAATGGAACGGAGCTTTTTAAAGTCGGACAACTTCATCCTGGTAGCGATACTGATCGGAATAATCGTCTTTTTCACAACACAATCGGGAGTGTTTCTGACCCCAGCCAACGGAGTAAATGTTTTGACACAGGTCACAGAGATTGGAATGATCTCAATCGGTATGACCTTTGTATTGATTTCCGGGGGAATGGACCTTTCGGTCGGTTCGGTGGTAGGCATTTCCGGCGCGGTGCTGGGACTGACGTTTAATGCGGGCCTCAATATCTGGCTTTGTGTGCTGATTGTGCTAGGTGTTGGGCTGTTGTGCGGATGCTTGAACGGCGTATTGATTGCAAAGCTGAACAACATGCCTATCTTTGTATCACTTGGCACCATGATCTTTTTGAGAGGGATGATCTTTGCGCTGACAGAGGGAAGACCTGTTAGCGGGTTCCCCAAAGAATTCTTTTTTCTGGGACAGGGGACGATAGGCCCCGTTCCGTTCAATGTCATTGTACTGGCATTGATGTTTTTCGGAGGCTATTTTCTGCTCAGGCATACATGGATTGGCAGGTATGCTTACGGGATGGGAAACAACGATGGTGCGATGCGCTATACGGGTATCAATGTTGCGAGCTTTCGGTTTAAAACGTATCTGGTCAATTCCTTTATCGCATCTTTGGCCAGTGTGTTTATGGTATCGCGCCTTGCAAGCGCGGAAGCCAACATGGGATACAATATGGAGCTGGATGTGTTGGCGGCGGTTTTGCTGGGAGGAACAGATATCTTTGGCGGTAAAGGAAACATGATTGGCACAATTCTCGGCGTGATGGTGATTAGAGTACTGCGCAACGGATTGAACCTGATGGGCGTTCCATCGCTGTATCAGATTGTGATTCTGGGGATACTGATCATTGTTGCGGTGGGTCGGCAACGGCATGTGTCAGAATAAAAAATTAAAAGGATGGTAAAAGTAAATGAAAAAATTGATAGGTATTTGTTTGGTAATAGGACTGGTGCTCGTGTGCCTGATCGGCTGCACGGCCCAGACGGAAACACCCGCGCCCGCAGGCGACGCGGCCCCTGCGGCAGCTGAACCAGCTCCGGCGGCGGCTGAACCGGCCCCGGCGGAGGCTGCCCCTGCAGAGGCGGAGCCGGCGGCAGCAGACGGGGAAGCGCCCACATATTTTATTAACCCTAAACAGCTTGGACCGGCATATTGGAGCGCCTCTGAAAAAGGCGCATTACAGGCCGGGGAAGAACTGGGGGTCGATGTGATATTCAACGCGGGCAACGATGCCGACTCCGCAAAACAAATCAGCATGATTAACGATATGATTGTTGCGGGGGTGGATGGCATGGCGATTGCATCCAATGATGCGAACGCGGTGGTTCCGGTAATTGAAAAGGCGCAGGAAGCGGGGATTGACGTCATCACCTGGGATTCGGATGCATTTGATTCCACGCGCAGCTGGTATGTTGTGGCGGAAGACGATGTCAACCTGGCTGAGGCATATGTAGAGCAAATGGCGCAAGAGATTGGCGGGGCAGGGAAAATCGTATTTATGATATCACAATTTGGCGCACAGAACCAAATCGTGAAAGTGGATGCGGGAAAAGCCTACCTGGCGGAGAACTACCCGGATATTGAAGTAGTGGACGTTCTGGCAAGCAATGAAGAGCAATCCAAAGCATTTGAAAATGCGCAGAACTCCATCTCTTCTCATCCCGACCTTGCCGGGATCGTATCTTTTGCGGGAGCGGAGTCGCCGGCTGCGGGTGAAGCAATCCAGGAAGCGATTGATAAGGGGTTGATAGAACCTGATCAAATTGCGCTGACAGGATTTGGCCTGCCCAGCCTGATGCGGGATTATGTAAAATCCGGCATTGTGAAAAAGTTTATTGTCTGGGATCCTTCCAAGCTGGGTTATGCGGCGGTGAGCGTGTTAAATGAGATGGGCAAAGGGACGGATATTGCCACACTGACGGAATTGGAGGGCGTGGGCCCCGTCCGGGTAGATCCGGACTTAAAACATGTATATACCGGATTTGTTGAAATTACCGCTGATAATGTGGATGATTTTGATTTCTAAAAGGGATTGACTTAAAAGGGTGTTGCAATATGAAAAGCCGTCATTCTAAAATGAATGGCGGTTTTTTGTATGGCACGTTTTTGACAGATAAATGGATGGATAGTTCCTCGATTATTGCGTTTACAAGGAGCAATATACTTAATCGCAAAGCATTCCGCATATATCCGGGTCTAGGCAAAGCGCATTCTTTGTTTTATACTATGGATAGAGCAAATTAACTTAGCATAGGTAGTCATCTTCGGCCAAATCAGCTCCATGCTGCGTTGCAAAAGCTTGTCGTATATGCCGATATGCCTGCGCTTTCGCGCCTTGCCTAAAAC
>DHOD01000071.1:2911-3880 GCA_002407725.1 Christensenella sp. UBA5399 | reverse complement strand
CTGATTTTGCTCGAACCTGCCATAGCCGACACCAAGTTAATTGGCTCTAAAAAATGCGTTTCGAGGTAGAAGAAAATGATTGTGATTCTCAAGAAAAACATCCGTCCCGACCAAATTGACCAACTGGTTCATAAGCTGGAGCAAAAGAACTTTCGCACCCATCTCAGTGCGGGCGAAGACACGACAATTATCGGGTTGATTGGGGATACTTCTTCTATTGACATTAATTCTATCAAGGCCATCGACATTGTAGAAGATGTGCGCAGGGTAACGGAACCGTATAAAAAAGCAAACAGGAAATTTCATGAAGACGACACGGTGATTACGGTAGGTGGTCAACAAATAGGCGGTGGGCACTTTGCCGTCATCGCGGGCCCCTGCTCTGTAGAGACGCCGGAGCAGATTTTGGAGATCAGTGAGCAAATTAAGGGCAGCGGCGCCAATTTTTTGCGCGGGGGGGCGTTTAAACCGCGAACCTCGCCATATGCTTTTCAGGGGCTGCAGCAGGAGGGGATCAGGCTGCTTTCCGCAGGGAAAGAAAAATTTCAATTGCCGGTTGTCACTGAAATCATGGATATTTCCGATATACCGTTTTTTGAGGATGTGGACATCATACAGGTGGGCGCGCGCAACATGCAAAACTTCCGATTGCTTAAGGAGTTGGGTAAGCTGAAACAACCGATCTTGTTGAAACGCGGGTTGGCAAACACAATAGAAGAGTGGCTGATGAGCGCTGAATACATTATGTCCGAAGGCAATGAAAACATTATTCTCTGCGAGCGGGGGATCCGTACCTTCGAGACATTTACAAGAAACACATTTGACGTATCGGCGATCCCAGTGCTCAAAAGGCTGACGCATTTGCCGGTGATTGCCGACCCCAGCCACGCCGCGGGCCTGTCCTGGCTGGTGGCGCCTCTGGCAAAAGCCGCTGTGGCGGCCGGTGCGGACGGCATCATGATTGAGGTC
>DHOD01000071.1:360-2741 GCA_002407725.1 Christensenella sp. UBA5399 | reverse complement strand
AGACATCATGATCGAGGTGCATAACGATCCGGCCAATGCGCTTTCCGACGGCATGCAATCTTTGATTCCGCAGGATTTTCATGAATTGATGAAGGACATACGCGCTTACCTGGAACTTGAGGGCAAAACAGTAGGCTGATGCCAGGCCTCTGCCATTCAAAAGAGCGGCCTTTCTCTAAGAATCTCCAACCTTTTTTGGGTGCTTTGCCGCTGGCAAAGTGTGTTTGCGCATGGAGCCGGCATAAAACTTGTCCCATGACATCCCCATTCCCACACGCACGCCGCATTTTAAAAGCAATAATAAACCGAACGTATTTGTATGCGCACAAATGATTTTTGTTTAGAAAGAAAAGGGACGAAGGGCCCGGTTGTGGAAATGAAAGGGCGGTATTCAAGTGGAATACCGCCCTGCCGCATAAACCAGTTCACTATTTTGTAAGATAGCGTTTTCTGTAAAACACGAAAATCACGCCGCCTGCCGCTAAGGCGACAATCAGCCACAGCACAAGGTTGGTATCGTCGCCCGTATTTGCCGCAGGGGGGCCTGTGGTTGTGCCTGGAACGACTGCTGGTACGGCAATCGGGGTGACTGTAACTTCGCAGGAGGCGGCGAAAGCGCCGTCTACCGTAGTGACGGTTATGGTTACTTTGCCTTCCTTTACGCCTGTAACAAGGCCGCCCCCATCCACCGTGGCGATGGACGGGTCGGCGCTTTGCCATGTAACGCTCCTGTTGGTGGCGTTCGCGGGGGAAATTGCAGGCGTAAGCTGCACCGTGCCGCCCACGGCGACGCTGGCATTTTGCACATTGAGCGTGATGCCCGTGACGGGGATCGGGTCGGTGACCTCTTGCACGGTGACGCGTATGGGCGCGGAAGTGTGCACTTTGTTGCTGTCGTATTCGTCCACAATGGAGGCCGTGATATCCGTTTCGCCTGCTGCAACCGCCGTGATCACGCCGCTGCTGCTGACCGTGGCAACTGCCGGGTCGCTACTTTGCCACGTAACAGGCTTTGTGGTGGAATAGCCCGCTGGGGTGACGGTGGCCGTGAATGTGACGATCCCGCCGTTGGCCAGTGCCTGTGTGCCCGCCGCTTTATACAGTGTGAGCGTAAGGGGGCTCTGGTCGATGGCGATGGCCGTGACCAGCCGGGCCACCTGGATGGTGACGTTGCTTGTCAGGCCGCCGGATGTAGTAATTGTGATGGTGGCAGTGCCCGTCTTCAGGGGCGTGAGCGCGCCTGTCTGTGGGTCTACCGCCAGCACGGACGGGTTGCTGGACGACCATGTGGCCACGCCGTCCCATGCGTCGGGGGATGCGGGCGTTGTGGCGTACGTTAAGGTGTACGCCTGCCCGATATCCAGCCGGGAAGGGGGCGGGGTGATGGCAATACCGGTAATCCGCTGCGCTTCCACCGCGCCGATATCAACAAAATTGGCGTTGGATGCGTCGGGGCGGGCAAAGCCGCGCGGTCGGTCGTGGGGCCGGGGGCAGTGAGAGTGGTAAAAAAGCCATTATAAGCAGCAATGGGGATTTCGTCCAAAGCCGGGCTGCCCACTGCAAGCATGACGGTCTGTGTGGGGCTGCCGTTATTTTGCAGCTTGCCCATGACGTAGGATTGCCCATTCAGGTCCGCCGCTTCGGCATCCATAATGGTTTTCAGGTCCGCGAGGGTTTTGTTGCCGGGGATACCGATGATGTTGTGCGTGCCAAGCGCGTCCTCGACCGCGCCCGTGCCGTTGTACACCGCGCCGGAGACAGCCGTTTCCGCTTGCGTTTGTCCGGCGTCGTTCAGGTAGTTGCCGGACACAATGGTGCCGTGCATAATGAGCGTGTCGCCCGATCCCACGCCGCCTGCGCTGTTTGGGTCGCGCGAGACGTTGCCTGTGACTGTGCAGTTGATCAATGTGGCGGAGGTGCGCGCCGCAATGCCGCCGCCCTGGCTGCCGCCCTGGTTGCGGCTGACGGTGCAGCCTATCAGCGTCAGCACTTCCGCAGCGATGCCGCCGCCGTCGCCGAACTGCGAGCGGTTGCCGCTGATTTCGCAGTCCGTCATGAACAGCGTGCCCGCAGTATCCACGCCGCCGCCGTTGTAATAGCCTACGCCCGCACCCTTGACCACACACGATTCAAATGTCATGACACTGCCTGTGTTGCCACGTACGCTGCCACTCCAGCCACCCTGATGCTGGAGCATCTCCGGGCCCTGGAAGGTGATGCCCTCAAACCGCGCGTTGACGTCGTTTGAGACGAGCAAATGGTAGTAGTCCACGTGGGCGAGCACGATGGTTTTGTCCGCGTCGTTGCCGCGCAGGGTAACATCCGCGGTGATGTTGGGCAGGTTTGTCGCGAGCGTGATGGGCATGCCGTCAATTGCGGGG
>DHOD01000071.1:0-143 GCA_002407725.1 Christensenella sp. UBA5399 | reverse complement strand
GCCCATACTGTTCGCCGTTTCGATGGCGCGGCGCAGGCTGCCCCGGCCGTCGTCTGCCGTGGTGGTGACCACAAGTGACGCGCCCAGCTCCACCGCGCCGATGGTGGCTGGTTCCCCAGCGGTACGCGGCGCGCCGCGTACCG
>DHOD01000028.1 GCA_002407725.1 Christensenella sp. UBA5399 | reverse complement strand
GTTCTTGGCCGCCGGAGGCAATACGATTATCACGCAGTGATACATTGACCCCAGAGAATAACCTTTGAGTTTTGAAAGAACTACTCTCAATATTTCATTCAGATTCTCGCAATTTAGGTTTTGCACCAGGCTAATCCTTGGATATTTCTATCCATATCCAAGGGTCAGACTGGCATTATGTGATTGTGCGGCTTTAGCACTGCGCCTGCTCTACCGCAACCGCAACCGCAACGGATGCGCCCACCATCGGGTTGTTGCCCATGCCGATCAGGCCCATCATCTCTACGTGCGCCGGCACAGAGGACGAACCCGCAAACTGCGCGTCGCCGTGCATACGGCCCATTGTGTCGGTCATGCCGTAGGACGCAGGGCCCGCAGCCATGTTGTCGGGGTGCAGCGTGCGGCCCGTGCCGCCGCCCGAAGCGACAGAAAAGTACTTTTTGCCGTTTTCGATCGCCCATTTTTTGTATGTGCCCGCAACGGGGTGCTGGAAGCGTGTGGGGTTGGTGGAGTTGCCTGTGATGGATACGTCCACCTGCTCGCGCTGCATGACGGCAACGCCTTCCGATACGTCGTCCACGCCGTAGCAGCGTACCTTAGCCCTGTCGCCGTCCGAATATGCTTTTTCAAACACAATATTGAGGTCGCCCGTTCCGTAATTATACTCTGTTTCCACATACGTAAAGCCGTTGACGCGCGAAATGATCTGCGCCGCGTCCTTGCCAAGGCCGTTCAGTATGACCTGCAACGGGTCCTTGCGAACTTTGTTGGCTGTTTTGGCAATGCCGATCGCGCCTTCCGCCGCTGCAAACGATTCATGCCCCGCGAGGAAGCAGAAACACTTTGTATGCTCTTCCAGCAGCATAGCCGCCAGGTTTCCGTGTCCCAGGCCCACCAGGCGCTGCTCCGCCACGCTACCGGGAATGCAGAATGCCTGCAGGCCTATGCCAATGGCTTCCGCCGCTTCGCTGGCTTTTTTGCAATCTTTTTTCAGTGCGATGGCCGCGCCCAGTGTATACGCCCAAACGGCATTATCAAACGCAATGGGCTGTATGCCAAGGACAATGCTTTCCACGTCAAGGCCCTTGTCGACCGTGTACTGCTTCACGTCTTCCAGCGATTTAAAGCCGTACTCTTTCATGCACTTTTCTATCTGTGGGATTCTTCTTTCATAACTTTCAAATGTAACCATTATGCACACCTCCTATTCATTGCGCGGGTCGATATACTTGACCGCGTCGTCGAACCGGCCGTATGTGCCGATGTTGTCTGTATACGCCTTGTTGGCGTCGACCCCTGCCCTGATGGCTTCCATCATCTTGCCAAAACGCACAAATTTGTAGCCGATAATCTCGTCGTCCGCGTCAAGGCCAAGCTCCATTATGTATCCCTCGGCCAGGTTGAGGTAACGTGTGCCCTTTGCGTTGGTGGAGAAGATGGTGCCCACCTGCGAGCAAAGGCCTTTGCCCAGGTCCTCGAGTCCCGCGCCAATGGGCAGCCCGCCCTCGGAGAACGCCGTCTGCGTCCGCCCGTACACGATCTGCAAAAACAGCTCGCGCATCGCCGTGTTGATCGCATCGCACACAAGGTCTGTGTTGAGCGCCTCAAGCAGCGTTTTGCCTACAATGGCCTCGCTGGCCATGGCGGCGGAGTGGGTCATGCCCGAGCAACCGATTGTCTCGATCAGGGCTTCCTCAATGATGCCGTCCTTTACGTTAAGCGTAAGCTTGCACGCGCCCTGCTGGGGTGCGCACCAGCCGACGCCGTGTGTCAGGCCGCAGATGTCCTTGATTTCTTTGGATTTAACCCATTTGCCCTCTTCCGGTATGGGCGCAGGGCCATGATGTGGGCCTTTTTTTACGCATACCATTTCTTCTACTTCTTTCGAGTATTGCATGGAGTGCCTCCTTCTAAAAATATATACTTTGCGGCAGTTTCATTTCATGTGGATGAATGTATGCCGCATGCTCCGTCAATAAACGTTTTGATCAACCTTTTTACTGACGCTGCTATCAACAAAATGTTAAATTTTGCACAAATGATATTATATCACATTTAGATGTCATGTTTAAAGGGGTTTGTGCGGATATGCCAAATATATGTGCGGACAAATACAGCAGCGGGAAGAATATACCGTTGCCGCTTGTTGCCGCAAAGCCTGTGAGCAGCTGACACACCCCGCCAAGCGCTGATTGCCCATGCCGACGGCAGTTTTTTTGCGCCCCAGATAAAGCAATGCGTTTTTCATAAGGAAAAATACTTTATTTATCAGATTTGTTTTCAAACTCGTCTATCGCGATGCGCTGGGCGAGTTTTTTGATCCGCTCGTTTTGGTGCGATATCTGGATGGACATCAGGAACACCTTGAGCAGCAATATGGCGATCATCAGTATCAGTATAAAGTTGAGCGGCGTTTGTATGCCGAGCAGCGCCGCGAAAAACGACGATATCCCCGGAAATACGGCAAGCAGGATCAGCAGTATGGCCACAACGATCCAAAATATGGAATCTATAATGTTCAGCTTGGCCGAACGGATTTTCCTGAGCACATAAATCAGCACCAAAGCGGAAATAATAATTAATACAATTCTCAGTTCCATGTTCATTTTGCGGTGCTACCATCCTTCCTGAAAAATTGTATAAATACGATGGAAATGCACATCCTGAGCATAAAAAACACGGACCGGCCAAATGTAAAATAGCTTTTACCACCGCTGCGCTCGTTCATCTCCACCTGCACTTCCTTCAGCCGCGCGCCGTTTTTGACAAAATACGCCCATGTGTCCGGCTCCGCCCCGCAATTGGGGTCGGCCACGATCTGCCGCATAATGGGCCGCGTCACCATGCGCATGCCGGACGTCGGGTCGGTAAAAGCCTGCCCTGTCGTCAGCCGGAAGAAGAAACTGATCAACGCGCTGCCCGCGGCGCGGGCCCCGCCGCTCTTTTTTTTGTTCAAAAAACGCGAGCCGACGACAACATCGTATCCCTGCCCAAGCGTCTCGACCATGACGGGCAGGTATTCGGCATTGTGTTGGCCGTCGCCGTCAAACGGCACCGCGATGTCATATCCTTTGCCATATGCGTATGCCATCCCCGTCTGGAACACGCCGTCGAGCCCCAGGTTGATCGGCAACGATATAATGGGGAAGCCGGCCTGCTCGCAGATTTCCTGCGTGCGGTCGGTGGAACCGTCGTTGATGACGACATAATCGTAAGCGGGGCATTTTTCCACAAGCCCCGTTACGACTGCTTCTATGCTGTCCTGCTCGTTGTAGGCAGGAATAAAAACCAAAACTTTTGGCGCCTTTTCCATATTTGCAGTATAACCGCCACGCACGTTTTTTGCAATGTGCCTGTTTACAAAAGTCCGGCGACCAATGCTTCGCAGTCTGCCAGCGTGACTTCCACAGGGTTTTTGGACATACTGGAGCCCATGGAGGCCCTGGCAATTTTTTGCGCGTCGTCCGGGTTGATGCCGGCATCCTTGAAGTTGCGGGGGATGCCGATATAATCATTGACATCTTCCACCAGGTGCACCGCGTCCATCGCGGCTTCGCGGTCGTTTGCATAATGCGTACCGGTTGCGGCGCGTGCGATATCGGCGTATTTCAGTATGCCATTTGCGATATTGAAGCGCATGACATGCGGCAGCGTCACCCCGCAGATCAACCCGTGCTCGAGCGGCGTCAGCGCGCCAAAGCCCGCTGCGAGCCCATGCGCCGCGCCCAGGCCCGCGTTGGCCATCGCCATGCCGCCCGCACTTGCGCAAAGCCCCATCTCCTCGCGTGCGTCCGCGTCGCCGCCATGGTCGTAGGCCTTTTTCAGCGCGCCAAATGCCCGCGTAGTAAAGTGCAGCGCCAGCGCATCGGTCACAGGACTGGCAAATTTAGAGACATAGCTCTCCACAAGCTGGCATATGCAATCCGCGCCCGCCGTTGCCGTCACACCCTGTGGCACGGTCAGCATCAGCCCGGCGTCCACAATGGAAACAGCGGGGAGCATACTGTCGTCGCGCACGCTGTTTTTGAACGATCCCTTTTGTGTGATCACCGAATTCTTGGTGCATTCGCTGCCCGTTCCCGCTGTTGTCGGCATTGCGACCACCGGCAACGGCTTGTGTGCAAACGGCTGGGGGTTAAAGCCTTCTATATAATCCATGATATCATGGCCGTTGGGCGCAAGCGCGCAGGCGGCCTTTGCCGCGTCGATCACGCTGCCGCCGCCCACAGCAAGCGCGCCGTCGCAATTGTGTTCGCGCATAAACTGCGCCGCGTCGTTTATCACCTGTGGCGAGGGCTCGCCTTTGACATGTTCAAACACAAAGTGCTGCAGGCCCGCACCGTCCAGCGACCGCTTCAGCCGGTCGTATGTGCCCGACTGGAAGAAGCTCTCCCCGTAACGGAATATACAAACCCTGCCCATGTATAGCTTTACAATGGCGCCGATGCTGTCCGCTGCGCCGCGCTGCACCATAAAGCGCCCCGGAATCAAAAATGAAAAATCCATCCGTATCCTCCTGTGATTAGACCTTGATCTAAAGACCATTATAACAATTTCCAGTCAAAAGTGCATCCTCCCATATTGCCAACGGGCGGGGCAGGTGATAGAATGGTTGTGGATGAATATGCAGAGTAGGTTTTGCGCGTCAAGTGTGCAGGGATGGGATGTCGCCCTGCAACGAAGAACCCTCAGGCCGGTCATCAGCCTGAAACACAGTTCGCGGTGCAGAGCTGCATCCGCTGCTTGCGGAGAGAATGCCCCTTGTTTTCTTTTGCGGAGCTATGCATTTTTCCATGCTCTCAAAAAAAGAAAGGAAGGTGTTTTTATTTGTCGAACAAAACGAGGTATTTGGTGTACGGCGCTATGTTTATTGCCATAGGCGTCGTGCTGGGAAGCTTTTTGCGCATCCAGATCACGGAATCGATCCGGATTTCGCTGGCGCCGGCCATTGTGATGGTGGCGGGCAGCATACTGGGCCCTGCCTGGGGCGCGGGCGTGGGGTTTTTGACGGATTTTCTGTCGTATATCGTCGCCAACCGTGCGGTGGGTGCGTATTTCCCCGGATATTCGGTCACTATGGCGCTCTACGGCATACTTGCGGGGGTGTTGTTCTATAAAAAGGTCAACGGTTATCTGAAAATTACGCTGTCTACAATTGGGATACAGACAATTTGCTCCCTTTTGCTCAACTCCATGTGGACAAGCGTCATGTATGGGACGCCGTTCGCCGTACTGC
>DHOD01000056.1 GCA_002407725.1 Christensenella sp. UBA5399 | reverse complement strand
GAATATGATGATCGTATCCTTAAAAAAGACGTCCTGATCCTTAAAATCGTCATGCAGCATGCCTGCATCCAGTATTTGCAGAAACAGGTGAATGGTGTTCAGGTGCGCCTTTTCTATCTCGTCAAACAACAGTATGCTGTGCGGGTTTTCCTTGACAAACCCGGTCAGCACGCCTTCCTTTGCATCCTTGTAGCTGGGCGCGAATCCGATCATGTTGATGTGCGCCTGGTGATCAGCATAGCCGCTCATATCAAAACGCTTAAACGGGATGTCCAGCGCCTCTGCAGCCTGCTCGGCAAGAAACGTCTTGCCCACGCCGGGCGGCCCCGCAAACACAAAGATCGCCCGCGGGCGCTTGCGCTTCTCATCTGCCTGCGCCAACACCTCGGCAGAAAACATCCCCTCCGCAAACGAATGTATCGCGTGGTCCTGCCCATGCACCCTGGAAAGCAACGTTGTGCGCATCTTGCCGATGCGCGCAGTCAGCTCCGGCAGGAATTCACGGCCCTGCGGCTGCTCCGGCTCCTGTGGCGGCTCTTCCGGCGCCGCCTCCGGCTTTTTCGCATCGACTTCCAGCACATTGCGCATCGCGTCCGTCGGTTTTTCCAAAAACACCGCAAGCACATCGGCAATCATCACATACGCGCTCCCGCGAATTTCCGCACATTTGGCCGCAACGCCAAGCAGCGTTTCCAGCCCGTGTTCCTCAGGGCTTCCGCCACGCAGCACCTTGCGCATCAGGTTTCTCGCCGCACTTGTCTCCCGCACGCCTTTTTCTTTTAGCATACGGTTGACGTTTGCGATATCCTCATCCGTATCCCGCTTGTGCGAGGATGTCGGCGATATTTGCTCGGCGTCCATCTCGGCCACCTTCAATATCCCCAAAAAGATGTGGTCGGGCGTAATCTCCCTTTGATGCAGCGCAAACGCCTCCGCTTCGGCGCGCACCATCACATAGCGCATACCCGTGCTCAAATTCATCGTCTTCTCTCCTTGTCACTATAAAGATTCCCGCAGCTCCGCCAGCTTTTTTTCCACGTCTTCCGGGGCAATAAAGCCATAGCCGCACGCCTGTAATTCGTCAATCAATGCCTTCAGTTCATTATCCGTCCAAACGGCATGGAGCGCAAGGAAATTTTCCAGATATTGGCGCGCGCCCTCGTCCCACTCCGTCCACCCGGGAAATTCATATTCGTATTCAATCCTGAACACCTGCAACGCGCCCTTGTTCTGGCGGCCCTTCTCCGGCAGAAAAAGCGCGCGCGCGGCCACCCTGTCCCCCCTTGGGTCAAACCGCACATCCCATCCGTTATATTGCAATGTGTACAATATTTCTCCCGTTCCTGTGTCATAACACCGCGCCTTGCCGTCGCCGTGGTTCACCATGACAAACCTGCCGTCCGGGCTGAAATCCGCCGCACTCACAGAGGCATCATTCGCTTTCTCCAACGACACGCCTACCTCCCACCGGTCAAGATCTACCACCACCTGCCGCCATTCCTCCTCTTTACGGAAAAACATGCTCCCCAAAGCACGCCTGTGGTCATGGCTGATAAAAAACGAGCTAAATTCATTGCCCAGGTGCCGCACTGTTTCCCCGGACGACATCTCCACCTGTAACAATTGAAATGTGGACACGACCAGCACTGTGCCCGCTTCCGCCCCAAAATACGCTCCGCGGCTCAGCCAATTGCGCCCTTCTTCAGGTTTCAACTCATGCATCAACCTGCGCCCATGTATGTCCCATATGGCCACGGAATTTTCGTGGGCGCTGATCAAATAGCTGCCATCCCGGCTCAGGTCCATATTCAATATGTATTCGCAAGGGTCGTCCAATGTGTACAGGAAAGCGCCCGTTTCCGCGTTCCACACACCCACTGCCCCCTGTCCCCGATATTGCGTACTGTTGAGCGCGCAAAAAATCAATTTGCTATCCCGGCTGAACTGCAGCTCATTGACCCGCGTATCCGCAAGCGCCTCCGGCGGCTGCTCCAACCGGCGCACCACATTCCCCGTCACCGCGTCACGCAGGCTTGTGCCATCGCTAAGCATTCCGCCGTCCCGGCTATACCCCACATTTTTGACATCAAGCGATGGTTCCAGCTTCCAATCCTCATAAAATCCCCATATTGTTTTCGCCCGGCAATACCGGCCGATTGCAGCGTTCAGGTCAAGCCGCCTGTTCTCCCGCCGCTTTCCCAGCGGCGGTATCCGCCGCAACGTTTCGTACCATTGCAGCGCCGCAAATATATCGCGCCGGTCAATCGCATCCTCAATCAAACCGGCCCATTCATCAAATTCCCGCTCCAGGGCAAACTGGCGCTCTGTGCTGACCACCCTGCTCAGCAGCCACACTTCGTGCGGCGTATCGCCCGCATCAAGCGGTATGGGCAGGCGCACCAGCTTTCCATCGCTGTACAATGCCAACGCGTACGCGCCGCATGGATGCACTGCAATCGATGCCGGCACTATGCCCACTTCACGCCCCTCCCATGTGTACACGCACTTGCCGGAAATCATATCCCACAACTTGATATGCGCCTTTACCGCAGTGAACCTGCTTGTCAGAAACGCATACCGCCCTGTCGTGTCAAAGCATAAAAGCTCCAGCTTCTTTGTCCACGCGGCCCGCACATATTTTTCGTGTCCAAATTGCTTCTTTTTTTTCAAATCCAGCAGGTAGAATCGCTTATCCTCCTCGGGATTGAGCACCAGATACCCGCCGTCCGGGCTGAAGTGGATATCCGTCACACCCGCTACCGGGAAGGCGTCTTCCCGCACACCTGCAGGAAGACCGTACATGTAGACCTCTTCGCCCCCTGCCAATGCAACACGGCTGCCGTCCGGGGCAAATCGAACCGCTTTTACCTCCGCTTCCGGCACGGGCACACATAATATCTGTGCGCCTGTTGCTGCATCCCATTTTTTCACAAAACAATCTGCTCCAGCTCCATAGCATACCCATACTTCTTTTTCGTCAGGTGAAAACATGTGGGCATGCATCACGGACTCGCCATCCAACGCCGCTGCTGCCGTTTTTTGCCCTGTTTCCGTATCCCACACTGCCAGCATACCGTTTGTGTTGGTCAGTACGTATTTTCCCGCTGGGCTGAAACACAGAAAGTCGCCTTCCACGGGGAACTCTTCCTAAGCTGCCCGTCCTCAAACCGCCTGATGCCCGCACCCGACGCCGCCAGCAATACTTTTCCATCACTGCTAAAGCAGATCTGTTCCTCCAGTTGCAGCTGCAGGTCCAGCATACCGGCCCCCTGGCGCACTCTCGCAAATGACCATACCCGCTGGGCTTCCATCGCATACGTGCCGCTATTCTTCAGGCGTGCAGCCAGTTCTGCCGCCGTCTCGTAATCGCACCGCTCCAGGCAAAAATTTGCGTACGCCCAAATACAATCCTCGTTATCCGGCGCGTTGTCGTAGTATATTTTGATGGTATCCAGTATTTCGTCGTCGTCCTTAAACCCGCCGCGCCAATAGTAGACGGAACGGTTGAATTTTGCGTTCAGGTTCTCCTTATCCGCCGCCAGCGCCTCATTCCACTTCTGCCCTGCTTTATATCCTTTTCCAATATCGACCAGGCTCAACGCACGGTTATTCAGGCTGTCCGCCGTATCTGCCGCGGCCTTGGGCTGCGCGCGCCCATACGGCCCGCCCGCAACCTCGCGGTATATATACAGCAGCGCCGCTTCTATCTCCGTAAAATCATGCGGGCGCTGCGTTTCATCTTCTTCAAAGCAGCGCAGCAACAGTTTTTTCAGCGTATCCGGCACGGCCAGCCGCGCCTCTTGCAGATAATCCGCGCAACCCCTACCCGCCACCACGCCATTTTGCCAAAGCCGCTCTCCCAGCAGCATCTCCAGCACCGTCACCGCCCAGCTCCAAATATCCGTCCTGCGCGTCAGATTTGTCCTGTTCATCTGCTCCGGCGAGCAATACGCGGGCGTATAACCCCCGCCCGCCGACAATATCGTGCCGCCTTCCGCAACATTCTGTTCCCCCGTCATTGCCGCTACGCGCGCCTGCGCGATGCCGAAGTCCGCAACCTTTGCCGTGCCGCCGGCCGTCAGCATCAGGTTGTCCGGTTTGACATCCTGATGGATCAATGTGTTTTCGTGCGCATAACACAGGCCACGCACGTATTGGATCGCGATATCCAATATGCGCGTAAGCTGCGCGGCCTCATCTCCCGCATACAGCCTGCCGTCCGCAATCCAGTCTTTCAGGCTGCCGCCGTCCATCCATTCCGAGAAGACAGACGGTACCCCGCCAATCTCACGCACATAGTAGCACGACACGATATGTGGGTGCAGCCCCAGGCCAATCCACGCCTCGCATTCATGGACAAACATCTGCTTCTGATCTTTTGTCTCAAACAGATTCGCATGTGGCTGCTTCAGGGCAAGTTCCACGCCCCAGCCTTCGTGGCGCACCTTGAACACGCGCCCCATGCCGCCTTCAATTGCATCCGAATCCACATAATAAAGATCCAGCAGGTAGCCGCCCCTCCTTATATCGAATCCGGCAGGGAACGCCTCCCCGCCGGATTCTGCATGCATCATGCCTGTATTTTTTCCATCCTGCGATATTTCCACATCGCGAATGGTGCTATCCTTATCCGACATTGCCAATCCTTTTCCCTATCAAAACTCCGCCGGGTCGCGCCGGGCGTTGAAGATTGTGATAATCAACCAACCGGCCATATAGATTGCATACAGCACAATCACCCAGGTCTTCATCGGCCACCAGTCAAAGTACCAGATCAGGTACAATCCAAACACCGGCACCGCGAGCAGCCTTCCTTCCACAAGGCCCATCATGGCAGCCTTTTTCTTTTTCAATTGATTGTACGGCACATTTTGGTAGCGCAGCATATTGCATTGCAGCGCCATATCCAGCACCGCAAACGCCCACCAATAGCTATAGATCATAAACACGATCTTCCAGCCTTCGGGCACATACTGCGTAAATACGCACACCAGGAAACCGAGTATAGCGGGGAAAATGCACGACTTGATGGTGAAGCTAAAAAACATCCCCTGCAACGTACCGCTCATTTTGATAAACAGCGACTGCGTGCTGTACGCATCACCCGACGCAGCTTCCATGCTCTGCCGCACAATTTGCAGGTTGGCCGAGCCGACCGCAATCAGCACCGCAATAAATGTTATGATCTCCAGCCACACGGGGATTGGGTCAAGCGGCACCTCGAGCCACGTTGAGACTGTTGTCTTGATGTCAAGGGTAAAAGATTAAGCGAGCTGAAAACCCTTATATATCAAGGGTCTTAGCACACATGGGTACAAAACTCATTGAGCGAAAAACATGAAAATATTGCTTCGCGGAAAGAAGTCCATAATGGCAGTATTTGATAGTCAAGTGGTCAGGTTAGATGTCA
>DHOD01000088.1:11472-23541 GCA_002407725.1 Christensenella sp. UBA5399 | reverse complement strand
TTTTCCATGGTCCACATGACCGATCGTCCCTACGTTTACGTGGGGCTTATTTCTTTCAAATTTTGCTTTTGACATTTACTTTACCTTCCTCCTACAACGGTTCTTTATAATATCTCCATATTATCAATATGAATGCCTATTTCCCTATTTTAAAAGCTAGACATTTATTTGTCAACAAATAGATTGCTGTTTTTGCTTTATATAACGAAACAACTTCAAAAACAGCCCGAATACCTGTTTTTTAAGACGCGCCAAATGTTACGTCCCTTTCGGGAGCAAAAAATTGCACAAGGCATGCGCCCTGTGCAATTTTGAATCGGTCATTTCAGTTCTGCGCCCCGCTTTTTATGCTGCCGGCGGCACCGCATTAGGGTCCACTACCGGTTGGTTGGGGTCTACCACCGGCTGGTTAGGATCCGCCTGGTTGGGGTCTACCACCACATTGGGGTCTACCACCTCCACTGGCGGCGGATCGACAGGCACTGCCGCCGCGGCAATCGCCTGGTCTCTCAACGCCTGCACCTGCTCGATAGGCGTCCCTGCGGCGGGCACACCCATTGCGCTGCCCACTTGATACTTGGGCACAATCCTGTTATACGTCGATGTCGTGACAGGGATCTTCTCCTCAATCAACGCATCGGTTTCCTTGTCATATTTGTTTGCGTACACCTGCCACTGCTCATAACGCCTGCCGCGCCTGATCTCTGTCAGCTCGTAAGGATCGCCGCTGCCCGCAACATATTCGGGCAAAGGCGCAACCTCGGCGGGGTCTGATATCATCTCTGTATCCAGCGTCAGATAATAATCCCTGTCCCATGTGCCCCAAAGTTCCGCCGTTATTTCTTTGTTGCTGCCGTCGCACTTGATGATGATGTACATCGGGTCGTCCAGCGTATTGGTGAACTTGAAATCCGGCCCACCGGTCGAAATCGTCGCATCCAGGCCTTTTTTTACATATGCGGCCGCAATGGAGTGCGGAACCCTGCTGTCGATTTGCATCTCCGCCTTCAGGCACGCGTTGTAAAGCGTTGTGGAAACCTGGCAAATACCACCGCCGTACTGCGGCGTCAAATTGCCATCCTCTATCCCGTTGGCCTCTTTCCATCCGTTTTCGGCATTCCTTGGCCCTACATGGTCGTTGACCGAAAACATCTCGCCCGGCCAGAGCACCACGCCGTTCAAGCTGTCGCTGATCTTAAATATATTCCACCTGCGCCCTTCCGGTGCATTGCCCGCAAAAGATGTGGACGCGGATGCCATTTTTACATACGTCTTTTTTTCCGCCGTGGTATCGTCCGCCTTGACCACTTCGCCGGGCGCGTCAAATGGCGCGTATTCGCCCGTTTCAACCTGTTCCAGTATCGTACTGATAATATCTTCCGTTTTGATCCTGTATCCATCCACCGGGTCTGTTTCGACAAGTTCGCCCCAGGTGGTCATGCTGTCCTCATCCGCATGCTTCTCCACTTTGAAGTTCGAAGTTGTGGGCGCAACATCCCAACCCGAGATTTCGGCCAGTTCGTTGACCATATCCTCTATAGCCTGCGCGTCAACTTCCTTTTCGCCCAGCGGAAAATCCTTATCCGCCTCCGTCGAGAGCGTCTGCGTTGTAAGCGCCGCACCGTCTTCCTGCGGCTCCTGCGGGTTCAGCCGCTCTTCCTGTATCTGGTCGCTGTAATTCATCGCTTCAATCAACGCGGGATCCGGGTTAATCGTCACGCCCAGTTGTTCCAGCGTAAATGCATAGCTTTGCGGCTGCGTCCCATCATTTTGATTTTCCGCACCACTCTCGCCTTCGGCCCCTTCTTCGGTTCCGCCGCTTTCCTCGCCCGTCTCGTCTCCATTATCACTAGCCGATTCGCCCTCATCGCCAGTATCCGGATCGTCAACCTCAACCGGTTCCTGCCCCATATGCTTGGCGGGGGAAGTCACTGTAAATTCTATTTTTTCTTCATTGAGCATTGTACTGATGCCCTGCAGTACGGCAGCTTTGCCTTCCTCAATGGTCAGCCCCGATACGTTGACGCCGCCCACGCTGATGCCCGGCTCAAACACGCCCGTCATCATCTCTACGGATGCCTGCTCCTCTTGTCCTTCTTCCTCGGGCAGCTTGGCCCCCCCTAAAAATATGACACACAAAACAATAACCACCACTGCCGCGGCGGCTACGCCTATAACCAGTCCAAACCTTCCCCTGTTGATCCTGCGATTCCCGGCTCCGTACCTTCTCATTTAAAAATCTTCTCTCCTCGCGCTATTCAGCTATATTTATCTCATTCTATTCCATGATATAATATTAATATCCCGATGTAAATAACTCATTTAATTTTTAAAATTTTATTTACATAATATAGGACTCGGGTCTATATCTTTTTGTTCCAGTAAAAACGCACAAAGTTTTTAAAAAGTTCACTTCTTTATTTTTCCATGCAAAACAGCGCCTGCGAACCGAATGATTTTTACATAAAAAGAACGGGCTTTCCGGCCCGTTCTTTTATTACGATTTATGTAACATTCTGTGATTGATACGCTACGCAGCCGGGGCCGGGTCTACAGGCGCCGGGGCCGGGTCTACAGGCGCAGGTGCCGGGTCTACAGGCGCAGGTGCCGGGTCTACAGGTGCAGGAGCCGGATCTACAGGTGGGGCCGCAACGCCGGGGTCTTCCCATACGGGTGCCGCAGCAGCGCCCGTTCCCACCCGCACCTTGGCGGGCTTATAGGAATAGGTATCCACATACGCCAATTCCTTGCTGACCTCTTTGCCGTTCTCATCGATCAAGTGCTTGTACACATTGAACTTTTTGCCCATGTGTTCTTTTATAATTGTCGCGGTTGCCCCCGCCGGCAATGACGGATCCGCAACTGTGATTGGCCCACCGCCGCCAAATGTGCTGATCAACTCCGAAGAAAAGTCCCTTGTCAGACCGTCCGCATGCGGCGGCCCATAAATCGCCACCTCGATGGTACGGTCGCCTTCGCCGTCGCACCGCGCAATGATATAGATGGGAACATCGTAGTTGTTGCGTATCACAAAATCCGGTGCGCCTGTGGAGATTGTCGCATCCAGTCCGCCATCCACGTAATCCAATGGCCACGAGTGGTGCGACCTGTCCACAATCTCGACCTCCGCGCGCAGTATCGCATTGTACAGGGTGGACGAAACCTGGCAAATCCCGCCGCCGGCCTCTTCCTTATACTCGCCGTTGTTGATGCCCGGCGCGCCCTTCCAGCCAAGCGAATAGGTACGCGGGCCCGCTTCCTCGTTGATGGACCATTCCGCACCCGGCTCAATTTTGACGCCATTGATAATATCGCCCATCTTCCAGATGTTATAGCGCCTGCCGTCGGCCGAGCTCGAGTAGCTTGTGGAGAAAACACCTATTTCCGTGTAAAGCTGCGCCAAATCTTCCTTTGTGGTTTCCGGCTCCACCGTCTCCATTTCCGCCTCTACCGTAGCAAAGCTGCCGTCCATCATGGTCGCATAAATATCCTCTATCAGCTTCTCTTCATTGACCTGCTTACCGGCTGTCCCGTCAATAAAATCAATTTCCATGTCAGTTATTTTTTTGTCCTCGTCGCTGACTTTATTCATCACAACCTGCGCGTCCACCGGGGCAAGCGCCTCCAGGTCGGGGTTCGCCATAATCGTATCGTGCACGCTTTGCTCGCTGAACACCACGTCGACCGGGATATCGTATCCGCTTTGCGCCGCCAGTTCAACCGCGTCCAGCCGCTGGAAAAAATTACCTTCGCGGCCATAGGCCACCGCCTGCGCAATTGCCGGTTCCGTATCCATCACCGCGCCCATATCTTCGCTGTTCAGCGCGTATTCCTGGCCTTCCACCGTATAGCTTACCGCCAGCGCATCCAGCTTCTGCTGCGCCGCAGCGCCTACCGCATCCGTTGCCTCCTGCGCCGTCATGCCCGAAAGGTCGATTTCCATTACGCTGACGCCGGCAAATATCTTGCCGTCATCATCAAAATACGCGCCCTCGTCCGCGCCAAGCGCCACACGGTCTACATTGCCCGTCAGGTACGAATACCCAAACCAGCCGCCCACCGCCACAAGGGCAACAACCACAACCGCAATCACCGCCTTGGGCGCGCCGCGCTTTTTCTTCGGTTCTTCTTCCATGATCAAGCCGTCGCTATCGCCGCCGTTTTCGTCCGGTGCGTGCGTCTGCCGATCTTCCTGTTCCGCGTTTAAATCGTTTAAATTTCTCATTTCCTTACCTCTGCCCAGTCATATTCTTAACTATTATACCCCAGATTACCTCATATTCAAACGACTATCTCCCGTTTACCGAAACATAAAACTTCCTGTTTCTCGGTCCGTCAAATTCACAAAAATAAATCCCCTGCCAAATACCGAGCACCGGCTCGCCATCCTTTACCGGCACTGTGACGGACGCCCCCATCAGCGACGCCTTGAGGTGCGCGTCGGAATTGCCTTCCATATGGCGGAAATTCACCTTCGGTACCAGTGCTTCCAATGCCGCCAGCAGATCGGTACATACATCGGGGTCGGCATTTTCATTGATCGTGAACCCCGCTGTGGTATGCGGGCAGTACACCGTCACTGTTCCTTCTTCAACACCGCTTTTCCGCACAGCTTCCCGCACTTCGGCAGTGACATTGATCAGCGCATTTCTCTTGTATGTCTTGATCTCATGGATTGTCATACGGTCTCTCCCTACTGATTGAGTTTGTATGCCAGCACATACAGGCTGTCCGACAGGTGCACGTTTTCTACAGCCACGCCGCGCCGCACGTCAACATCGGTCGGCGCAAAATTCCATATGCCGCGGATCCCCAGGCTGACCAACCTGTCCGCAATGCTTTGCGCATGCTCCTTTGGCGTACAGATCATTGCCAGGTCAATTGCATTTTCCTGCAAATATCTGTCCAGCCCGTTTATATCCAGCACCTTTTTACCTTCAATATCCGTGCCAATCTTTCCCTTGTCGGCGTCAAAAATATCTGTTACGTCAAAGCCTTCCAACATAAATCCCTTGTAGCCAAGCAACGCATGCCCTATCCGCCCCGCGCCAATGATAATCACCTTGTAACGCTTGTCCAGGCCGAGTATATGAGCCATCTCTTTTTTCAGCTTCCCCACGCTGTATCCGTACCCCTGCTGCCCGAACCCCCCAAAACAATTGAGGTCGCGCCTGATCTGCGATGCGTTCAGGCCCATTTCCGTACTCATCCGGGACGAGGATATCTTGTCGACGCCTTTGGCCTCCACCTCTTCAAGATACCGGTAATAACGGGGAAGCCGCCGGATCACTGCCTGGGATATTTTTTCGCTCATATAACCTCCATATATAGTATACGCAAACGCCTTATATTTTGTTCCATTATACTATATATACGCCACTTTGTGAATTTTTTCCAATCGTTTTGTTACAAAATCAGCTGTCTTTCACCTTCAGAAATTTATCGATTTTACCCTTCGCCCGCTGCAACGCGTTGTCGATCGACTTCTCGCTCCGGCCCAGCACCTGCGCAATCTGCACATACGATTTCCCCCTGAGATACAGCGCCAGCACCTTTTTCTCCAATGCGGAAAGCGTGCTGGATATCTCCCCTTCAATGATCGCAAACTCTTCCTTGTCAATAAAAATATCCTCGGGGTTGGACATCACCACCCCCTCCAGTATATCGACAAGCGTACGTTCCGATTCCTCATCGTACACCGGCCGCGAAAGCGAAACGTACGAATTGAGTGGCCTATGCTTCTGCCGGGTCGCCGTTTTGATCGCGCTGATAATCTGCCGGGTGATGCAAAGCTCCGCAAAGGCCCGAAAAGACGCGTTCTTATCCTTTCGGAAATCCCGGATCGCCTTGTAGAGCCCAATCATGCCTTCCTGCACAATGTCCTCTTTATCGGCGCCAATTAAAAAATACGGACGCGCCTTCGCCCGCACAAAATTCTTATATTTTTTCAGCAGAAACTCGGTTGCTTCCGCGTCCACTGCCGCAGCCTCCACAATATCCTCGTCCGCCATCTCTTCATACGGAAGGTGGCGGCGCCCCTGCTGCATATCAAGACTGTCGTTGTTTGCCGTCTCGTCACACATTTATGTAAGGTCCTGCCTCCTTTTTTCGTACATCACCACGCTGGCCGCACACGCCGCGTTCAGCGACCCCGTCTTGCCGCTCATCTCTATTTTGACAACCAGGTCGCACAGTTCTTTTGTGTGGTGCGAAACCCCGGTGCCTTCGCCGCCGATCACCAGCGCCGCCGCCCCCCGCAGGTTGGTTGTGGAAAGCGGCATGCCGTCCATATCCGCCGCAACCGCCCATATGTTCCGCTTCTTCAGCTCCTCGATGGTCTGGTTGATGTTTGTTACCTTGACCACCGGGATATACTGCGCAGCCCCGCACGACACCTTATATGCCGCCGGGGTCAGCGACGCCGCCCTGCGCTTGCCGATGATGACGCCATGCGCCCCCATCACCTCCGCGCTGCGTATGATCGCCCCCAGGTTCTGCGGGTCCTGCACACTGTCCAGTATAATGATAAACGGTTCTTCACCGCGATATTCCGCCAATTGAAAAACGTCTTCCAGTTCGCTGTATTTGAATGCGGGCACCTGGGCCGCTATTCCCTGATGGTTGCCCGTTTTGCCCTCGTGCCCCATACCGGCGCACATCTCGTCCATTTTATAGCGCGATATCTCTTTTACAACAATCTTGGCCGTGCGCGCGAGCATCAGTATCTCCTTGATGCTTCCGTCTGTCACGCCCTGCACCACCAGCAGCCGGTCGATCTGCTCTCCCGCCCTGATTGCCTCCCTCACGCTGTTTCTGCCAATAATATACTCACTGTTTTCCATACTCTTACTCCCGTACGGCATCCGCCGCCCCCGCCAAAAGCGCCGCCAGGCGCTCGTCCTGCCCTGTGAGGTACAAATACCCCACCACCGCTTCTATCGCCGTCGCATACCGGTAATCCGCCACACTCATGTTTTTGGGCGTCGTCGCGCTCTTTGCGTTCCTGCCCCGCCTGAACACATCCTTTTCCCGGTCTGTCAATCCGTCTTCCACCTGCCGCGCAAGCGCCGCCTGCGCCCGTGCGTTGACAATACCGGTGCTCATGCTGTGGAGCATCCCCGCCCCGCCCGCATGGTTTAGCACAAGCTGCGTCCGCACGTACATATCATAAACGCTGTCGCCGATATACGCCAGTACCAGCGGCGGCATCTGCGCCGCTTTTTCCTGGCTGACCGCTTCGCTCTGGTCAATCAGCATCGCACTTCCCCCAGTTCTTCCACCGGCCGGGCATTCAAATCCATTCCCGCGGTCTTTCCCGCCTGGTGGGCGTAAAACCCCGCCGAAGCAATCATTGCCGCGTTGTCGGTGCAATATTCCGATTTGGGAAAATACACCTGCACATCTTCCCGCTCCGCCCTGTCCAGTATTGCCGCGCGTATCTGTGCATTGGCGCTGACGCCGCCCGCCACCGCAAGCTTACGCCCGCCGCTGCACCCAAGCGCCTCAAAGCAGTTGGCAGCCAAAGTATCCGCCACCGTCTTCAAAAACGACGCCGCCACATCCTCGCCCTTGTACGGCTCGCCCGTTTGCCCAAACCTGTGCAGCATGTTGATCACGGCCGTCTTCAGCCCGCTGAATGAGAAATCCAGATGCGTCTCGCCCCGAAACGCCCTGGGCAATTGGTATTTTTCAGGATCGCCCTGCATGGCGTACTTTTGCAGGTTCGGCCCACCGGGGTATTCCAATCCCAACACGCGCGCCACCTTGTCGATCGCCTCCCCTGCCGCGTCATCCCGTGTCTGCCCTATGGTAACATAATCGTCATAGCCCCGCACCTGGACAATCTGCGTATGCCCGCCCGATATGACCAGGCAAAGGAAAGGCGGCTCCAGGCCAGGGTGCGATATGTAATTCGAGCAAATATGCCCCGCAATGTGGTTGACGGGCACCAGCGGCTTTTTCCACGCATAAGCAAGCGCCTTTGCGTATGAAACACCCGTGAGCAGCGCGCCCACCAGCCCCGGCCCGTACGTCACGGCCACCGCATCAATGTTGTCCCTTCCACCCGCGGCCTCCGCTGCGGCAGGCACAACCAGCGGCAGCTTTTCAATATGGCTGCGCGACGCGATCTCCGGTACCACGCCGCCGTACTCCCTGTGTATATCGATCTGCGAAAACACCTCGTCAGACAGCACAAGCCGCCCGTCCTGTACGACGGCGGCCGCTGTTTCGTCACACGATGTTTCCACTGCCAAAATATTCATCTCACACGTTTCTTCTTTCCAGCTTTTTGTACGCGATCCCTGTCGCCAGCAGCGACGCCACCACAATCGATATGAACAGCACCAGAATCAGCGACACCATATCAAAAAAGAACGACTGCTCGAACATCCTGATCATACGGGATGTCGCCGGGTCCAGTACCCACAGGTCGTTGCTGAAAAACACATGGTGAAAATTGATCCAGAACGAGTTAAAGTCGGCTGCCGCCCAGACGGCGATCGCCCCAAACCCGCAAAGCACGCCAATAATACTGAAAAAAGCGCACTTGCACACGATGTACGCTTTTCGGATGACCATATAAGAAACTGCAATCAACACCGCGCCTGCCACAAATCCAAAAACCATAAAACGGACGGCGTTCTGGTTCAGCACCGCGACATCCACCATATGCTGCTTTTCGCGCTCGTTATAATACTCCTGCTCGCTGCCGTCTATCACCGCGGGCATGTCCAGCGTTTCCCTGCCGCCCTCCAGATAATCGAGCAGCGTTTCGCTTGCTTCCCACAACGTCCCGCTGTCCACGCCGACATAAGCCGCCGTATCCAGCTTGGTATACTCCCTTGTATAAAACCCCCGGTCAAACGCCACGCCCTCGATACACGCCACCGCCGCCGCCAGCACCAGCAACACTGCGCCGACGCAAGCGGTTACGCCCGATACTGCCTTCCTACCCCTTGTCGTTTCCTTCATTCGCAGACGCCCTGTATCAGGCAGGCCCTGACCGGCGAGCCATCCGCCGCAATTTTGAGCGGCATTGCGCAAAGCATATAAATGCCCGTTTCAGCTTTCTTTAAATCCAGATATTCCAATATAGCACACCCTTCGCCCAGCAATATCTTGTGCACCTCGTCGCTGCCAAGCGACAGGCTGTCGGTGCCTACAAGGCGCACCCCCGCATCCACCAGCTTTCTTGCCTGGCTCTCGGTAATCCTGCCGTTTTTTTCCTCGCCGCCTTTTACAATCACACGCTTGATGCCCGCGGGGACTTTCATGCTGTTCCTGTCCACCACGATGCATTCGCCCACCAGGTCGGAAAGCGGAATTTCCTTCACACCTCTGCCTTCGGGAATCACATGGCTGGGCGCATCAATATGTGTCCCGCTGTGCGTACCCATTGAAAGGTGCGCAATTGCAAACCCGTTGTTCTCCACCGAATAAAACTTCTCCAGCGTGAAAGGCGGGTCTCCTTCATATATTTTTATGTTCTCGTTTAAATCTCTTGTAATATCTATAATCTTAATGTTCCTACACCTCTTCAATAATTATTACCGTTCCAATAATAATTATATACTACATGCAATTTTTTTCAAGATCGTAAGATATATTATTCACAGATAATATACAATTGCACCAATTTCTTGCAATTACCATACCTATACACAGCACAAGACACGCATCATTTGCTCTTTTTCGCCGGCTTATCCTTTTTCAGGAATTCCTTGAACTTGATGCGGAAAAACACAAAATACACCACGATGCACCCCAGTACAAACGCAATGCTTACAATTGTGAACACCGACCCAAAGCCGTTCATAAACTCCAGTATGGAGAGCACCAGCATGCCCGCGCCGGCAATCCAGCAAAACATCCGGAGCATTCTCCTGTGCTCCTCCTGCATTGCCTTGGGATAATCGTTTTCGTAAACCTTGCCATCGCCCTTGATGGCATAATACAGCAGATATGCCGCAATAAATATGTTGAATATCAACATAAATTCCATGCCTGTACCCATCGCCTATAGTCCCCCTATAATTTGCTTATTTTCGCTCCGTCTTTTGTGTCCTTGATTTCATATCCCATCCCCTGTATCAGGTCACGCAGCCTGTCGGACTCCGCCCAATCCTTGTTTTGCCGTGCCGCATCGCGCTCGGCTGCGAGCCGCGCAACGTCGGCCGGGATCCCGCCGTCGTCGCCTTGTGGCAACAGCCCCAGCACATCCAGCCTGTCATCCAGCGCCGTCAGCGCCGCTTTGGCTTTAGGCGCCGGGCCGCCATCCGCAAACAGCGTGTTGACCGCCTTGACATAATCAAATATTACGCCGATTGCCCCTGCCGTGTTCAGGTCGTCGTCCATGCTGGCGTTAAACCCTTCGTCAAGCGCATGCATTGCGCCGGAAATATCGATGTCCTGGTTTTTGGGATGCTCCGCAACATAAAGCAGGTTTTCCCTGGCATTTTTAATGCGTTCGTATGCCTTCTCCGACTGGCTTAGCAGATCCCGCGAAAAATTGATGGGGCTGGCATAGTGCGAATCCAGCATAAACAGCCGGATGACCGTGCCGTCAAAATCCTTCAATATATCCCGTACCGTAAAAAAATTGCCCTCCGACTTGGACATCTTTTTGTTATCAATGTTGATGTACCCGTTGTGCATCCAGTACTTTACAAACGGCTTGCCTGTCGCCGCCTCGCTTTGCGCAATCTCATTTTCATGATGGGGAAATTTGAGGTCCTGGCCGCCGCCGTGTATGTCGACCGTATCGCCCAGGTATTTCATGCTCATAGCCGAACACTCGATGTGCCAGCCCGGCCTGCCCTCGCCCCACGGGCTGTCCCATGCAATTTCGCCGGGCTTTTTTGCCTTCCACAGCGCAAAATCCATCGGGTTTTTCTTTTTGTCATTGACGTCCACCCGCGCGCCCATTTCCAGCTCGGACAAATCCTGGCCGGAGAGTTTGCCGTAGCCGGGGTACGATTCCACATCAAAGTACACGTCGCCATCGGCCTCGTACGCATGGCCGCCTGCAATCAGCTTTTGCACCAGCGCAATGATGTCGTCTATGTGCTCCGTTGCCTTGGGGTGCGCATCCGCCTTCCGGATGTGCAGCGCATCCGCGTCCTTGAAGTATTCGGCAATGAAGCGCTCTCCCAGTTGCTGCACCGTGATGCCTTCCTGCGCCGCTTCGCGAATCATTTTGTCGTCCACATCCGTAAAGTTTTGTACGTACGTAACGTCATACCCGCGAAACTCCAAGTAACGCCTGAGCGTATCGAATATGATAAACGGCCGCGCGTTGCCTATGTGGAAGTAGTTATACACCGTTGGGCCGCAGACATATATATTGGCTTTATTTTCCGTCACCGGCGCAAATTCTTCCTTTTTGCCGGATGCAGTATTTACGATCTTCAAAAAAGGCCTCCTCACATCGTTGTCTGTAAAAATACGTAAGTTCTATTATAATATAAAAGCATTCGTTTCACAACAGCAAAACATAGCTTTATTGCTGAAACTTTGGCGGAAAACGGCAAACGCCGCAACGGATACAATGGTGCCATCAAATACAACGGAGGTATCAGGTTATGGTCAGCGGCGTCATCATTACAGGTTCTGTAGAAGAAGGTCATTTGTTTATCGAATCGGTCTCGTACCCGGACGGGCGGACTTACCCCGTGTTTTTCTCCAAGCATTTCGGCTGGAAATGGTTTCAGGGCGCCGACAGGGATTGCTATGCGGTCTATATCGGCGACGACGACAAAGAGGTTTATCTCTACAAATACAAAGGGCTATGGCTTGCAGACGACGATCCCCAGGTCAAATACGATTGATGTTCATACATCGAAGGACCAAAAAACGCACGGGATTATTTCCGTGCGTTTCAGACTGTTAAAAAAATAACGTCTGGTAAAAATATATGCGATGTTTTGGGGACGACTTACATAACTAACTGGAATTCCTTTGGGGTCAATGTGCAGCTTCGCACACATTCGTCATGGGCTCGCTGCACCATTGGTTGGCTCACCTCATGCTCACAGCGTCCGGCGGATTTTATTGGTTTCGCCTTCGGCG
>DHOD01000088.1:7299-11286 GCA_002407725.1 Christensenella sp. UBA5399 | reverse complement strand
TATTGGTTTCGGCTTCGCCGACTTAAAACCTACGGTTTTAAGAATTCCCTTTAAAAGGCAGGTGATTCTTAAGAGACCACCCACTTTTGTTCTAGGCTCTTGTCCTCGCCTCAGATTCAATGCTCTTCCTCATCCTCTCTCTGCTGCTCACGCTCCTCGTCTTCCCGCGTCTCCTGCCTGATTTTATCCCGCTCCAGCGTATTTTCAACTTTTTGCGCGTCGTAGTCCCGCTCACGCGCAGGTTCTTTCCACTGTTTTTTCACCATTTTTCCGGCCCTCCTTATACCAATTCCATTTAAAAACATCTGATGTTTTTATTTGGGAATAGTATTACGGTACTACTATACACGTTATGACCGGGCACAAAACCGTTTTTGCACTATTCCTGCGGCAAAAAGAGCCCTTTGATCCCCCGCTCCGCCTCCAGCTCACGGAACAGCCATTCCCAGTTGTCCAGCTTCTCCCTGTGGGTGATCAACCTGCCGAGGTCTTTGTCTGTCGACTGCATCAGGGCAAGCGCCCTGTCCCACGACGACCAGCTGGAACTCATGCAGCAGATGATATCCAGCGACTTTAGCACCGCCTTCTGCCATGGCACGGGTATGTCCCGGTTGCCCGGCATGCCGATCGCGCACAGCCTGCCGCACTTTTTAAGCAGATCCATCGCCTGCCCGATGGCCGCGGGCGATCCGCTGGTCTCCAGCACGACGTCCGCACCGTTTCCATTCGTCATGTCCATCACAACGGTATGTATATCCTGCGTTTCCACATTCACTACCATATCCGCCCCCAGCGCCAATGCCGCCGGAAAGCGCACCTGTTCGCACGCACCCAGCCCCGATAAAATCACTTTGCCTGCGACACAGGCCTTTGCCATAAATGCCGCCATGATGCCGATGGGCCCCGCGCCCGTAATCACCACAAAATCCTGGCAACCAATGCCGCAGCGTTCCGTCACCTGGTGCACGACAATCGCCATGGGCTCGGCAAGCGCAGCAATATCGTAACCCATGCCTTCCGGTATACGGTGCAGCAGCACCCAGTCGTCCTGCGCAATCTGCGCTTTGGGCAAATCGGCCACTGTGATATGTCCTTCCCCTTTTGCTGTTTTTACCAAAGCCTTCATTGTGGTCTCCTCTCCAAAATACCTTCAAAAAAAGCCGGTCTCAGCCGGCTTTCCTGCATGTTATGGTTATGGTTCAGGTGTTTTCCTGCGTTCCCTGTTCGTTTTCCTTGATAAATGTGGCAATATCCTCTATGACCTGCGGGTCGACCACCGACGCCGTGTCGTATTCCGTCGCGTCGCGCTTGCCGCTTGTGGGCATAAACAGGTGGTTCAGCCCGTCATACAGCTTAAAGCTTACGCCCTCACGGCCCTCAAGCAGTTCCTTCCACGCATTAAAATCATTTTCTACACTGACCTGGAAGTCGTCCGTCCCCTGCATGACCAGCATGGGGATGTCCAGCCCCTCCGCCACTGCCGCGGTATCTATCGCGTTCAGGCTTGCCCAGTACGATGCCGGTGCTCCCAGATAATCGCCCGTATCATTTTCACCAAGCGTCCGGAGCGGATTAAGCTGCGCGTTCACCTCGTCAATCATTTCCTGCGCCTGATCCGGCAGCAGCTTCAGCGATTCGATCAATTCCATATTCTGGTCATACATCAGGTCCACAAGGCTCCTGGGCGTACCCGCAAGCATGATGATTCCCGTCACGTCGCCGGCGCTCTCCGCCGCGATAGTTGGCGCAAGCATACCGCCCATGCTGTGCCCCAGCACATAGACATTGCCCACACTCTTGTTATTTTTCATCTGCTGGACCGCCGCTGCGGCATCATGTAGCACCTCGCCCTGCACCGTTGCGTAATCCGCCGCGTCGTCCGGATATGCATATGTCCTTTTATCAAAACGGAATGAGGCGATCCCCCTCTGCGCAAGGCCGTGCGCAATATCCGCAAACGGCTTGTTCTCACCGATGGTCTCGTCCTTGTCACTGGGTCCGGAACCATGGATCAATATGACCACCGGCGGTTTTCCGCTTGTCTTTGGCAATGTAAGCACAGCCTCGAGCGGTTTTTCCGCCTCAAGCTGCACGAGGACCTCTGTATACGCATCGCTGGCTTCCGCCCCGCCCGTCCCTTTTGCCACGCTATTGCTGTTGGAGCAGCCTACGCAAGTCCCGATCAAAATGCTACATAGTAAGACACAAATAATTCTGTTCATCGATTGCCTTTCCAAGTACCACCCCACGTCATTATACACCACGCGCACAGGATATTCAAACAGCAAAGAATACTTTGCTAGTATAATGGAGCAGCAAAATGCTTATCTATTCCCCTAATTATGAAGACTATTATTTAGCACATATCTCTCTATGGTATGAGTACTTAGATCAACAGCAAACATACCACCATTCGTTCCCATGTATAAAGTCGAATTGGCAACAACTATGGAATTAGGGGATAGCGAAGCCCAGTTATCATCCCCTGCAATCTGCTTGACTATTTCTCCGTTTTCTATTACAAACAAGGCCTTATTCGTTATCAGGTATAGTGTCTCCTCGACAAGCAGATATGCTTGTGGACTACTTTGAAGGTCGAGAGTTTTTTCAGCACTCCATTTTCCATCATGAAATGTCAATTCATATACATTCCCTTCATCAACAGCCATATGTCCCAATCCTGTCAGTACAAATAGTCTATTATCTGTTGAATAAAAACCTCTGCAATTTTCCTCAATCACTGTATATCCTAATCCGAAATTTGGAGCAAATTTTACCTGACCTCCCCACTCGCCCCCGTCTATTCCTATAATTCTGCCTTGATCAGTTTTTATTTCATACTCACTAATATATTCATATTCGTTATCCATAGTAACAATCATGTTATTTTTTACGGTAATCAGAATATCGGCCCCATGATTGGCCTCAGGCCAGTTGTCTGACCCTAATGATGGGATTTCATCTTCTTTCCATACATCACTAAGCATGATTTCATTTGTGAATGGCTCTTGCGCTGGGAAAAAACTATTTTCTGACACAGCATCCGCTCGACCTGAACACGATGCCAAGATCAAAAACACCATTATTAAAAGTATTATGAAGAAAGTTTTCTTCATGTAATTCTCCACTAATTCATGCAGTCTATTATATGTAAAATATATATGTTAAATATCGTATTTGTTTCGCCCTACTTCAGCCAATCGGTTTCCCGTGTTCCAGCAAGTATTTTTCCGCTTCCACCGACCACAGCCCGTTTGTCTTTTCCACGATTTTCGCCAATTCCACAAACAACGGGTCGTCGTTGCCCAGCCCGCCAAAATCCTCGATGGCCGTAAGCGGCATATCTATATGGTTATAGATCAACTTTTTGCCGCCGGGAATCTTGGGCAGCGCCAGCGTCACCTCCGCAACGCAGTTGAGCCCGCCCACATGCGTCACCATGGCCGACGGGTCGACCGCACCGCCGCTCATCAGGTCCAGCGCCTCACGCAGGTCATCCTTGTTGCCGCCGCTGTTGCTGCAAACATGGGTGAACCCGTAATGCACATTGTAGAAGTTGAACTCCGCCTTGAACCCCGTGTCGGACGGCCCTGCAAAAAAGTTCATGCAACCGTCCATCCCCAACAGGTAATCGCCCATTTCCACAACCGGCCTGACCGGCGCCATCACAAAAACGTCATCAAAGCCCGTTCCGCCTGCAATCGATTTCACATACTCCGCATCCTTGTCGCGCGTGTTGACATAGTGTAGCTCCACGCCCATCTCCCGCGCATGGCTTATAGGGTACAGCTTTTCCGCCCGCTCCAGGCGCACCGGGTCAATATCCGTAACAACGAGCAGCGACGGGCGCATCGGCCCGTGCAGCGCCACATCGATCGCACCGAGGCCCATCGGCCCCACGCCGGCCAGCAATGCCATCTTCCCGCCCTTTTTGATGCCCATCTGGTGCACGTACGAGCCGGGGTCGGTGTGGTAGCATACATGATG
>DHOD01000088.1:5867-7171 GCA_002407725.1 Christensenella sp. UBA5399 | reverse complement strand
CCTGTAGCATACATGATACCCCGAAAGTATGCAGCTCAAAGGTTCTGCCAGCGATCCTGTATAAAACGCTTCGCTCTCATATTTCAGGAAGCAATCCATCTCAAAAACCTGATGGGGTATGACGATGTAAGTCGCGTCTCCGCCGTAATAGGGAAAGGAATACCCCGGCGCATCCAGCGAGCCCTTGTAAAACATGGCCGGTTGCACCGTAAACTTATCGCCCGGTTTGGCGTACTGCACCCTGTTTTTGCCTACCTGCACCACCTCGCCGCAAAACTCATGTCCTATAATGATGGGGTTTTCAGCCACATCGTCCGGCACACGCCTGTGCTCCGCCCCCTGTATCGCCGCCTTATAGCTGGACATGCACAGACTGTCGGAGACCACCTTCGCCAATATTTCATCGTCCGTGATCTCCGGCAGCTCAAACTCTTCCAGCCTGAGATCGTTTTTTCCATATAACCGCACCGCTTTTGTTTTCATATATCTTTAAAACCTTTCGAGTGATCAAACTTCTTACATGATCTGTACGCCCTTGCGCTCCGCCAGCTTTACAATCTCTTCTTCCAGTTCCCCGTCGGAGACAAGTATATCGATGTCCTCCATTGTCGCAAATGTGAACGGCATGATTTTATCAACCTTCTTGCTGTCCATCAGCACAATCTTCCTGCGCGCGCGGTTCATCACTTCTTTTTTGATCTCGCACTCGGTATATGTCCCGCTGGTAAAACCGTTTTCTATCGAAAACCCGCTGGACGCCAAAAACGCGACGTCGATGTTGACCTCACGTACAAACGCGCACGAATTTACGCCGGAAACAGAGATGGTATTGCGGTTGACCTGCCCGCCGATCAGCGTCACGCTGGGCTTTGTTTTTTTCAACAGCTCCATTGCAATGTTGACGCCCGACGTCATGATGGAGAGGTACTCGTCCTGCATCTCACGGCTAAACAGCATCATGGTCGTGCCCGCATCCACATAAATAGAACGCCCGCGCTCAATAAACTGCTGTGCTTTTTTGGCTATGGAATATTTTTGGGCAACATTCTCCAGTGTACGCTCGGAATAGATATCCTCTGCGATTTTCGAAAGCCTGCTCATGGCGACCGCACCGCCGCGCGTACGCTTGACAAGCCCGTTGTCCTCCAGGTATTTCAGGTCGCGCCGCAGCGTCATGCTCGAACATTCAGGGAAATCCACCTCCAGGTCCTTGAGCTTGATTTCGCCCTTTTGCCGGAGTATTTCTTTAATTGCTTCTCGTCTTTCCGTTATCATAATAGCACGCCTCGCATCTGTTAATACCA
>DHOD01000088.1:5203-5742 GCA_002407725.1 Christensenella sp. UBA5399 | reverse complement strand
AATCCATCACCATTATTACCATAATTATAACACGCTTTTTCACATACACAAGCAAGAAATTAACACCATTTGATGCTTTTGTTCATCCCAATGCCTTGACCCCGTTCATAATCATCAAATCCAGTATTTTTGCCAGGTCCTCGGGACTTTCTTTCATATCGTTTTTCAGCCATTCCTCCAGCATCCCCACACACCCCGATGTGAAAAATGAATAGAAATAATCAAAATATTTTGTGCTGTTGGCGTTGTATATCTCTGTCCAATAATACAGGCAGCGCTCACGCACCAATTCCTTGAGCTTGTTAACAAACGCAAGATCGCCGTTGGGCCCCAGCAGCGCAATGCACATATCCGCATTGTCCGCCAGGAATGTAAATACATCCGCCAGTATCGGGTTGGGCGAGCCGCTTTTACTGTTCTCTACCCGCAGCTCGACAATCTCGTTGAACTCTTCCAGCATTTCGTTTTCAATTTTTTCCACCATATCGTAGATATCTTTGTAATAGAGGTAAAACGTCCCCCGGTTGATATCCACCAGA
>DHOD01000088.1:0-5026 GCA_002407725.1 Christensenella sp. UBA5399 | reverse complement strand
GTCCCCCGGTTGATATCCACCAGATCTGCAATTTCCCGCACCGTTATGCTTTTGACAGGCTTTTCCTTCAGCAGTTCTGTCAGCGCATAGCGCAGCTTGTCCTTTGTTTTCCTGACGCTTCTGTTGCCACCCTTTGGATTCATAATTTCACCTCAAAAATTGACAATTTTCTAAAAAGTGTTGAGAAATCAACAGCAAAAAAAAGATTGACTATTGAATTTCTTATATCAATATGTAAAATATATTGTAGTTGATAAATCAACAGATGTAAATGTTTTCTTATATTTTGCTTAGATGTACAATGGAGGTTTTTCTAATGGCAAGTTTAAAAAATTCTGTGAAAGCCGCTGGCGCCAACGTAGCGTTTTCCGCTGCTTTCAAATATCTTGAAAAAGACCCGGTGAAGAATTTTCCCAAACTGATGAAGTGGGCGGATACATTCACAAAGGGAAATGACTGGAACAAAGCTGTCAAGCGTTTTTCGGACTGGTACGAGCAGGAAACATGGCAGGGCGTGCTGATCAAGCGCGTGCTGAACGATCTTGACCCCAACTATTTGAAGCGTTTTATACTCAACTTCTTCCTGAATTCCGGCGTCAAGGGTATGCCCATTGCCAAACAGAAGGGCAAAGAACTGGGCGTAAACGTTCCCTGGGCCATACTGATGGACCCGACTTCCGCCTGCAACCTCAAGTGCGTGGGCTGCTGGGCTGCCGAATACGGCAAGCACTACAACCTGACTTATGAAAAAATGGATGAGATCATCACCCAGGGCAAAGAGCTGGGCGTATACTTCTACATCTATTCGGGCGGCGAGCCGCTTGTGCGTAAAAAGGACCTGATCCGCCTTGCGGAAAAACACAGCGATTGCGCGTTTGGCGCGTTCACCAACGCCACACTGATCGACGAAGATTTTGTGCAGGACCTGCTGCGCGTAGGCAACTTCACATTCATGATTTCTGCCGAAGGCTCGAGGGAAGAGACCGATTCCCGTCGCGGCGACGGCACATACGATGCTGTTAAGCGCGGTATGAAGCTGCTCAAGGATGCGCGCATCCCGTTTGGCTTCTCCGGCACATACACCAGCAAAAACTACAAGACAATTGCCAGCGACGAGTGGATCAACGAGATGATCGACGACGGCTGCCTGTTTGGATGGCTGTTCACATACATGCCCATCGGTTCGGGCGCGGATATCGACCTCTGCGTCACCCCCGAGCAGCGGGCGCACATGTACCAGCGCGTACGTGAAATGCGTGAATACAAGCCCATCTTCCTGCTTGACTTCTGGAATGACGGCGAATACGTCGGCGGCTGCATCGCGGGCGGGCGGCGTTACTTCCACATCAATTCCAACGGCGACTGCGAACCCTGCGCGTTCATTCACTATGCAACGCACAACATCAACGAATGCACGCTGGAAGAGGCCCTTGGGAGCCCGCTGTTCCGCAAGTACCAGGAAGGCCAGCCATTCTCCGACAACCTGCTGCGTCCTTGCCCGCTGCTGGATAATCCGGAAGCGCTGCGCAAGGTTGTCAACGAGTCGGGCGCACAGCCCACACAGGACCTTGACCTGGAGGGCGTGGACAAGCTGACTTCCAAAACCGATCCAATCGCGGCCAAATGGAAGGTGCGCGCGGACGAGCTGTGGTCCTGCGGCCACTACCCGCACAACGCCATCATCAACCATGCGATGGACAAAAAAGTGGACAATGCCCATGAGGACTGCGGCCACTGCGGGCGTATCAAGGTGGACAGGGAGACAGAAAAACCTGCACATCTGGCAAATCTTTAATAGCAAAAAGCGAAGCGGCTACATTGTAGCCGCTTTTTTGTATTGCATCACTTTTCGTATTGCAAAAAGTCCCCGTTCAGAGCAAATATTTTTCAAGTAAACAAAAAACTTTCCAGCGCCGGAATATCCTTCGCCACAAACACCTGCCGGTGCTTTGTTACGTCGTCCGGGTCGTCAAACCCATATCCCCACAACGCAACACAAAAATCCACGCCCAGTTGTTCGGACGCCTCCGCGTCGTACAGGCTGTCTCCCACCATAACCGTGCCCTGCACGCCTATGCCCATGCGCTCCATGCAGTCCTGCATCACCAGGTCCTTCTGCACGATATCCACGCCCGGCGGGCCGCCCGCCACCACATCAAAGTATTCCATCATATCATGTATTTTCAACGTTTCCACCACGGCGGTTTCGCGCTTGACCGACGCAATACCCACCTTTGCGCCTGCATTGCGCAGCCTTTGCAGCAGGCCCACCACACCGGGGTACACATCCGCCTCCAGTATTGCGTTGCTTTCCTTATGCAATTCCCTGTACCTGTCCACCACGCAGTCGGTTTCCTGCGATGAGATATCAAAAACCTGCCGGAATATCTGCTTGAGCGGCGGACCGATAAACTTCCTGAGCACCGCCTCTTCCGGCATATCGTATCCAAATTCCTCCACAATCTCGCACACACACCGCAATATCCCCGGCCCACTGTCCATAATTGTCCCATCGAAGTCAAACAACACGTTGTCATATTTCAAAGCCATAAAATCTCCACTACATCCGCACTCTCCGGCGCAATATCAATTGAAACCAACCCCTCGTTGATGTCCCATTGCGCTCCTGTGATCAGGCTTTTCGCCTGCTTCAATTCCACATCACGGAAAAACTGCGCATACCCCAAGGGCAGGCACTGGTGTTCTGCAAACAAATCACACACAAAGGTCTTGTGGGCTTTGGAACGGTTGACCACAGTCAATGTCGCCCCGTCCGCCGCTTCCATGCCCAGCGCGTCCTGTCCCTCCACGCAAATCCGCAATATACCCAGCAAATCCTCCGCCCGCGTCAGAAAGGCCACATGCCCTGTTTGCATCGCGGCATATTCTTTTCTTATGTTCGATAACGTTTTGTAATATTCTGTTATATCATTTCCACATTTTGTATACGGCCTGCGGTTAAACGGATCCATCAACCCGTTCATGCCCGATTCATCGCCATAATAGATGCACGGCACGCCCGGCAGCGAAAACTGAATGGCCGCCGCCAGTTTTTGCATGATGGCACCGTGGCTGTCCTGCTCATCCGTCACCACAAAGCACGCCTGCTGCTCACGTGTCAGGCCGTGCCCATCCACCCGTGTCGCCAGCCGCGTACGTATCCGCGCGACATCATGCGAGGATAGCAGGTTCATCAGGCAATAATACATCTCTTTGGGATAGTTCTGGCATTGCCCCACCAGAAAACCCTTCAACGCATACGCGTCCAGGTTAAACAGCAGGAAATCCACCACCGCATTGGTGAAAGGGTAATTCATCACACTGTCAAGGCCCCGCCCCAGCGCGTACGTCCGCGGCGTCCCATAGCTTTGCTTGATGGTCGCATCCTCCCACACCTCGCCCAGCAGCACATTGTCCTGCCCGTTATGCTTCAGCGACGTGCGCATCTTTTCTATCGTATCGTCGGGCAGTTCGTCCGCCACATCCAGCCGGAATCCCGCCGCCCCCCTGTCCAGCCATGTATTGATCACGCTGTCGTCATTTTCTATCACAAAATCAATCCAGTCCTGGTTGTGCTCATTGACCTCCGGCAGCGTCTCGAACCCCCACCAACTTTTGTAGTGGTCGGGATATTCGTCAAACTGGTACCAATTATAATAGGGCGACTCCTTACTTTGATACGCCCCTACATCGTTATAATTTCCATATTTATTAAAATACACGCTATCGTCGCCAGTATGTGAAAACACACCGTCCAGTATAATTTTGATGCCGCGCTGCTCCGCCCTTTTCACCAGCAACTGAAAATCTTCCAAATTCCCAAGGAAGGGGTCTACTTCCAAATAATCCCCCGTGTTATACCGGTGGTTGGACGCCGCCTCAAATATCGGGTTTAAATAAAGCACTGTCACGCCCATATCGCGAAAATAATCCAACGATTCCCCTATCCCCGCCAGGTCTCCGCCAAAATAATCGCACGGCTGATAGAACATTTTGCCTGTCACCGGCTGGTATAGCGGCTCTTCATTCCAATTTTCATGCAGGTACACTTCCCGGTTCCTGCCCCGGTGGTATGTCTCTCCTGTCTCCATATTATCGGGTATGCCCCGCCTGAACCGGTCGGGAAACACCTGGTACATGGTAGCATGCTTAAACCAGTTTGGCGTCAAAAATGCCTGATCATGCACTGTCAGCTGATATGCGGGCGGCGTATTCCAGTACAGCTTGCCCACGCCGCTTGTGCAGCCGGCAGCCGCACCATAATAGATCCAGCTGTTTTCCGCCAACCGGACCGAGAACCAGTACCAAAGGACCTCCGGATCGCCCGGCGCTTCAAATTCGGCAGCCAGCGTATTCTCGCTCTCGCTGTACATTTCAATATCCTGCGTACTGCTGCCCCGCAGCACCGTCAGGTATGCTTTTTCAAACACAAGCTCCCGCACCGAGAGCCGGAACGTAATCCTTGTGCCACCCGTCACGGCGCCCATCGGCGAGCGGTACCGCTCCCTGGCACTGTCATGCAGCATATCCTTTGCAAAATCAATGTCCTTCATAATTCACCCTGTTATTGAAGTAAGCGCCGATTCATCGGTGGTTACTTAAGCGCTATCATATGCCACACGAGATCGTTATAATCCTGTATTGTCCTGTCAACGCAGAAGAAGTAAGATTCCGCGGTATTGCTTGCCGCCATACGGGCCCACATTGCCTTGTTTTCATACGCATCCATCGCCTCGATGTACGTCTGGTTATACGATGCGAAATCATACAGCAGGTAATACCTGTCCGCCTTCTCCGAATCGCCGAACAGCAGCGAATGGTACAAGTTGGAAAACTGTTGGCTGTCCTCCACGGGCAGCGTCCCGTCGATCAGGCAGTTGAGCGCGTTGCGGATATCCGTGTTTTGCTCATAAAACTCGCTGGGATGATAGCTCCCGTACCGCTCCATCCGCGCAATTTCCTCCACCGTCGCGCCAAAGATGAAAATATTATCCGCCCCCACATGCTCGGATATCTCCACATTCGC
>DHOD01000134.1:5968-6100 GCA_002407725.1 Christensenella sp. UBA5399 | reverse complement strand
AGGAGAGAACTGATGGAGAGAACTTGGGGTATTAAGTTGTCAAGGCGACTCAGCAAAGCGAGTCATATCAATGGTTTGAAGTTTTAGGCTTCCAGATATCGCATTCGGTTTCGAGTGCGGCTCGTTATGACC
>DHOD01000134.1:4999-5783 GCA_002407725.1 Christensenella sp. UBA5399 | reverse complement strand
TTATGACCACTTCGATACTCTTCCGTACATACTTGCTTATTTTATCAAAAAACCACGCATGATGCAACAGCCCAAAAAAGATGCCTGCATTTTGCGAGTCAGGCTGATGCATATATAGTCAAAATACCTTATTTATATTATAATGGGTTTTATGAAAACACCTTTGTTTAAAATGCTTGTTATAGTTGTGCTTGTAGCTTCTACACTGCTGCTATGCTGTGGATGCAACGACACACCTGCGCTGCTATACAGCAACTTTCTGGCCGACCTTGATATCATTACGCGTTTTGACCTCTCCATGCGCAACCTGCAGGATGGCAAACATGATTTTTACACAACCGGCGAGATCGATGCGCTGATGCAGGACCTTGCAACATGGGCAGGCGAGGATGAAAACACATTGGCGATCAATGACCTGTTGACCGAATCCGCAACCGATATGTCGGCTTGCGCACAGTACCTTGACCAGGACAACCCGGACAGTGCTGCTGCTGCGCTGGAGCAGGCAAATTCCTGTTATGCCCGCGCAAAGGCCCTGATCATCCAACATAATATGGGGTCGGAATATGTTTGATACCGAATATATGGCCGCCGCCATTGCACAGGCTATACTTGCCATGGACATCGACGAAGTGCCTGTGGGCGCTGTGATCGAATACAATGGCGAGATCATAGCCGCCGCACACAACACCCGTGAGACCGACCAGAACCCGCTGGCACACGCTGAAATCAACGCCATTCGCCAGGCTGCGCAAGCGCTTGGCAGCTGGAGGCTACTTGATTG
>DHOD01000134.1:0-4843 GCA_002407725.1 Christensenella sp. UBA5399 | reverse complement strand
TATGGAGGCTACTTGATTGCACGCTGTATGTGACACTGGAACCCTGCCCCATGTGCGCGGGCGCCATCGTCAACGCACGCATTCCACGCGTCGTGTTTGGCGCTTACGACCCCAAGGCCGGGGCGTTCGGTACGCTATATGACCTGTCGGAGGGCAAGCTGAACCACCAGCCTTCTGTGGTGGGCGGCATACTGGAGGAAGAGTGCGCCCAGTTATTGAGTGGATTTTTCAAGTCCAAGAGGAGGAAATAAAAATGGAATGTAAAAAACAGCAAAACAAGCAGACCTGCGCATGTACATACGGTTGCCCCACCAGCGGCACATGCTGCGAATGCGTCCGGTACCACCGCAGCAGGGGCGGCTTTCCCGGTTGTTTTTTTTCGGAGGATGCGCAAAAGACATTTGACAGAAGCTTTGAAGCGCTTGTCGCCGACCGGACAGGCGGCAAATGAATAAAATACATCTAAAAAAAGTGAAAGCGCAACGGGAAATCCTTGAAACGTCCGGCATTGCCCATATCGTTTGGCGCGAACATTACGCAAACATTATTTCCAGCGATCAAATTGAGTATATGCTTGCGCAATTTCAATCCCCGGACGCAATCGGCAAGGCCATTGCCGAAGGATATGAATATTACCTGCTCCGACGCTTTGGCGTTTCCGCAGGATACATTGGCATCAAGCCCAACGAACCACAGGGAAAAATGTTTCTGAGCAAAATTTACCTGTTAAAAGACTATCGCGGCAGAGGTTATGCGTACGATACCGTTACGCAATTGGTGGAAATGTCCCGGCGACTGCATTTTTCTTCCATCTGGCTGACGGTAAATAAGGAGAACCCCTCGGTCAGCGCGTACAAAAAAATGGGGTTTGAAATTATGGAAGAAATTGTAACAGATATTGGCCACGGGTATGTGATGGATGATTATGTGATGGAAAAGCAAGTGTAAATCTCTAACTTTTTTGTCTGCTTTTTGTCACATTTCTCGTTAAAAAACTGCACAACCACGCGGAAAATCCGTTTGCGCAAAATCCTCTTATCCACAAAACGCTGTGGATAACCCTACCCCTTTCAAACCCGCTTGTCAAGCGAGTTTGAACGAAGTTAAGCCAACAAAATACATGTGACTTATCCACATCAGCGGGTTTTTAAACTGATAATTTTTATCGCTTCCCCGCCGGAGAACGGTGTTTCTTGTGCTTAAGAAATTTTTTCCGTTTTTTTAAGATTATTTATGATATTTTCATCTACAAAAAAAAATCGATTTAGGGTATAATGGTGTTTGATTTGTTGGTGTAACATCCAGCTTCTTACAGAAACAATGAACGTATCCCCGGTGGTTTTCTGCAAATGATCCGCCTCCAACTATTTGTGAAACTACAATAACAGGATTATTACGAGGAGCAATTATTTTAAAATATGAAAAAAAGAAGAAATTATTATAAGCCCTATAGAAGGAAAAGATACCGTATCCGTCCTGGGGCTTTTGTATTGTTTATTGTAATCATTGCGGCAATCATTACCACGGTGCTGCTGGTGTACCTGAAAACAAACGACCTGGGCCCGTTTAAGCCGGTTATCGATCCCACGCCGACACAAACGCCCGCGCCGTTTGTCCAGTCCGTTCCGGATCCCACCCCCGAGCCCGTGACCGGCATCCAGCCTGCGGCCACGGATTCTACGCAGCCATCTGCGTTTGGATTTGAGACGGATATCCAGGTCGACGGGCAAATTGTTTCCGACTATACCCGTGCGGCGCCGATTTCGTTTGGCAGCGGGGCGGATTATACCGCGCTCAAGGGCGTCACAACCTTCCGTGGCAACAACTACCGCACCACCTCCAGCTACGGCGCGGCAGAACCCACCGAAGAGACACTGACCCGTATGTGGAATATCGATTCTGGCGCGCTCACACGCTGGCTGGGCAGCGGATGGACAGGCCAGCCGCTGATGGTTCAGTGGGATGACGATATGCGCCAGATGATGAATATGTATGACGAGAAAAAGGAAAAAGACACACTGATAGAGGTCATCTACCCCACAATGGACGGCAAAGTCTATTTCCTCGACCTGGACGACGGAAGCTATACACGCGACTCTATCGATATGGGCGTCTCCATCAAAGGCACCGCATCGGTCGACCCGCGTGGGTATCCCCTGCTGTATGTCGGGCAGGGCGTGGGCGCGTCGGGCGATTATGAATGGGATGACACCTATATGTACATATACAGCCTGCTGGACGGGCAGTTGCTGTGGAAATACGGCGCAGCCGACCATGATGAATTCGCGCACCGCGTTTCCTGGCAGGCTTATGACAGCTCGCCGCTTATAGCGGCAGACGCCGATACGCTGGTATGGCCGGGCGAAAACGGCGTATTGTATACCGTTGTCCTAAATTCCGACTTTGACAGGGCGGCGGGCACCGTCAATATCTCCGCCTCCGAACCTGTGAAATACCGCTACGATACGCCCCTCAATGCGGACGATGCCGAGGATGTCCGCTGGTACGGCATGGAAAATTCCGCTGTTGCGTGGAAAAATTACCTGTACTTCACCGATAACGGCGGATGGCTGCAGTGTATCGACCTGAACACAATGGAGCTTGTGTTTGCACAGGATGTCAACACCGATACGGACAGCTCGCTTGTGCTGGAGCAGGAAGGCGACAATGTCTACCTGTACACAGGTGGCAGTGTGGACATCAAGCACGCATCAGGCGACGACGTTGCGGAGGGTTCCTGCTATATCCGTAAAATAAACGCGCTGACAGGCGAGTTTATTTGGGAAAAGCAATATTCATGCTACAAGAATGCCAAGGTATCAGGCGGCGTATATGCGACGCCCTTACTGGGCCAGGGAGATATGGACGGCATGATCATCTACACAATCGCGCGCACAGGATCGCTGGAAAAAGGCTCTATCATAGCATTTGACAAGGTCACCGGCAACGTCGTGTGGGAGCAGGAAATGAAGCACTACAGCTGGTCATCCCCTGCTGCAGTGTACACCCCGGGCGGCAAAGGGTACATTATCCAGTGCGACAGCAGCGGCGATATGATGTTGCTCGACGGCCTTACCGGAGAGACGCTGGACAAAGTCAACCTGGGTGAGAACATAGAGGCTTCTCCATCGGTGTTTAACAACATGGTTGTGGTAGGCACCAAGGGCGAAAAAATATACGGTGTGCGGATCAACTGACCTTGATGCAAATGTAAAAGCGCTCCGAAAGCCGGAGCGCTTTTTTATTTACGCAGTGATTCATGTCAATCAATAATTTCCAAGATACATCTCCATCGGATACGCAAGGTATTCTACCGGGCGCATCTTCTCAATTGTGTAATACCCTGCCGGCGCATCCAGCAGTGTCGGAATCCGGTTGACGATGGTCGCACAGGTGTGCTCTACCGTCGCCGGCTTCTGTACAAAGAATGCCGTATCCGGCTCACCGATGATCTTCCAGTCGCACATATCTCCATCGTCAGGGCCATACACCTTGCCGATGCATTGTGTCTCTATGACCGGCCCCTGGAATGTTTCTGTCGTAACGACCGCGCTCATCCCGATACAGTTTCCTTTTGGAATGGTCGCGCCCATTGTTTCGGAATACAGGTCGCTGTCATAAAAATACGGTACGCTCTTTTGCGTCTGGCTCTTTATTGTCAGGCCCAGCTTGGATGCCAGCGCCTCGTTGGAATTCCACACATATGCGGGCTCCAGCTCGGCAGGATGCGCGATTTGCGCCTCAAATTCGTCGGGCGTCAGCCCTACGCCGTGCGCCTTTGCCAGCGCAAGACCGTAGTCCTCAACATTGTAACTGACCGCACCCTCGATTTTATCGATGCGGTTTACCCCGCCCGCAACAGCCCCAATCATATTCACCCAGAAAATGTCCTGCATACCCGATCCTGCAATCGTGCAGTCGTTTTCTTTGGCGAGCCTGTCCAGGTAATTGGTAATGGCCGAGGATGTCGTCCACGGGTAAATCGCTTCCTCGCAGGTTGTGATGATGTTGATGCCCCTGCTTGCCACCTGCTCCATATACGGCTTCATATCCACCATAAAGCTGAACATTTCCATGACCGCAACTTCGGCGTCACACGAATCCAGCACCGCTTCCGCGTCGTCGCTGATCGTCACGCCCAGCTTGCACCCAAGCTCTGCAAAATCACCCACATCCATCCCTACCACCTCAGGGTTCACATCGATCGCCCCTACGATTTCCGCGCCATGTTCATAGAGATACCTGAGAGTCGGCTTTGCCATCTTACCACAGCCATACTGCACCACACGAATCTTTTCCTGAAACATAAAAAGGCCCTCCGCTTTCTTTTTTGGAATATTAAGGAGGATACAATCCCCCTTCCTATATACTTAAGATACCCCTTATGCAGGCAAGAACACAAGAATTTTTGTGAAAAAAATATCAATATCTGGTTGAATGCTACACATTGAAGAAAAAAAGCGCTTGTCCAAAAGCGCCTTTTGATTTGCAGTTTATCTGACTATAGTTCGCCCTCTCCATCCTCCGCAAACACTTTGATTACGATGGCGGTTTCAATACGTTTTTTTTCTGTCTCACAACCAATTTTGTACGGCGTTTTCAAGTCTCCCTCCGCCATATACGAGTTAGCAATACAGCCGCCCGAGCAATAGTACTTTGCCCAACACTCGCTGCACCCCTTGCGGGTAAATATATGTGTGTCCAAAAAGTCCTGCTTGATGTTTTGGTCGACATTTCCCTCATCCACATTGCCCATATAAAAATCGTCCAGCCCCGCAAACTGGTGGCACGGATACAGGCTACCGTCCGCGGCAACCGCAAGGTATTCGCTTCCCGCGCCGCA
>DHOD01000065.1:7682-10752 GCA_002407725.1 Christensenella sp. UBA5399 | reverse complement strand
TGCACAGTGCGCTGACCCCCGCTGCATAAAGCAGCTCGATGTCCGTATGCCGGCGGAAAACATACCCCATCTCTCCCAGCAGGTCCGTCTTGATTTTCTTTGCCTCTTCGGGCGGGTATGCTTCTTCCAGCTTCTGGAAGTCGGCTCCCGCCGTCAGCCGGCCCTTGTAGTAACGCAGGAAAGCTTCCATGATTTCCGCCTTGTTGCCCCGTTCCAGCTCAAACAAAATCGTAAAGTACAGGTGCCAGTTAAAATCCACATTCATCAGCTTTTGTATGGTCACGCTCACTGTGTCGATAAACGCGTCGCCCGTCTCAAGCGGCTGCTCCATCACCAGCGATTCGCGAAATGAGATCTCCTGTTTGGCAATACTGCCCGTGATGTAGAACGTATCCATCATCACGCGGCCATAATCCTCCATTTGCGCCGCGTTGTTCACCACAAAAACGTAGTCTACAATGCTGTCGCATGTTTCCTTAAACTGCACCACAAACCCAAACTCGTTTTTCATCTTCCGCGCAAACGTATCGTGTATCAGCTTAGAGAGTATGCTTTTGATATTCTCCTTGCGGTAATTGTGCTTGGAGTTATCCTCCCTCTTGTACCGCTTGTACAGCTTGTGCAGCTGGCTGTCCACCAGGTTCAGGTTCTCCTTAATGGACATCATACTTTCTATCACCTGCTGCTCCACCATAAAGTACGAAGGGTTTTTATAGATGATTTTATGCTCGATCTCGCCCCAGAACATATTGACCATCGACTTGATCTGTATCTCAAAATTGATCCGGACGTCGTTATCTCCCTCTTTGTCCTCGTACCGCCCGTCCAATTTGTATATGTCAAATCCGTTCTTTTGCTTGACCGGCTGCTTGTCCGTCATTTTCAGCCGCATCTTGGGGTGGTCGGGGTTGTAGAAGTATATCTGGTCGTCCGTCATATAGAACAGCTTTTCGATCAGCGAATACACATACCGCTCGTCCGCCGTAAACTTACACTCAATACGCAGCCCAATGATGTCCTGTACGTTGGCAATAATCTCCTCACGCGATGTGTGCAGGCGGTAATAACTGTTGCGGATCAGCTTCTCGCGCACGCTCTCCGGATCCTTGACGCGGTACGACACCGCCAGCGTATATTCCGAGTTGGATACGACGATCTGCTCAAGTATTTCCTTCATCTCCTGGGCAACCTCTTCGTACTTATATTCGATCTTTTCGTAATAATTTACAACATCGTCCACATATTTGAAAATATCCATTGTTTCCTCCGGAAAGTATTTTTGCTCTCTACCTGATCTGCGCGCCCGCGCGTTCCATCTGCCGGAGCGCTTTCTCATGACCCTGCGCATTCACATACCCAAGGCAATCCCCGAGCACATGCACATGATGCCCGTTCTCCAGCAGCGTCTTCACAGTCTGCAGCACGCAATATTCGGTCGCCATACCCGCGACAAACACATTTTTTGTAAGCTGGTGCCGCAGGCATCCAAAAACGCCGTTGTTTGATTCGTATGCTGAATACTGCTCGTGCTCCTGCCGCATCCCTTTTTGGAATACATTATAATCTGCAAGCGGTGTGTTGCTTGTTTTAATGATTTCAGTATACAACGCTTCCGGAAACTCCATTCCTTTTGTCCCGCTCACCGCATGCGCGGGCCAAATTCCCCCGTTCTCCTCAAACGAGCAGTGGCCGGCCGGGTGGCAGTCGCGCACGTACAGCACATTGCCCTCCGGGTGCAGGTTGATATACCTGATCGTCGCCTCAAGCGCTTCCCACCCATGCTCGCATTTGAGCGACCCGTCCAGAAACGAATCGATAAAATCCACCAGGAGAAATGTAAACGGCTCCGTTATATGATATTCATCCTTCAGCGAAGCGGGCATCGCACGCTTGTGCATTGATCGAAAGTACGCCGCTTCAATTTTATCACGCACGTCAAAATCGACCGGCCTACCCCGGAGATATGCGCATAAATTCCCGTAACTGATGCCCAATTCTGTTTCGTCGTCCGCCGATATGCCCAGTCCCGCCGCCGGTTGCTTTTCCATCACCGCCTTTGGAGCACCGTACATGGCGGCCATCTCATATATATCGTCCTTCACCAATTCCTGTATGGGGTTGATGTCCGTCCCGCCGTCCCCGTATTTTGTATAAAATCCGGTGACCGCCTCGGTCGCGTGGTCTGTACCCGCCACCAGCATGCCGCCCGCCAGCGCATATTGGTACATCATGCGGATGCGCGGCTGCAGGTTCCCCAGCGTGTACACATCCGCGGCAAAACCACTCCTGCCCGTCAGCCCTACCACAGCGCCATTGTACGCGTCATCGATCGGCACGGTCTCATCTTCCGCCGCAGGGTATATCTCCCTGATCTTCCGCACACTCTCCTGCGCATCGGCAATGTCTTCCTGTTTGCCTTTTGGCAGAATCACCATACGCAGCCCCGTGCCCTCGCGTTTGCAGGCCTCCGCGCACAGCGCCCCCACCAGAAAGCTGTCTATGCCGCCCGATACGCCCAGCACAATTCCGCGCGCGCCGCTCCCACGCATGTACCGCGCCACAAAATCGATGATCTGTTCACTTTTTTTATTCAGGTATTGCGCCTGTGTCTGGTTGTCCCGCCGGAAATCCGGCGATATATCGTTAATGATCGTCCTTTGTATCATGTCCCGTCCCTTTATAATTCTGTGTAATCCTGGCCGCCTCGCCGCATATTTTTTCCGCAAGCACCTGCGGCTGCTCTACCCTGGCCTCCGCGCCAAATTGCATGATCCACTGTACAATGTCAGGCGTCAGTGCCGCCCTTTTCTCAAACCGTATGCCGTCCTTCGCCTGCGTAATCCTGTCTGCCCGGCCCGCATGGTATTCCTCCACAATGCGCGCCGAATCGCCGCTGAACACCACACAGATGTCATAGACATCGTCGCCCGCCAGCTTGTCGAACCGCGTATTGCTGTACTGCTCGTAGAATCCCTTGGGAATCGTGTACGTATGATCCGTCGCCACGGCCGATATGATCCGCGAAAGGCGGAAGTCGCGCACCGACCCGCGCAGGTGGCAGTGCCCGATG
>DHOD01000065.1:5017-7519 GCA_002407725.1 Christensenella sp. UBA5399 | reverse complement strand
TGCACCCGTCGCGCACCTCCAGCACATACGGGTCAAACCGCCGCTCGGTCACATCGCCTGCAAAAAGCGATTTGTAGCTGATATCCACACTATTGCCGCCGCCGATAGCCCTGCGCAGCGTCTCCAGTATTTCCCCGTCAATCTCTTCGCCGACCGACCGTTGCGGCACTACCTTGATCATGTCGGCCACTTCCTTAAGTGCGGCCTTCGACAGGCGCGGCATCTGCTCCAGTATGCGGTCTATAATATCCGCCGCCTCCTTGGACAGGCTGCCCGCGCTGCCGCCGCCCAGCAGCTCCTTCATATAATACAGCGATATAATCTGCGGCATTGTAAAATCCATATCGCCCGCCGCATACTTATCCGCCTTGTACACCACCTGTCCGTCCCGCTCGTCCTCGTACACAAAAAAGTCGCGGGAAATACTGTCCATATCGCGCGCGACCATACGCCGCGTGGCGTCTATGCCCACCCGTTTCAGGCTGTCGATAATCTCGTTTAACGTATATCCTTTTGTGTTTTGCGATAGCAGCGAAAGGATGTATAGCTGCCGCTCCACGCTGGTTGCGGAATCCATTGCCGGTTAACTCCTGTCCTTCTTACTGATACTGTGTGTCTCAATCAGGTAATCGCTCATCTGCGCGTCGGTGTTGAGCGTCAACGTATGGTATGCCATTTCCGCCACAAAGTTGAGCGCGATCGTGTTGGCCACCGCGTTTTTGATGTTGGTGCCCCACGCAAACGCCGCGTGGCTCCTGACCAGCACGGCCGGGTTTGCGGCCGGGTCTTTTTTTCCTACCGCTTCCAGTATCACACGGCCGGTATTTTTATAATAATCTTTTTTGACTTCGTACGGCGTCATCACCCGCGTGACCGGGATATCGTCCTGAAACCGGTCGGCGTGCGTTGTGCCCAGATTGGGGATGCGCATACCCGCCTGCGCAAAAACTGCGGGCCACTTTGCATGCGTATGCACAATACTGTTCACACCCTCATACGCCTTGTATATTTCCAGATAGGTAAACAGGTCGGAGGACGGCTCGCCTTTCCCCTCCAACATCTTGCCGGACATATCACACACAATCATGTCCTGCGGTTTTATTTCTTTATACGATATCCCACCCGGTTTGATCACAATGTTGTTTGTCTGCGGGTCCCGCGCCGATACGTTCCCCCATTTCAGCAGTATCAGCCCTTCGGCCGCCAGCGAAAGAATCGCCTGGTATGTGTCTATCTTCAGCACGTCCAGCATATATGGTTCTCCGTTACATCTGTTTTTATCCGTACGCCGCAATTGCGCACACATGCATATATTATTGTACAACGTCCATGTGTTTTTCTCAAGCATAATACAAAACACGGATGAAAATATCGAAAAAATCGTGTCATTAAAAAAAGGGGCGCTAGCAAAACACAGATACAAAAGGAATACCCGCCCCTAAGTTTTCTAACAAAAAACAGAAGCCCTCCGCATCGCAAAGGGCCTCCGACATGATTCATTATACCTTATGCATGACTCATCAAAAGCGTTACAGCAAGTCCTGCATAAACGACGCATAAGATGCAAACGCAATACCCGGTTCCTCCAGCGAGAGATCCCACCGTTTCAGCCACTCGAGCGAATAGTATCCCGTATATCCGATGCCTTCCAGCTTCTCCACACAATCACGAATCGGCAGATCTCCCTGCGAAAGCAGGCGGTATTTCAGCTTTCCATCCTCAACAATGGAATCCTTCATGTGTACATGCCGTATCAAATCGCCCAGCGTCCCCACCGTAAACTCCGGCGTCTCGCCAAAATAACGGTATGGATGATGGATGTCCCAAAGTACGCCAAGGTTGTCCGCGCCCACGCTGTCAATCAGCTTTACCAGCCGCGTGGAATTCGCGTAATACCCGTTGGTCTCTACAAGCAGCCCCACGCCCTGGCCGCCGGCTTTCGCCGTAAGCGTCTTCAGCTGCCCCGCTATGTACGCATCGTCCAGCTGTCCGCTTTGCTCGGGGCCATAATCACAGAGCACGCGCACATATTTAATGCCCATCCGCTGCGCCGTATCGATATACCGGCCCGCCTTCTCCATCGTTTCTTCCGCAATATTCTTGTCGTTGATATAGCATGTGGATGTCAGTATCGGTATCTCCAGTTTTTTCTGCGCAAGAAGCGCCTTTGTTTTCTCGGCATTCTCCGGCAGAAACTGGGAAATCTTCGAGCCGTCCAACTGGTTGGCGACGCCGTGAATCTCCACGCCGTCATACCCAAGGTCGCGCGCCGTGGCAACAATATCCGAAAAGCTCCAGTCCGGACATCCTAATGTAGAAAACGAAAGCTTCATAACTTATCCCCCGTTGTTGTGATCGTAATATTTATATTATTCTATCAAAAAATATGGCCGCAGTAAAGCGCGCGTTCTTCCTTACAACGCCTCGGCAAATTCGTCCAGCGCCCCGGCAAACGCCTGCATGCAAACTTCCTCAGGCTTTCCGCTCCCCAGGTCCACACCT
>DHOD01000065.1:4520-4804 GCA_002407725.1 Christensenella sp. UBA5399 | reverse complement strand
GGAACTTGATATAATTTTCCACCGCGCCCTTTTTGCCGCTTAAGATGTCCGTGGCAATTTGCACCGCGCACGAGAACCCCGTGGCATATTTATACACATAAAACGCATTGTAAAAGTGCGGTATGCGCGCCCATTCATATGTGATATTCTCGTCGCGCTCCATCGCATCGCCGTGGTAAAAGCTGTTGAGGTCGCCGTACATTTCGCACAGCGATTCATACGTGAGCGGCGTGCCGTTCTCCACATTGCCGTGTGTCATTTTCTCAAACTCCGCAAACATCGTC
>DHOD01000065.1:3614-4361 GCA_002407725.1 Christensenella sp. UBA5399 | reverse complement strand
CTCAAACTCCGCAAACATCGTCTGGCGCAGCACCGTTGTGCGGAACTGGTCCAGGTAATGGTTGAGTATGTACAGGCGCTGCTTCTTTGCGCGTGTGGTTTTCAGCAGATGGTGCGTCAGCAAAATCTCATTGACCGTACTGGCAACCTCCGCCACAAAAATCGTATAGCCCGCTTTTGCTTCCGGTTGATTGGCGTTGGAATAATGCGTGTGCATGGCGTGACCCAGCTCGTGCGCCAGTGTAAACACGCTGTCCAGGTCGCCCCTGTGGTTGAGCAGCACATACGGGTGCACGCCGTACACCCCCCACGAATACGCCCCGCTGGTTTTGCCGGGTGTTTCCTCCACGTCAATCCACCGTTCTTTAACGGATGCAGCCAGCAACGCGCCGTATTCATCGCCCAGGCACGCAAGGCCTTTTTTGACAATCCCCATCGCCTTGTCAAAATTGTATTCCCCGCCCGCGTCCTGGACAAGCGGCGCATAGATATCGTACATGCACAGTTTGTCCAGCTTGAGCGCGTCCTTGCGGAGCTGGACATAGCGGTGCATTGTACCAATATTCTCATGCACCGTCTTGATCAGGTTGTTGTACAACGAAACCGGCACCGCGTCAGAGAACAGCGAACGCTCAATCGCGCTGTCAAATTTTTTTGCCCGCGCATAAAAGATGTCCTTTTTGACGCTGGCGGCGTACGCCGTGCTGATCGTGTTGATGTTCTGGCGGTATACCTTATAGAGCGTATT
>DHOD01000065.1:0-3503 GCA_002407725.1 Christensenella sp. UBA5399 | reverse complement strand
GTATACCTTATAGAGCGTATTGTATGCCCGTTCGCGCACCTCCCTGTCGGGCGATTGCATCAGCACAATATAGCTGCCATGCGTCAGCTTGACGCGCCTGCCCTTATTCCCCACAACCGTTCCAAAAGCCAGGTCGGCATTGTTGAGCATTGTGAATATATCGCGTGGCGCCCCGGCAATCTCCCCCGTCATAGAGAGCAGGCGCTCCTCCTTTTCGGAGAGCACGTGCTTTTTCCCGCGCAACAGCTCACGCAGCATAAAGTCAAAATCGGCAAGCCGTGCAAGCGCCGCCTCTTTTTTGCCCGCCGCGCCCAGCTCCACGGCTTTCTTCGCCGCTTCCGCCTTCTCTATATAGCGGTGCAACACGCTCTTTTTCACCTTAAGCAATTCCGGGCTGACAAAGCTTAACGCGGAGGATAACCGCACGCTGATCTCTGTTGCGCGGGATGTCATAGCCTGATACTTCGGCGCCGAATTATCCTCGTCCCGCCGCATGCGCGCGTACACAAAAAGATTGGCCGCTATATGCTCCATCCTCTCTATCTTGTCCAGGCACTTTGCCAGGCTGCGGGCGCTGTCCACCAGCTTTTCCCTGATAGCGGGAATCCCCTCCATCATTCCGTCCAGCTTGACAAAATCCTTTTCCCACGCCTCATCCGTTTCGTAAATATCTTCCAGCTTCCACTTGTACTTTTCCGCGATAGATTCTCTCTTTGCCATATGGGCACCTCGATTCAGAAATGATTGGTGATTGTGATTATATAATAACCAGTATAGCACAAGGTTACACACATTGTCATGGCCGGCATGCAGTTTTTTGTTTCGGTACCTTTCGTTTTGCGGCGCACAAAAAAAGCCTTTCGCTTAGCGAAAAGCCATTTGTGCTTCTCCTCTTCTTCAACCCGTCTCGTCCAGGCCGTATCCATAATCGGCCAGCGTCCGCTCAATCAGCACACCGTAATTGATGCAAAACGCCTCCACCGGCTGAATCCGCTCCACTTCCTTGATATAAAACCGGTCGATCAGCACATTCAATATTTCTTCCTTGTCCTGCCCTTGGCTGTACCCCTCCAGCACAACATCCTTGACCCGCTTTGCCGCCTCGGCTGCACGGTCAAAGTATGTGGCCACATCCGCATCGGGAATCAGCCCATAATGCGCAATAAACACATGCCTGGGGTTCAGTTTTCGCGCCCGTTCAATCGAATCGCGCGTCATTTTATAACTGATCACATAACAGGGCTGCAGCACCGGATACGTGGGCGCAATGCCCAATGTCTCACACGCAACCAGCATCTCTTCCTCTTCAAAAAAATAGCAAACCGAGCACTGCGTGTGGCCGGGCGATTCCATCACGCGGATCGTCATGTCCGCCAGGCGGATTCTATCCCCGCCCTGCACAATGACATCCGCAGCAAGCGCGTCTATCGCATCCACATTGTCCGTCACGCCCGCGCGCCGCGCCGCCACCTCGTTTAGCTCTTTCATCACTGCGCACGCGCTTTCGCGCCCAAAAATCTCCGCAGCATACTTGCTGGCAACCACTTGCGCGTCCGGGTACGCCCGCTTTATTTTCCCTGTGCCCGTCGCATGGTCATAGTGCGAATGCGTCAACAAAATATAATCGATCTGCCGGTCTCCCAGTACCGCCGCTATTTTTTCCAGTGCGCAATCCGCGCAAAAGTCATACCCCGTATCCATCAGCAGCACCGTCTCGTCCGAAATAATCAGGTGGCATTCGCCGCCGGGGTACCCTGTCACGTCCTCAATCCTGTACAAACAATACATCCCTTTCTGTTATATCCTGTAAAATATACTATAGCACAACTTCGCCCTACCATCAATGTTTCACGCCTTCTCTTACAGCAGTTTAACTTAATATCGGTTGAATCAGACGTGTGAGAAACCGCTTGCATATGCAATTTATACCAAAAGTTTGTTACCAACCTTTTGACAAATTGCTATAACACTGCCGAAACATTTTAAGCTTACCGTACCGCATACATATTGGCCGCGATAAAAAGCACCGTGGCTATCAGAAACACCACGCACAGCAGCCACAGGCACACAAACGCCGCCCTCTGGTTTTTCCTGAATTTAACATACAGCAAAAACAATGCGCCCGCCGCCGCATACATCGTGACAAACACCCCCACCGGCAGCGAAAATAGCGTGTTGACCGGCATATACATCATAAACATCAACGCCAGCACGGCAAACACCGCCGCCAGCAGCAACAGCCCCTTTTCCCCCGTCGTCATATTGCAAATTCTCCTCAAATAATCATTACTTATTCATTCTTCATTCTTAATTATTCATGTCCCCCGCGACCGCCTCGGCAATGCGTATACCATCCACTGCCGCCGACATAATGCCGCCCGCATATCCCGCGCCCTCGCCGCACGGGTATACGCCCCGTATATTGGCACGGCCTTCTCCATCCCGCACAATCCGCACCGGCGACGAGCTGCGCGTCTCCACCGCCGTCAGCACGGCCTGCCCGTCGTCAAACCCTTTTATCTTTCTGCCGAATGCGGGCAGCGCCTCCCGCAGCACCCCGGCAGCAAACTCCGGCAAACATTGCGCAACATCGGCAGGCCGGACGCCCGGGCGGTATGACGGCGTCACCTTGCCAAACTGGCCCGATGCACGCCCGTTGATAAAATCTTCCACTGTCTGCGCCGGCGCCCGGTACCCGCCGCCGCCCAGCCGGAACGCGGCACGCTCCAGCCCGCGCTGGAATGCAATGCCCGCCAGCGGATGACCGGATGCAAAATCGTCCGACCCCACGCCCACCAGCAACGCCCCATTGCAGTTTTTCCCATCACGCGCATATTCGCTCATGCCGTTTGTCACCGCCATGTCCGCCTCCGACGCCGCTGCAATCACGCTGCCGCCGGGGCACACGCAAAACGTATACGCGCTCCTGCCGCCAGCCGCGTGGTGCACCAGCTTATAGTCCGCCGCCGGCAGGTTTTTGAAATCCGCCACGCTGCCGTACTGCGCGATATCAACCTCCTGCTGCAAATGCTCAATCCGCACGCCCACCGCAAAATGTTTCGCCTGCATTTCCACCCCACAGGCATGCAGCATCTCAAACGTGTCGCGGGCGCTGTTCCCCACCGCCAGCACAAGCGCATCCGTCTCAATCGTATATGCGCCGCCTTCACCGGTGACATGTACGCCCTTGAGCGCTCCATTGCGCACATCAAGGCCGGTCATTTTTGCAAAAAACCGTATTTCCCCGCCCAGCTTCTCCAGCTTTTTGCGCATGGCCCGCGCCACCGGCCGCAGCCTGTCGGTGCCGATGTGCGGCTTGGACAGGTAGCCAATCTCCCCCGGCGCGCCCGCCTCAATGTATTCCTGCAACACGCGCCCCTGCCGGGGGTCGCGCGTACCCGTCATCAGCTTCCCGTCCGAAAACGTCCCCGCGCCGCCTTCGCCAAACTGCACATTGGATTGTGTGCACAGCAGCCCCGACCGGAAGAACGCCTCCACATCGC
>DHOD01000151.1 GCA_002407725.1 Christensenella sp. UBA5399 | reverse complement strand
CGTACTGTAGAACGTCTCCTCGAGGTCGCTCGTCTTCACCTCGCTCCGCCCCCTGAACAGTTCGTCAAACATCAACGATTCATAATCGTTGGCGTCAGGCGGAAGATCGCCCACCTTTTTGAGCAGCATGACCTTTTTTTTGTCCGTCTCATGGATGGTCAGGTAGCCCTGGTCCGCCCAATAGATGAGGAGCGACACCACATCCTTGTCGTCCGACTGTCCGTCCACAATGTAGCCCACATCCGCCGAGTTCATGCCTTCCGGCGGGTCAAACTCCACCGTGACCACCGGCATTTTCTTCCGCCGGAAAATCAGGAAAAGCACAAACGCCACTGCGGTGATACAGCCGACCACAATCAGCGCGGGCTCCTCAAACGACGCCTTTTGCCGCGCGCCTACAAAGTAGCCTTGCGGCAGCTCCATCCGGATTGTGATGCCCTGCCCCGGTGCCAGCGTGCCCGCATACGTTCCACTGATCACATTGCCTTCTACCGCGTATTTGAGTAAATCCGGGTCATATCCCGAAACACCCTTATACCCGACGCTGAAGCCCACCTGTGCCGCGTCAAATTCCTTCGGCATTGTGATGCTAAACGTCACATGCTCTATCGGCACAACCGATTCGTTTCCGATGATGCCATAATAGAACTGGTCAAAATCGTCGTATCCATCATCCCCCGCATCATAGAGAAATGAAATATTGTGTGTGTGCGGCCCGGTGATATAATCCGTATCGTTGCCTGTCTCTATGACAAACATGCCGTCTTCCGTATACGTACTGTACGGCTCACCCACCACTTTCGCATCGTCTACATACACGATATAGCGTTCTGTCAGCTGCTGCCCGTTATGCTCGATTGTCACCTCGGGGCGCAGGTCGATGGTGCGGTACATCCCCAATGAGGGCGTATGGTAATCGGCATGGATGGCCTCGCTCACTTGATACGTCGCATTCTCGTTCACAACAATCTGCACGTCATATTCTTCGATATCAAAAGCTGTGCCGGCCAGCGAAACCGCCGGCAACGACAATATGAAGCACAGCACCAGCAGTATCAGGATAATTTTCTTCATTTTGTTCCCACTCCGTTATACCGAATTAAAACTGCACCTTTACGTTCTCACGTTCCTGCGCGTCCGAAACCTCGTACATCGGCTGCTTTTCAAACTTGAACTTGCGCGCGATCAGGTTGGTCGGGAACGTCTGCAGGCTGGTGTTGAACTCCTTAACATTGGCGTTATAGAACTTGCGCGCGTTGGCGATGTCTGTCTCGATCTGGTTCAACTGCCGCTGCAGGTCCATAAAGTTGGTATTTGCCTTCAGGTCGGGGTACGCCTCGCTGACCGCAAACAGGCTGCGCAATGTGCCGGAAAGGATATTCTCGTTCTGCAGGCGTTCCTCTGTCGTAGAGGAGCTTGCCACAGCGTTGCGCGCCGCCGTCACCTTCTCCAGTGTGCCGCTCTCGTGTTTGGCGTATCCTTTCACCGTCTCCACCAGGTTGGGGATAAGGTCAAAGCGCTTCTTCAGGTACACATCGATTGTGGAGAAAGCCTCCTCGATGTTGTTCTTCATCTTAATGAATTTGTTGTATGCCCAGATATACCAGATGGCGATGATGACGACAATTATCACAACCACGCCAATCAGTATCCAGAGCCACGTCATGTTCTCCATTTACAAGTCTCCTTCCGGCTTACGCCTCGTTTGTCACAATCAGGGCGGTGATCACAAGGTCTTCACTGCCCGTATTCCTTATACAGTGCTTTTGCCCGTCATAATTAACCATCACATTCCCTTTTTTGATCGGAACAATGTTGCCGTTGTCGTTATATTCACCCACGCCCGAAACAACATGGAATATCTCCGCCTCGCCCTCGTGCACATGCTCGCCTATGGACACCCCCGGCGGGAATATCATGGTCGCGGAAAACCGCACATGCGGCGGCAGCGTCGCCCCGTCCGCCCAATTTTCGATTGTCACTTGTCCATCGCCGCCACGCATATTGTCCCTTTTTTCCACTATGTATTCACTCAGCACCATTGGTCAGCCCTCCTGCTCTTCCACGCGGATGATCGCCGGACGCGCCTCTACCTCAGGAATCTCCCCGATCGCGTCCACCGCACCCCGCAAGTCTTTTTCGTCCGCTTCGTGCGTGACCAGTATCAACGGCGCAAACGCGCCCTCACCCGGCCTTTGCAGCACGCTTTCTATGCTGACGTCGTACTTGGCGAATATCCCCGCAATTTTTGCAAGCACACCGGGCGCGTCCAGCACATTCGCCCGCATGTAATACTTTGTCCGCCAGTTGTCGTTGATCTGCGCCAGGCCCGCGTCATATTTGTTTTCAAATGTCGCGTGCCTGTGCTTTTCCACATTGGCCGCATACAGCATGTCGGAAACCAGCGCGCTGGCCGTGGGCAGGTCGCCCGCGCCTTTGCCATACCACATCATCTCACCCACAGCGCTGCCGTTGATAAAGATCGCGTTAAACGACCCCTTGATGCTGGCAAGCGCGTGGTCTTTTTTAAGCATGGTGGGGTGCACCCGCGCCTCGATCCCGCCGTTTGCCGTTTTTTTGCCTATGGCAAGCAGCTTGACCACATACCCCAGTTCGTTTGCAATCTCGATATCCAGCTTGGTGACGCCTGTTATGCCCTCGCAGTAGATCTCCTCCACCGGCACGCGCACGTGGAATGCCAGTGACGCCAGTATCGAAAGCTTGTAGCGGGCGTCGTATCCTTCCACGTCACTGGTGGGGTTCGCCTCCGCATACCCGAGTGCCTGCGCCTCTTTGAGCGCGTCGCGGAAGTCCAGCCCGTCGCCCGACATCTTGGTCAGTATATAGTTGGTCGTGCCGTTCACAATGCCGTACACCTGGTCGATCGTATTGGCCTGCATCGAATCGTACAGCGCCCGCAGTATCGGGATGCCGCCGCCGACCGCCGCCTCAAAGTACAACCCGCCGCCGCCCTTTTTGGCTGCTTCCTCCAGGTCGGGCCAGTTTTGGGAAATCATATCCTTGTTTGCAGAAACGACCGTTTTGCCCGCATGCAGGCATTTCATCTCAAATTCTTTAGCGGGATGGACGCCGCCCATCACCTCCGCGACAATCTCAATCTCGCTGTCATTGACGATTTCGTCAATGTCACGCGCTTTGATTTTCTCCGGCACATCGATGGAATAATCGAGCGCCAGCGTTTTTTTGACCACCAGCTTTATGTGCTCATTGTGCATAATACTGGCGCTTTCCTGCTCGATCAGCTTATAGATGCCGCCGCCGACAGTACCCATCCCCAGTATCGCAATTTTTATTTCCCTCATAACGCCACATTCCTCCAGTCGGTTATACTATTTTCCACGTTGTTTCTATTCTGCGCTTTTGCGCTGGTTCCCTAACGCTTGTGGCGTTGGGGAACTGGAAAAGCCGTTCCATATCTCCATCCGCTGTGAACCGGAAAAGTCTTTTTGGATTTTTCCATTTCGGGTGGGTATTATTTGTTCTTCTCATATATTTTTGCGAGCCCAATCAGCGTGAGCGTCGGGATGATCTCGTCGATCACATCGGTCTCCTCCGCAATCAGCCCCGAAAACCCGCCGGTCGCCACCACCTTGGCGTCGCCCATCTCGCTTTGCATTTTCTCTACAATATACTTTACCTGGCCCACATACCCATAGATAATACCGGCCTGCATGCCTGAAACAGTACTTTTTGCAATCACGCTTCTGGGGCGTATCAGTTCTATCCTTGGCAGCTTGGCGGCGCAGTCGGTCAACGCCTCCGACGATATGCGGACGCCCGGGCAAATGGCCCCGCCCAAAAAATCGCCCTCGCTGGAGATTGCCCCAAAACTGGTGGCCGTGCCAAAATCCACTGTGATGACCGGGCCGCCAAACAGCTCGTACGCGCCCACGGCATTGACAATCCTGTCCGACCCAAGCTCCTTGGGGTTGTCGTACTTAATGTTGATCCCTGTCTTGATGCCGGGCCCCACCACCATCGGTTTTTTATCAAAATACTGCCGCGCCATATGCTCGATCGTGTAATTGATCGATGGAATCACCGAGGAAATGATGATGCCCTTCACATCCTCCGGACGTATGCCGATATAATCAAAAAATCCCAGCATGCTGATGCCGTACTCGTCGGATGTCTTCTCGATATCCGTCGACATCCTGAACGAATGGCGCAGCTTCTCGCCCAAAAACAAGCCGCACTTGATATTTGTGTTGCCCACATCCATTGTCAGTATCATCTATCAGGCAGCCTCCTTTATTGTTTTTTTGTTTTCTGTAATCGGCGGCACCACCTTGCGTACCGCCATAATGACAAACGGGCAGATCATGGTGGCCACAACCGCCTCCAATATGCCGTTCGAAACAAAAATCCCCCAGATCATTGCCGTGGCGCCCGCCATGCCGATGGAGTAGATCTCCGCGATTGCCGGCGCAAAGAAAAGCTGCAGCAAAATCAGCACCAACAGCGTATTGGTCAGCGAACCAACCGCCGACGCGACAAACAACCCCGCCCGTTCGTTTTTCTTTGCCAGCAAGCGGTACATAAAATATGTAGTAATGGGGATAAACAACCGTGGCACGATCAGATTGACCAGATACAGCGCTGGATTAATCGGCATCAATGTAATGGTCAGCTCATCCGGTGTGATGACCAGTTGGAACAGGCTGGTTATGATAAACACCAGCGCCAGCCCCATGCCTGTCCTAAGCCCCAGTACCAGCGTGCCGATAATCACCGGCAGGCACATCAATGTAATTTTGGCAAACGGTAACGGAATGTAGCCTATGGGCGTAAACCCAAAAATAAGCATGATGGCTATCAGAATCGCCATAAAAGTGAGTGATTTCGTCTTTGTTTTCATTTGCACCTCCGCTCGAGTTCTTCTTTTTTTTGAAGATACCCGTCTTCCCTTCGGGCACATACAATACCCTTTCCAACAACGCTTCCTCATCCGTACAGCTTTTTAACAAATGCCGCCGGATTAACATAGGAATATTATACCAGCAAAAAACGTGACAGGCAAACAGTTAGGCAGCAAATTTTCCGCCACATCACTGATCCAGAATTTCAAAGCTGTTTTTGTGGAATTCCAATATCCCTTCGTCACGCATCCGGCCCAGCTCTGCCGACATCGCACTTCGGTCGACAGACAGGTAATCGGCCAGTTCCTGCCGGTTGAACGGGATTTCAAATGATCGGCTCCCTGCCCTGCCCGCCTGCGCCGTCAGGTATACAATCAGCTTTTCACGCGTCGTTCGCGCCGATACGGCCTCGATCTTCTGGTTCAGCACCAGATTTTTCTGTGCCAGTATCTGCATCATATTCTCTATCATTTTGTTATGGAACATGCAGGAGGATGGGCAGGTGACAATGATTTTACGATAATCGACCAGCAACACCGTGCATTCTTCGGTCGCCAGCACACTGACCGGCAGCGTCTCCACACCCGCGCATGCAAATGTTTCGCCAAACATGTCGCCCTGATCCAGCGTTGTCAGGATCGTACGGTTACCAAAGATATCGTCCCGCACCACCTGCGCCGTGCCCGCCAACACAATCCCCACACGCTCCGCCGGGATTCCCGCAAAGAAGATCGCGGCGTGCTTCGCGTAATCGTGTACCGAGGCGCTCAGGCAGTCGAGCATGTTTGTAAGATCGCCCGGCGCAATGCCTTTGAACAATAGCGCTTTTCCAATAATTTCTAAATAATTTTTCATCATTTCCCGTTTTTCGTTGTTTTTACAACATACTTATGTTTTGAAGTATATTAAACTGTCCATAGAAAGTCAAGGAGATTATACTACTATCCAATAGTATTACGGAGGATTAAAAGATGTTACGGAAGATTATAAAAATTGATGAAGATAAATGCAACGGTTGCGGCCTGTGCGCGCAAGCGTGTCACGAGGGTGCCATCGGCATGGAAAACGGCAAAGCGAAACTGTTGCGGGATGATTATTGCGATGGATTGGGCGATTGCCTGCCGGTGTGTCCCACCGACGCCATCTCGTTTGAGGAACGCGAAGCCGCCGCGTACGACGAAGTCGCCGTCAAAGCACGGATGGCCGCGGCTGGAAAACCAATGCCACCGGCAGGCGGATGTCCCGGCAGCGCCGCACATGCGATAGAACGTACGCCCCCCGCGGGCGGATGCCCCGGCAGCAACGCGCATGCCATCAACCGGAATGCGCCTGCGGCGCCGCCAACAACCGCACAGCCGGCCGCCAGCCAGCTTGCACAGTGGCCCGTGCAGATCAAGCTTGTGCCGGTCGGCGCGCCTTACTTTGACGGGGCCAACCTGTTGATTGCGGCGGATTGCGCAGCCTATGCACATGGCAATTTCCACAACGACTTTATGAAAAACAAAGTGACGCTGATCGGTTGTCCCAAGCTGGACGAAGGTGATTACAGCGAAAAATTGACAGAGATACTGAAAAACAACAACCTGACTATCTCATTAGACCAT
>DHOD01000113.1:10189-16023 GCA_002407725.1 Christensenella sp. UBA5399 | reverse complement strand
TTGCAATATAATTTTGCATATCGCTGTTGCTTTTAAAAAGGACTTTTTTGACTGCTTGCGATGCCATAAGAATGGTATTTTTTATTTTGATGAATCGACGCCGGGGGTGCGCCCTTTGCCCTGCGCAACGATACGCCGTCGGGCCTTGTATGGGTTGTCGGGATCGTCCGGGTCGGGTATCAGTTCCATGATCATCCAGTTCCAGCCGTCGTCCGCGTCTTTGTCGTCCTTGGTCCCGTCGGTTTTTTCTGTATCTGCCTTCAGCTTTTCAGGCGTGTGAGCGGTGTCGTCCTCTTCCGCGACTTCATCCAACTCGCCGGGTTCCGCTTCCGCATAGTCTTCAATATGTAGCTTGCCCTCGCCGTCTTCCCATACGGAATATGTTCCGGCGGGAAGGTCGGCCTTGTTGAATGCGTCGTGCACCCTGTTTAGGAAAGCATCGTCCAAGCCGTTGGAGGCCGGGGCTTTTTGACCAAATAAAATTTTCATGTTGCCCTGGTCGTCTTTCTGTACGTTGTAAATAAATGGCTTTTGCACGCCGCCGGATGATTCCAGCTTAAATGCGGGGCCAATCATGCGCCGTTGTTCTTCTTCCTGATCGTCTTTTCTGATGCCGGTCCCCGGGTTTTGGGGTTTATCGCTCCGGTTGGCGTATATCCCCATGTTTCCATCCTGATTGCCGTTTATTCCGCTGATTGACATATCAAACAACCTCCTTGTCTTCTATGCCTTTATTTTCGAAAACGGAAAGAGGAAAATCAATCGTTTGGTAATGAAACGCCGCGGTTTTGTAACGGGATGGAGAGTATGGCTGTGATTTCATAAGTATCGTGGCCGGTACGGACGTTTAGGCTCCCATTATACTTCTGCACGACAGACTGCATGTTGCGCAGGCCGTATCCCTGCCCTTTTCGCACATAATCTGTTTTAGAGTTTGATATGCTGAAATATACAAAATCTTTTCTGCGTGCAATCTCAAGATTGATGAACCGCTCGCTGGCTGCAACAGATTCGCATGCTTTGATCGCGTTGTCAAGGGCGTTGCCGACAAGTATACAAAGATCGTAATCGTCGATGGCGGTAGGGCCGATGTCCGCCGTGCATGTGGTGCGGATATCCATCTGCTTTGCGATGGTTATCTTCTCATTAAGCAGCACGTTTAAGATGGGGTTGCCGGACAAAGCGCCCGCCGTCAGCGGCGCCGCAAATGTCGAAATGCTTTCCAGATACGCCTGTGCTTCGCTATATTGATAATTGCGCAGCAGGCCGGAAAGCACAAGGAGATGATTGCTTAAATCATGCCGGAAAGCCCTGGTGGCATCGTAGCGGATTGTCGCTTCGGCAATTGCCGTTTTCTGCCATTCCATGGCTTGCTGCAGTTGCGCCGCCTGTTGCTGTTTTTCGTAAAAAGATTGAAATTTCTGATAGGCGAAAAAAAGCACGATCATACAGCCCAATGCAAACAGGAAGATGAGCAGCCCCCACCAGCCGGAGATTTCCAGCCGTGCCTGCATATGGCCGAAACCTTCTGAATCGATTGTGACGACATTGCCCATAGTTGCCCATGCAAACGCCTCGGAAAATATGAATATCATGGCGAGGGGCAGAAGGAGCGTAAACAGATAAGGAAAGCGGCCTTTGCCTGTTAACGCAAAATGTTTGGCAATGGTATGCAGCAGCGCCCAAAGAACAATGACCGAACCGGCAACGGATGCAACATTGATAACAGCCATCTCCCGCGCGGGGAGGAAGTTAGTCGCAATCAGCAGGGCGGATGAGAGGATGTTCCCGATGACAGACGTCACGACAAGGACGATCAAAGCACCGGCGAGCGATTGAAGCGCTGTACGCTTTAGCCAAAGCAGGCAAAACAGCAGCATCAGTACAAAAAGGAGGGCATACGTGAGTAAGGTATTCATATTGGTATATAGGGCAAGGAGATCGGTAAAAAGGAAAACCAGCCCCAGCAGGACATAGGAAAAAGGCTTGTTGGGGGCGCCCGTAAACCGTATGAAGAAATGGCAGATGACCATTGCCCGCAAAACATCCACTGCGATGAATAGCAGGTCAAGCGCTTGTTCCGTCATGGTTTATCCTTTTGAAAGTATGCCAGCAGTTTTTGGGTGAGTTCGTCTTTGCGCCCTTTGGCAATAGGCACTTTGTCGTCGTTGTCCATCACAATATCGTTTCCATCCAGCGCCCGGACATGGCTGAGGTTGACGATAAAGCTCCGGTGCGAGGTGGCAAAACCATCGCCAAGCCGCTTGGGGAGCTCCCTGAACTTCTGGTAATAGTCCAGCTTTTCTTGCTGCAGGCATATGGAGACCTTTCGGCCCATCGCTTCCAGATACAGTATATCGGCAAGGGGAACTTTCCGGTAATCGTATCCCTGCTTGATCAGCAATTCATTGTTTGTTTTGTTAAGTGATTTGTCGAGGGCTGCGAACAGTTTTGTATTGTCAATTGGCTTGAGCAGGTAGTTTGACGCATCCACGTCGAATGCCTCAAACACATAGTCTTTGAGCGCGGTCAGAAAGATGATTGGGCAGGATGCCCCCAGTGCGCGCAATTTTCGCGCGGCTTCCATACCGTCCATGCCGCCCATCTGTATGTCGAGGATCAGCAGGTCAAATGCCAAATCGGAACGCAGCAACGGTTCGGCGGAATTATATTCCCGGACTTCCAGCAATATTTGGCGGGTGCGGGCATATTTGTTTATCGTATTGTGCAGCTCGGCCAGGACTTGCGGCTCGTCGTCACAAATGGCAATCCGTTTCATAACAGTAGTGTAACATACGCGGAAGAAGGCGGCAACGGGGCCTGGGGGACAAATAAAAAAGCAAACCGCCAATGATGCTGTCGATTTGCTTTACAATGATTCTGTGTGATAAAATAGTGCGTTCGCCGTTACACGTAACGTTCTACTTTGCCCGAGCGCAGACAACGTGTGCAAACGTACTTCCTTTGGGGAGTGCCGCCCTCCACAACCCGTACACGCTGAACGTTAGGAGCCCAGATCCTCCTGGATTTCCTGTGCGAATGGCTTATCTTATTACCCGACATTACGCCTTTGTTGCATATTTCACAGTATTTGGCCACTGATAACACCTCCCTTTGCATAGTTACCGTAAGTATCAAACGTCGTTTATTTTACCATCTTTGGAGAGGGTTTGCAAGTCTTTTTTATACAGTGGCGGTCTGATGTGCAAAGTGTTTGATATTACTGCCAATGTGTTATATAATATTAGAAAACCTGTGATAGATTTTTGAAAAAGCACCAAGCTGCAATGAAACCGTTTAGGAGGGTTTGAAATGAGCGCCATACTGAAGAACAATTATGGAAAAATAACGTATGAAGATGATTATATTGCTACGATCGCGGGGATCAGTGCGACGGAGTGCTATGGGCTGGTCGGCATGTCGGACAAGCATATAGGTGAGACGATTGCTAATTTCTTTAGCGGTAGCGGAGGGAACCTGAAAAGGGGTGTAAAGATCAAGACGGATGGCAGCGATAATATCGTTGTCGAGCTGTACATCAATGTGAAGTACGGCGTGTCTTTATCCGCGGTGGCCGAAAATATTATTGACAAAGTCAAGTATTCTATAGAAAAGGATACGGGTTTGAACGTTGCGAGCGTGGACATCATTGTGCAGGGAATAGAAGTCTGACCCGGAGATAAAAACCATTGAAAGCAATTGAGGGAAAGCGCCTCAAGGATATGATCCTTGGGGCGGCTGCGATTCTTGAAAAGAATAAGGACGCGTTGGATGCGCTCAACGTGTTTCCCGTACCGGACGGCGATACGGGGACAAACATGTCGCTGACGATGATCACCGCGGCAAAGGAAGTCGCGTCGCTTGACGAGGACGCGCTGGACGTCAAAAATGTCGTGCAGGCGCTCAGCCTGGGCGCGCTCAAGGGGGCGCGCGGTAACTCGGGCGTGATATTGTCGCAGATATTCGCCGGGTTTGCGGACGCTGTGATGCAGGCGGACAGGGATATGGATACGGCCCTGATGGCGGAAGCGTTTGACCGGGGCGTTGAATTTGCGTACAAAGCGGTTATGAAGCCCAAAGAAGGTACGATACTGACTGTGGCAAGGACGGTTGCGGATGCGGCTGCCCTGGTTGCGAAGCGTTCGGACGACCTGTACAAGCAGCTGTTATATATGATCCGCGAAGGAGAAAAGACGCTCAGGCAGACACCTGAGATGCTGCCCGTGCTGAAAGAGGCCGGCGTTGTGGATGCCGGCGGGGCAGGGTATCTGGTGATCCTGATGGGGTTCAAGTCCGTGATCGTGGGCGAGAACATTGAGACAAAGGACCTGTTTGGCGACGAGGCGGTCGTGGATTTTACGGCGGTAGCGAGCGGCAGTGATGAGATTGAATTTGGGTATTGTACGGAATTTTTTATAAAGAACCTGTTCCCGGATACACAGCAAAGGGATATCGATACATTTCGGAACAACCTTTCCAAAATAGGCGATTGCGTGCTGGTTGTAGGCGACCTCAATTTGGTTAAAACGCATGTGCACACAAACGAGCCGGGGCTTGCATTGCAATATGCGCAGGTGCTGGGGGAGCTCAGCAAGATCAAAATTGACAATATGCGCGAGCAGCACAGGCATATCCATGAAGAGGCGGAAGAGCTGACAGCCAAGGATAAGAAGGAGTTGGCCGTGATTGCGGTCACATCGGGCGAGGGCCTGCGGAGCATATTTGCCGATTGGCAGGTGGATGGGTTTGTAGAAGGCGGCCAATCCATGAATCCCTCTACCGAGGATATACTGAAAGCAGTCGAGGCGATGAATGCGAAAAACATCATTATACTGCCCAACAATAAAAACATCATACTGGCGGCGGAACAGGCGGCGGATTTGTGTGGTGAAAATGTCGTTGTGATCAAAACGAAATCGGAGCCGCAGGGCATTGCGGCCGCTGTGTCATACGATCCCGAACGGTCGATTGATGAAAATGTGGAGCGTATGAACAAAGCGATCTCTACAGTCCGGACAGGGCAGATCACCAATGCGGTCAGGGATACCAAAATGAATGGGACGAAGATCAGGGAAGGGGACGTCATCGGCATTGCGGACGGCAAAATTGTGGCGAACAACGCTACAATGGAGGATGTTGCCGTTAAATTGATTGAAACGCTTACGGATGCGGATTCCGAGATTGTGACGTTCTATTATGGCGGGCAGGTGGAGGAACCGGTTGCGGAGAAATTGTTCGGCCATGTGCAGGAACATTTTGGGGATTTTGATTTTGAACTTGTATACGGGGGGCAACCCGTTTATCAATACCTGATATCTGTAGAATAATGGTACTGAACGACAGCATAAGGCATGTAACCGGAGTCGGTGAAAAAAAGGAAAAGACGCTTGCGAAGCTGGGGATATCCACTGTTCGCGACCTGTTGTATTTTTTGCCCCGGCACTACCGCGATTACACTGAAACGAGGAAACTAAGCGACGTCAAAATAGGTGAGACGGCGCTTTTTGCTGTCAAGATTTTTTCTGCGCCGCTGACCAGGCGGGTGCGAAAGGGGTTGGAGATCACATCGTTTCAGGTGTCTGACGAGAGCGCGATTGTCGGCGTGGATATATTCAACCAAAAGCACATCAAGCAGTATATCAAACAGGATGATACGGTCTATATTTATGGGAAGCTTGCTTACCAGATGAAGCAGCTGTGCCTTGCCGGGCCGGAAATCTACTTCAGCAAGCCAGAATACAGCTTTCTGCCCATTTATCCCCTGACGGCGGGACTGACCCAGCATGGGGTCAGGAAGCTGATCAAAACGGCGTTTGCGGGGCTAAGGGCGGACG
>DHOD01000113.1:292-10050 GCA_002407725.1 Christensenella sp. UBA5399 | reverse complement strand
GGGCTAAGGGCGGAGGAGCCGTATTCCAGCGGGTTTCTGAAAGAATTTGACATTGAGAGCCTGTATGCGGCGTTGCAGGATGTGCATTTTCCGCAAACGCTGGAGCAGGCGCGGCGGGGACGTGCACGGTTGGTTTTTGACGAATTGATGGTTTTCTGCCGCATGATCGAGTTGCTCAATGAAGAGAAGACGGGCGACAGCGAGATCAGGCTGGATATCGGCAAAAAATTTATGGGGAGCTTTGTACAACGGCTGGGGTTTGCGCCCACGGGCGGGCAGTTGCGCATCATGAATGAGATTGCAGGCGACCTGGCCGGTGAAACATACATGAACCGCCTGGTGCAGGGCGATGTGGGCAGCGGAAAAACAGCGATTGCCTTTTATGCGATGGAATGTATGCGGGCGAGCGGATACCAGAGCGTGATGATGGCGCCGACGGAGATATTGGCGGAGCAACACTGCAACGCGGCAAAGGAATTGTTTCCCGCAGGTGAGGTGGCGTGCATTACGGGGTCGCTGAAGGGGAAGGGAAAAAAGGTGGAACTGGAAAAGTTGCGGATGGGTGAAGCAAAGATCATTATCGGTACGCACGCGTTGATTTACGGTGATGTGGAATTTGATAACCTGGGGCTTATCATCACAGACGAGCAGCATCGCTTTGGCGTCAAGCAACGCGCGGCGATTGCGGGAAAAGGCAAGGATGTGCACACGCTGACCATGTCGGCTACGCCCATACCGCGTTCACTGGCGCTGGTGCTCTATGGCAAGACGGATATATCGATACTGGACGAGATGCCGCCGGGCCGCAAGGAGATTAAGACATACCTGATCCGCAAGCGTAAGTATGGCGACATGATTGGGTTTATCAGGCGCGAGATGGATGCGGGCAGGCAGGTGTACATGGTTTGCCCGCTGATTGAGGACGGCAAGGACGACGAACTGCAATCGGCCACCGCGATGTTTGAAGAAGTGCGTGAGACGTATGCCGGAACGGGTATGGCGCTGCTGCACGGCAGGCTGAAGGCGAAGGAAAAGCAGGAAATTATGCAGGGGTTTGCGGCGGGGGAGATCAAGATGCTTGTATCCACAACCGTGATTGAGGTAGGCGTAAACGTGCCCAACGCGAGCGTGATGGCGGTGATCAATGCGGAGCGTTTCGGCCTTGCGCAGCTGCACCAGCTGCGTGGCAGGGTGGGCAGGGGCGCCGACCAGGCGTACTGCTTCCTGCTGTCCGACCATACGGGTGCGTTTGAGCGCTTGAAGGTGCTTGCCGACACAAACAACGGGTTTGAAATTGCGGAGAAGGATATGGAGTTCAGGGGTGTGGGCGACGTGTTCGGCACGCGGCAGCACGGAAAAGGCGTACTCAAAATCGCCAACCTGGTCCAGGACATGCGGCAGCTGGAAAAAGCGCGTCATGTACTGGAAATACTTGCGAAAAATGATCGGTTTGCCTGGGAATACGGTGGCATCACGCAGGCGGCGAAAGAGGTGATGGACAGCAAAATGCTGGAAATTGCGTTGAATTGAAGCTTGACAATGCGACGACAATACACTATTATGATACAGTAGTAACAATTTAGCTTAGTAAAACGATGAAATGATGGTGCGCTATGAGTAAACTGAAATTACAGGTTCCTGTAGGGACAGGCGATTACCCGCCCGAGGCGTGTGCCGAAAAAAGGATGGTCGAGGGTATCATACGGGAGGAGTTTCTGCTTGCCGGATATGACGAGATTGAAACGCCTTCTTTTGAATATTACGACGTCTTTATGCATGATTCGGTACCGTATGTACAGGAGAATATGATCAAGTTCTTTGACTCGCGGGGGCGCATACTGGCGCTGCGGCCGGATATGACGGGCCCCATTGCGCGCATGACGGCGACAAAGCTGGATGCGGGCTATACCGCGCGGTTATGTTACGTAGGCAATGTGTACGGGCACAAAAGCGGAAGCCAGCGTGCGGAGGCCACACAGGCAGGAATTGAACTGATTGGGAAGAAGAGCGCCGAAGCGGATGCGGAGGTGATCTCGCTTGCGGTACAGTCGTTGCTTTCGGCAGGGCTGGAACGCTTTAAAATGGATATCGGCCAGGTGGCGTATTTTAAAGGGATTATGGCGGGTACGGGGCTGGACGATGAGCAGCAGGAACATATACGGATGCTGATCGATTCCAAAAACAGCGTGGAGCTGGAATACGAGCTGTCCAGAATGCGATTGGGCGCGGACGTGCGCCAGTCGTTGCTGGAGCTGCCCGGATTGTTTGGCGGTGCGGACGTGCTGGAACGTGCGGGCGCCATGGCGGCAAACGATTTGTGCAAAGCGGCAGTGGATAATGTCCGGGACGTTTATCATATCCTCTGCGATTATGGGTTTGAGGAATATATCTCAATCGACTTTGGGTTGCTCAACAATTTTAACTATTATTCCGGCATCATCTTCAGGGGAATTGCGGACGGGATCGGCGTACCGTTGCTTTCGGGCGGACGGTACGACAATTTGCTTTCGGAATTTGGAAAGGCATTGCTCGCAACCGGGTTTGCGATAGGGATCAATGAAATGCTGGCCGTACTGAAAAAAAAGCGCGGACAGTTGGTGGACATGCAGCCTGTAAAAGTGATTAAATGTATGCCGCAAAACAGGAAGCAGGCGATTGAAAAGGCCCGGGAGATGAAGAAGCGGGGCGAGCGGGTGATTTTGGATTTTAACGGAGCGGAATACCCGTGGCCCAGATACGAGGTGATCAAAGTTGATTGAAGATATGATGACAATCGCGCTTGCAAAGGGCCGCCTTGCAAAGAACGCAATTAAACTGATGGATATGTGCGGTATTGACACAAGCGCGCTCAAAGAGGATTCGCGTAAACTGATTATGTACGACCACAAAAACAACATACGGTTTATATTGGTCAAGCCGACGGACGTGCCGGTGTATGTGCACAGGGGCGTTGCGGATATTGGCGTTGCCGGTAAGGATACGCTGCTGGAGGCGGGATTGCCGCTTTACGAAATGCTGGACCTGCGGTTTGGCGCATGCAAAGTTTGCGTGGCAGGTTATGCGGATGTGGTGTGCGGGCAGGAAATCACAAAAGTGGCGACAAAATATCCCCGTATCGCAAAGATGTTCTATGACCAGCGGGGGGAGGATATCGAGATCATCAAACTGAACGGCAGCATTGAGCTGGCGCCCATACTGGGGCTTTCCGATGTGATTGTGGATATTGTGGAGAGCGGAGACACGATCAGGGAGAACGGATTATCGGTGCTGGAGGACATCTGCGACGTATCGGCGCGGCTGGTGGTCAACCAGGTCAGCCTCAAGACAAAGCAGGAGCAGATCAAAGATTATATCGGCAAAATGAAAGGTGCGCTGGAGAATGCTTAATACGATACCGTCTTCGGACAGGGATACGATCAAAAAAAGATTGCTTGAACGTGAGCAGGGCGACATCCGCGCGATACAGCAGACGGTGGACGGCATTATTGCGGATGTCAGGGAACGGGGCGACGCGGCCCTGTTTGAATATACGGAGCGGTTTGACAACTGGAAACCGGACCCCGATACCATTGAGGTAACAGAGGAAGAAATTGAGCGGGCCTTCGCGGAAACGGACCCGGAGCTGATAGACATCATGGGGCAGGCGGCAGGCAACATTGTGGAATTTCACAACCGCCAGAAGCGTGACAACTGGTTTTTGGACAGGGAGGACGGCGCAGTGCTGGGGCAGCTGTATATCCCGGTGGAATACGCGGGCGTATACGTGCCGGGCGGCAAGGCGGCGTACCCGTCCAGTGTGCTGATGAACATTATCCCGGCAAAATGCGCGGGCGTGGACAACATCATCATTGCAACACCTGCGGTGGGCGGCGTGGTGAACCCGACGACGATCGCCGCGGCAAAAATTGCGGGCGCGCACAGGATATTGAAGATTGGCGGCGCACAGGCGGTGGCGGCAATGGCGTACGGTACGGAAAGCGTGCCTGCCGTATGCAAAATTACCGGCCCGGGCAACATTTATGTGGCGCTTGCGAAAAAGAGCGTATACGGACAGGTGGGGATCGACATGATTGCGGGTCCGTCAGAGGTACTGGTGATTGCGGACAGCTATGCGAACCCGGCGTGGGTGGCGGCGGACTTTATATCACAGGCCGAGCATGACGAAATGGCCGCATGCATCCTTGTGACGGACGACGCAAAAAAAGCGGAGACTGTGAAGGCGGAGGTGCAAAAGCAAATTGCGGGGTTGAGCAGGCGCGACATCATAGAAGCGTCATTGAAAAATTACGGGACGGTGATTATTTGCAAAGACATGGACGATTGCATTGACACGGCAAATATGATTGCGCCGGAACATTTGGAGCTTTGTGTGCGGGAGCCGATGCCGCTGTTGTCCAAAGTGAAAAATGCGGGGTCGATCTTTTTGGGCGATTATTCGCCCGAACCGTTGGGCGACTATTTTGCGGGGGCCAACCATGTGCTGCCGACTAACGGGACGGCGAAATTCTCATCGCCGCTCAATGTGGACGATTTTCAAAAGAAATCAAGCGTGATATACTATAGCAGGGAAGCGTTTGAGAAGGAATACAAAAAAGTGGAGAAGTTTGCGCTGGCGGAGGGGCTGACAGCCCATGCAAACAGCGCGGCGATCCGATTTGAGGGGGAATGAAACCTTATGCGTAACGGTATGGTGGAGCGCAAAACGGCCGAAACGGATATCCGGTTAAAGCTGGAGCTGGACGGGAAAGGCAAAGCGAATGTAAAGACGGGCGTGGGCTTCTTTGACCATATGCTGATCAGCTTTGCAAAGCATGCGCAGTGCGATTTGGATTTGCAATGCGAGGGCGACCTGTGCGTGGACGCCCACCACACGGTGGAAGATTGCGGCATTGCCCTGGGCAAGGCTTTTGCGGAAGCGATAGGCGATAAAGCGGGAATCGCGCGGTATGCCACGCAGTTTGTGCCGATGGACGAGGTGCTGGTGATGGCGAGCCTGGATGTCAGCGGCAGGGCGTACCTGGCGTATAATGTAGAATTTACGGTATCCCGGACGGGGGATTTTGACGCGCAGCTTGCGGAGGAGTTTTTCCGCGCGTTCGCGATGAACGCGGGCGTGACGCTGCACATCAACCTGATGTACGGAATCAACACGCACCATATCATTGAAGCAATGTTCAAGGCTGTTGCGCGCGCGGTGCGTGAGGCGGCCGGCGCCAGCGGTTGCGAAGGCGTGATGTCCACAAAGGGCGTGCTATGATCGCGATTGTGGACTATGGCATGGGCAACCTGCGCAGCGTGCAAAAGGCCTTTGAATTTACAGGGTTTGACGCGGTTGTGACAAACGACAAAAAAGTGCTGGACGATGCGTCGCATATTGTGCTGCCGGGCGTGGGGGCGATTGCCGACGCGATAAAAAACCTGCAGGCGCAGGGGCTGGATGAGGAAATGATCCGGCAGACGCAATCGGGGAAGCCATTCCTTGGCATTTGCCTTGGGATGCAGCTGCTGTTGGACGTCAGCTACGAGAACGGCGAATACGGATGCTTGGGGCTGATCCCGGGCGCGGTGAGGCCGTTTGCGTTGAAAGGTACAGAGCTTAAGGTGCCGCACATGGGCTGGAACAGCCTGATGACCAAAGATTGTGCGCTTTTGGGTAAGGAAGAAAACGGCGCTTATGTGTATTTTGTGCATTCTTACCATGCGGCGGATGTGCCGGAGGAGAATGTGATTGCGCAGTGCGGTTATGGATATGATTTTGTGTGTGGCGTAATGAAGGACAATATATTCGGGCTGCAATTCCATCCTGAAAAAAGTGGGGATACGGGGCTTGAAATTATTAAAAAATTTGGAGGAATGCAATGAAACTTTATCCGGCGATCGACATTATGAATGGAAAATGCGTAAGGCTGGTCCAGGGGGAGCTCAACAAATCGAAGGATTATGGCGAGCCGTTGGAAATGGCGTTGCGCTGGCAGGATGCGGGGGCCAATTACCTGCATGTGATAGATTTGGATGCGGCGGTTACAGGGGAGTTTTTGAACCGGGAGCTGATCACCAAAATGGTGCAGTCGCTTAAAGTGCCTGTCCAGATGGGCGGCGGCGCACGCACCAAGGAGGATATCCAGATTCGGCTGGACGACGTGGGTATCTCGCGCGTCATCATCGGCACGTCCGCGGTGGAAGACCCGGATTTGCTGGAGTGGGCGGTAAGCAAATACGGCAGCAGGATTGCCGTCAGCCTGGACGCGAAGGACGGCAAAGTGCTCATCAAGGGCTGGGTGGGCGAGACGGACGTCGACGTTGTGGAAATGGCGAAAAAGGTGCATAAGATGGGCGTGCAAACGATCATCTATACGGATGTATCCAAAGACGGCATGATGCAGGGGCCCAACTTTGAATATACAGAACAGATTGTGCGTGAGACATGGATGAACCTGATTGCATCGGGCGGCATCAGCACGCTGGAGGACATACGGAACATCAAAGGTACGGGGGCATGCGGCTGTGTGATTGGCAAGGCGCTCTATGATGGGGCGTTTACATTGCAGGAGGCGCTGATTGCCGCAAAGTAGAGGGGGATGCGATTTGTTGACAAAGAGGATTATACCGTGCCTGGACGTACACGCCGGCAGGGTGGTGAAGGGCGTAAAATTTGTAGAAATCAAAGACGCGGGCGACCCGGTTGAGATTGCCAAAGAGTACAACAGGCAAAATGCGGACGAACTTGTGTTTCTGGATATCACGGCATCGTCGGACGACCGGGGGATCATGGAAAACGTGGTGGCGAAGACGGCGGAGCAGGTCTTTATTCCGCTGACTGTGGGTGGCGGCATCCGGACGCTGGATGATTTCAGGCGTATTTTGAAGTGTGGAGCGGACAAGATATCCGTCAATTCCGCCGCAATTAAAAACCCCACACTGATCAATGACGCCGCGGATAAGTTTGGCAGCCAATGTGTGGTTGTCGCGATAGACGCAAAAAGGGCGCCGGATGGCCGTTACGAGGTCTTTTTGAACGGCGGCAGGGTTAACACCGGGCTGGACGCGGTCGAATGGGCGCAAGAGGCGTGCAGGCGCGGCGCGGGCGAACTGCTGGTGACCAGTATGGATACGGATGGGACAAAAGCGGGCTACGACCTGCCGTTGACAAAAGCGATATCGTCCACGGTGGATGTGCCTGTAATCGCATCGGGCGGCGCGGGCGAGCTTTCGCATTTTTCCGACGTGATTGAGCAGGCGGGGGCCAGTGCGGTGCTGGTGGCGTCGCTGTTCCATTACAGGGAGATGGAGATTCGGCAGGTAAAAGAGTACTTGATGGAGAAAGGGATACCGGTCAGGATATGACAGAATTATTGGGAAAAATCAAATATAATGCGGACGGGCTTGTCCCGGCGGTTGCGCAGGACGCCCAAACGGGTGAAGTGCTGATGCAGGCGTATATGAATGCGGAAACGGTGCGCCTGACGCTGGACACGGGTTATGCGCACTATTTTTCGCGGTCGCGGCAGGAGATATGGAAAAAAGGCGAGACATCGGGGCATCTGCAGCGGGTGGTTTCGGTTTCGCTGGATTGCGATTACGACTGTGTGCTGCTGAAAGTCAGGCAGACAGGCAACGCGTGCCACACGGGCAACCGCACATGCTTCTTTCATGAAGTGAAGCGGTTTGAGGATGTGAGCGGGGCGGCGCTGCTGTACGACCTGTACGACTTGATTGCGGACAGAAAAGCCAACCCCAAAGAGGGTTCTTATACAAATTATCTGTTTGACAAAGGGATCGATAAGATTCTGAAAAAGGTGGGAGAAGAAAACGCGGAAGTGATCATTGCGTCTAAAAATGATGGTACAGAGGAACTGCGTTATGAAACGGCCGACCTGATCTATCATCTGTTGGTGCTGATGAACGAGAAGGGACTGACGCTGGAAGAACTGTTCGGCGAATTAGAAAAAAGAAAGAAATAGTGTACCGATAAAATACACAAACCCCGTTCCTGGGAACGGGGTTTGTGTTAAGGAGAAAAACTAGCTTCTGAATAGTAGTGCCATGACATAGTCATGGCTTGTTTCTTTTTTTGTTTTGTACCCCAGCGATTGGTAGAACCGGTATGCCGGGTTGTGTATATGCACGCTGAGCGATACCTGCGCGAAGCCTTTTTCTGCAAGAAGGGTATGCAGGGCGTTTATCAGCATTTTGCCGATTCCCATTCCTCTATATCCTTTACGAAGCGCAATGGACAGTTCGGGCGTGTGGGGATCGATATACCCAAATCCTTTCGCATCCGCAGAAAACAAGCGGGCCCACGCCACGCCTATAATCTGGTTGCCTGATTCGGCCACCAGGCAGTAATCGTCATGACGCCCCCAGTCACGGATATAGACGGCGATGTCAGGCCTTTGTAAAATCTCCTCCTTGGGAATTTTCCTCGGTTCCGGCTGATAGACCGCCAGATAAAGAAAGTCCTCCATTTGTACGACTTCACCGGGCTTGATGGGCCTGATCGTCACTTCGCTTAACTGCATACGGTATCCTCAGCCCTCATCCTTCTTGAAGGAAGATGTGAGGGTTTGCAGAAGCACGGACAGTATGATGATTGCGCCTTTGATGATATCCTGCGGGTAAGACGGAACGGCAAGCAAATTCATGATGTTGCCGATCAGCGCCAGTATGAGTACGCCGATGACCGTCTTGACAGGCGAGCCCTCGCCCCCTGAAAGGCTGGCGCCGCCGATTACGCAGGCGGCGATGGCGTCAAGCTCCATGCCGGTGCCCACCACGGGAGAGCCGATGCTGGTGCGGGAGCACAGTAGTATGCCGCCCAACGCGCAACACAGGCTGGAAATGACATACACGCTTGTCTTGTACAGTTTGACCCTGATGCCCGCGAGGCGGACGGCCGTTTCATTGCTGCCGATCGCCATGATGATCCTGCCATAGGTTGTGTACTTTTGCAGGAACCAGAAGAAAACGACGACCACAACGGCAAAGATGACCAGGATCGGAATATACCCCAGATCGCTGGAAAGCCAGCTGATTGTTTCGTGATCTTTTGGAAGGGGGATAGGGGAACCGTTGGCGACAACCATCGCAATACCACGGCCAATGGTCATCATGGCCAGTGTCGCAATAAAAGGCGCCATCCTGGCATAGGCCACAAGCACGCCGGTCAAAAGGCCGCACAACCCAATCAGTATGAATGTCAACGCAACCGATTCAAAGACGCCAAACCCGAACACGGACAGGAATGTGGAAACAAGCACACTGCCCATGGCGGCAAGCGCGCCCACGGAAAGGTCGATGCCGCCGGAAAGTATGACAAACAGGAGGCCCATACAGACAATGATCAGGCCTGAATATTGCCGGCCAATGTTCATAATGTTGGTTACATTAAAGAAATCGGGCGAGATCAAAATGCAGATGACCACCGCTACAACAAAAATTACAAATGTATTGTATTTTTTTAGAAAACCAGATACTTTGCTCATTATTTAACTCCCATAGACAAATTCATGATGTTTTTCTCGCTCAAGTCTTCCTTTCCCAATTCTCCAACAATTTCGCCTTGCCGCATGACAATCACCCGGTCACACATATTGATGGTCTCCTCCATTTCGGAGGAAATCATGATAATGCCGACGCCGGATTCTGCAAGGTCGTTGACGTTTTTATAAATCTCCGCTTTTGCGCCCACGTCAACACCGCGTGTCGGCTCGTCCAGTATGATGACTTCGCAGTCTGCCGCCAGCCATTTGGCAAGCGCG
>DHOD01000113.1:0-132 GCA_002407725.1 Christensenella sp. UBA5399 | reverse complement strand
CTTTTGCTGGTTGCCGCCCGACAGGCTGGATACATAATCTTCTGTACTGTTATATTTTGTAGATAGTCTGGAAAGAATGTCCTCGGTAACTTCTTTATCTTTTTTGTGGTTGTGGCGTGCCCCCCAATCCTT
>DHOD01000154.1 GCA_002407725.1 Christensenella sp. UBA5399 | reverse complement strand
GCAAGGTCATATACCTGGTCATAGTCTATGACCAGGTATATGACCTTGCCATGCAGCACAAGCCCAGGATGATTGTTGCGGGTGCAAGCGCCTACCCCAGGATTATTGATTTTAAGCGCTTCCGTGAAATCGCGGACGCCTGCGGCGCATACCTGATGGTGGACATGGCGCACATTGCCGGGCTGGTTGCGGCAGGCGAGCACCCCAATCCGGTGCCGTATGCGCATTTTACAACCACAACGACGCACAAAACATTGCGGGGCCCGCGCGGGGGGCTTATATTGATGAGTGAAGAGTTTGCAAAACAGGTGGATAAGGGGATTTTCCCCGGGATCCAGGGCGGCCCGCTGATGCATGTGATCGCGGCAAAGGCCGTTTCCTTTAAGGAGGCCATGGGCGATGAATTTAAGCAATACCAGAAAAACATTGTGAAAAATGCCGCCGCGTTGGCGCAGGCGTTGACGGACAACGGCATCCGGCTGGTTTCCGGCGGAACGGATAATCATTTGATGCTGATTGACGTTGGCGCAAAGGGCAAGACAGGCAAAGATATTGAAGCGCTGCTTGACCTGGCCAACATCACGGTCAACAAGAATACGATCCCGTTTGAAAAGCTCAGTCCTTTTGTCACAAGCGGTATCCGGCTGGGGACGCCCTCCGTCACAACGCGCGGCATGGGCGAGGCGGAGATGAAAACAATTGCGGAGTTGATTGCCGGCGTGATTGACAAAGAGGACAGCGTGGTGGATAGCACAAAGCAAAAGGTGATCGAGCTTTGTGAACGGTTCCCGCTGTATAAGTAAAAAGAACCCTTAAAAGGTTCCGCCTGTGAAAGGCGGAACCTTTGTTGTGTCTTTTGGTTGGTGTTAAAAGAATATGAAAATCAGTAAAGTAACACAAAACAGCATAGCGGAGCAGCTGGAAATCAGGGAAGGGGACGACCTTGTTTCTGTTAACGGTGTCGATATCATAGACATTATCGACTATAATTATGAGATTGCAAACGATACGCTGCGGATGCGGTTGCTGGATGGTGCTGGCGAGCCTTATGAAGCGTATGTGGAAAAAGAAGAACACGAGGACATTGGGTTGGAATTTGTGCATGACGGCTTTGATCAAAAAACCGTCTGCAGGAACAAATGCCTGTTTTGTTTTGTCGACCAACTGCCAAAAGGGATGCGCAAAACACTATACTTTAAAGATGACGACTGGCGGATGTCTTTTTTGATGGGGAGTTATATCACGCTGACAAACCTGACGCAGCAGGATATCGCCCGAATCATCAAATATAAGACTTCGCCTTTGTATGTTTCTGTGCACGCGAGCGACGACGCGGTCAGGACAAGGCTGCTGGGGGCACCTGCGGCAAAATCCACCATGGATATCATAAAGCTGTTTGCGGAAAATGAGATCAAAATGCATACACAGATTGTCCTGTGCCCCGGGATCAACGATGGGCAGGTTTTGGAGAAGACGATTGAGGACCTTTACGGCCTTTTCCCCGCAATTTTGAGTGTGGCGGTGGTGCCGGTGGGCCTGACACAGTACAGCAAAATTGGGGCAGTGCTGCGGCCGGTCGAAGAAGCGGATGCCCGGTCGGCCATCGCGCTTGTGGAAAGGATGCAGCATAAATGTCTGGATGAGACAGGTAGTCGGTTTGTTTTTGCCGCCGACGAGATGTATATTAAGGCGCGGGCTGACCTGCCCGGGTGCGAAGAATATGAGGATTTTCCCCAGATAGAAAACGGGGTGGGCATGGTTGTGAAATTCCTGCACGAAACAAAAAGCGCGCTGCGGGAATACAGTGCGGAAAAAAGCAACGGCGCGGCGGTTGCCGTGGCTACGGGCGTTGATTTTTACCCATATATGCAAAGCTTGTGCGACGCTATCCACGCGCAATACGGCAGCAAAGTGCGGGTATACCCCATTGAAAACCGTTTTTTTGGCGAAACGGTAACGGTTACGGGCCTGTTGACCGGGCGCGATATCATAAATCAATTGAAAAATGTGATTGGCGAAGATATACTACTTTTGAGCGGTTCATGCTTTAAGGAGGACGAAGATATCATGCTCGATGATATCGATGTGCCTACCGTGGAGGCGGAACTGGGTGTGAAATGCAGCATTGTGCACAATGACGGATACCATTTTGTGCAACAATTTATTGACAGGTAAAGTGAGGGCGGAAATGGCAAAACCACTGGTCGCGATTGTCGGCAGACCAAACGTAGGCAAATCGACTTTCTTCAACAGAATAACGGGAACGAAGCTCGCGATTATTGAGGATACGCCCGGTGTTACGCGCGACAGGATTTTTGCGGACGCCGAATGGCTGGGGAAAGAATTTACGTTGATCGATACGGGCGGGATCGATACGGTCACCGAGGATAAGATCCTTGTGCAAATGCGTATGCAGGCGGAGCTTGCCATAGAAGCCGCGCAGGTGATACTGTTTTTTGTGGACGGCAAAGAAGGGCTTTCGCCCGAGGACTATGATGTGGCCGATATGCTGCGTAAGACGCAAAAGCCTGTCATTGTCGTCGTCAATAAGGTTGACAACAAAAAAGATGAACAGAATATTTATGATTTTTATGAGTTGGGCATTGGGGATGTGCATGCCGTATCCTCTATACAGGGCCTTGGTACGGGCGATTTGTTGGATGAGGTGATAAAGCATCTGGATGACTACGAGGAAGACCAGGAAGAGGAAGGAATCAAAATTGCGCTTGTCGGCAAACCCAATGTGGGGAAATCTTCCCTGGCAAACAAAATATTGGGGTACGAACGTACGATTGTAAGCGATGTGCCGGGAACAACGCGCGACGCGATCGATTCCGCGCTGGAGCGGGATGGCGTCCGCTACACAATCATCGATACCGCCGGGATGCGCAAAAAGGCGCGCATCGACGACAAAACAATTGAGCGTTACAGCGTGATTCGTTCGCTGAACGCCGTGCGGCGGGCGGACGTTGCTGTTGTGATGATTGATGCGCAGGAAAGCATTACGGAACAGGATACGAAGGTGGCCGGATTTGTAAGCGACGAAGGGAAGGCCGTCGTGATTGCCGTCAACAAGTGGGACGCAGTGGAAAAGGATACGTTTACCATTGAGGAATTCAATAAGAAAATCAAGGCGGACCTGGCCTTTATGCCTTATGCAAGAATCATTTATCTTTCTGCCAAAACCGGGCAGCGTGTCGATAAACTCTTTGATTTGATTCTGGAAGCAAACGAAAACACACAGAGGCGCATCAGCACCGGCATTCTCAACGATTGCCTGCACGATGCGATCACCGCTGTAGAGCCGCCATCCGACAGCGGCAGGCGGTTAAAGATTTTTTATATCACACAGGTTGCGGTGAAACCGCCTACTTTTATACTGTTTGTCAACGATACTGCCTTGTTGCACTTTTCGTACAAACGGTACCTTGAGAATTTTATTCGAAAAACATTTGACTTTACGGGAACACCCATTAAAATAATAGTCAGGCAACGGGACAACAACAAGGAGGATGGGTTTGTATGATAAGCGCGTATGCTATAGGAATGCTTATATTGGTTGCAGCAATTGCATACATGATCGGTTCCATCCCATTCTCTTATATATTCTCCAAAACGCTTAAGGGGGAAGACATCCGGGAGAAGGGGAGCGGCAACGCGGGCACGACAAACGCGCTCCGCAGCTATGGATGGGGCATTGGGATACTGACGCTGGTGGGCGATGTGCTCAAGGGCGTGGTTGCTTCATTGATCGGTTTGTGGATTGGCGGCGACCTGGGGTTGTATCTGGCGAGCGTGTGTGCGGTGGCCGGTCACAACTTTTCAGTTTTTTTGAAATTCAAGGGAGGGAAAGGCATCGCCTGCACAACCGGTGTGCTGCTGGTCATACAGCCGATCCCAACCGTCATTATATTCGGCTTGTGTGTGCTGCTGGTTGTGCGCACCAAAATTATGAGCATCGGCTCTTTGATTGGGCTGGTTGCAAGCGCGGTTGCGGCTTTTTTTGTGTCAAATGGGAACATATATTGGCAGCTTGCCGTGTTGATTATTGCGGTGATGGGGATTATCAGCCACAGGGAAAATATCGTGCGGTTGATCAAAGGGACGGAAAATAAGCTGAATTTATCAAAAAAAAGCTAAAACACTTGATATATTGCTTTTGCCATGCTATAATTTCTCTAGAATAGATGCTTACGTGAAGAGTGGGTAACCCCGCTCTTTCTCATTGTGGGGAGCGTTTGACAGTGATTGAAAAATCATAGCGCATAGTATGTGCTGCCGATATACATTGTACAGCGGTTCCAGGCAAAAGGAGAGATATGGCAAAAAGTGCAAAAAACGCCGTTGAGGAAATTGCCCGGCCGGTCGTAGAGCAGATGGACTATATCTACGTGGATACGGAGATAACTAAGCAAAACGACGGGAAGATTGTGACGGTGTTTATCGATAAAAAAGGCGGCGTGTTGCTGGACGATTGTGAAGCCGTCAGCAGGGCGGTTGAGGCCAGGCTGGATGAAGAAGACCCTATAGCGGATTCATATTGCCTTTGCGTTTCGTCTCCCGGGCTTGACCGGCCGTTGAAAAACGAGCGGGATTTTGAGCGGGTGATGGGCGAGCAGGTGGATGTAAAGCTGTACAAACCTTTTGAGGGAAGCAAGACCTTCACCGGTATCCTTACGGCATACGGTAAGGACAGTGTGACAATAGAGACTGAAGATCATGAAATTGCTTTTGAGCTGAAGGAAATAGCAAAAATGAGCCTTCACCTTGATTTTTGAAGAATATATTTATGATGGAGATTAAAAAATGAATGCGGAATTTATGAATGCGCTCAATGATCTGGAGCATGAAAAAGGATTAAAAAAGGATATTTTGATCGAAGCCATAGAGATGGCTTTGATTTCGGCATATAAAAGACATTTTGGAAACAACCAGAACGCCCGTGTGGAAATTGATCCCGAAACCGGTGAAATAAAAGTTTTTGCAATCAAACAGGTTGTGGAAGAAATTGAAGAAGACGGGGCGGAGATCACCGTGGAAGAAGCGCGCGAGATAAACCCCGCATACGAGGTGGGGGATACGCTCGAGACGGAGGTCACGCCAAGCGAGTTTGGCAGGATTGCCGCACAGACAGCCAAACAGGTTGTTGTGCAGCGGTTGCGCGAGGCGGAGCGCGGCATCATATTCGACCAGTTCTCAGAGAAGGAGAACGAAGTGCTGACCGCCGTAGTTCACAGGATTGAGCGTGGCAACGTGTATGTGGAGATTGGGCGCGCAGAAGGGATTATTCCCGTGGGCGAGACCGTGTACAACGAAAGATACAATATTAATGAACGCATAAAGGTTTATGTGCTGGAGGTCAAAAAGACAAACAAAGGGCCGCAGATCATTGTGTCCCGGACGCATCCTTCTCTGATCAAAAAGCTGTTTGAGCTGGAAGTGCCCGAAATACGCCAAAACGTGGTGCAGATCAAGAGCATCGCAAGGGAAGCGGGCGGCCGTACAAAAATTGCCGTCTGGAGCGAGGAAAAAGATGTTGATCCGGTGGGTGCTTGCGTCGGCCACAAGGGAACGCGCATAGAGAAAGTGGTGGAAGAGTTAAACGGCGAGAAAATAGACGTGGTGCCGTGGAGTTCTGACCCGATTGAATTTATTGCCAACGCGCTTCGCCCTGCAAAGGTTGTGATGGTGCAGATCAATGAGGATGAAAAGGCAGCCAAGGTTATTGTGCCGGACTATCAGCTTTCACTGGCAATTGGCAAGGAAGGGCAGAACGCACGTCTGGCGGCAAAGCTTACGGGATGGAAGATTGATATCAAAAGCCAGACGCAGATGGAAGAACAGGTGTTTGGCGAGGAATTCGCAAATGCCGAAATCGATTACGAGTCGGACATTGCACAAGGGTTTGACGTTGTGGATGCAATCAATGAAGAGGAAGCCGTGGAAGATGTGGAAGAAGATTTGTTGCTTGACATTGAGGATGCCGAGCTGGACATAGAAGATGTGCCGCAGGAAGCTGAAGAGGCACCGGAAACCGCGCCAGAGGAAGAAAAGGAAACCGAAGAAACGGAATGACGCAAAAAAAAGCGCCTGTGCGGATGTGTATTGCGTGCAGGGAGGGCAGGCCTAAGGATGCGCTTGTCCGCATTGTAAAAACCAAACAGGGTGAAATTGCGCCGGATATGTCGGGGAAGGCGGACGGAAGAGGCGCGTATATATGCCGGGAAGAGCGCTGCATGGACGCCGCGTGCAAAAAGAGGGCTTTGCAAAGGGCCTTTAAGTGCAATGTAGAAGCGTGCGTATACGATAGCTTAAGGCAAATGATTAAAAATGACGAATGAAAGATTCTATAGCTTTCTTGGCTTGGCGGCCAAGGGCGGCAAACTGGTGTACGGCGCCCAGGCCTGCGAAGCGGGTGTGAAAAGCGGGAAGCTAAAGCTTGTGCTTGTGGACGGGGGCGCTTCGGAAAACACAAAGAAGCTGTTCGCCGACAAATGCCGTTATTATGGCGTAAATATAATAATCTTGGATGAAATTGGGCTGCTGGGCAAAAGCCTTGGTAAGCCGGAAAATAAAATTACAGGGATCGCAGATGCCGGGTTTGCAAAAAGCGTTTTAAAAAAATACGGATCGCGCTCCGGGGGTGAAAAATTTGAGTAAGATAAAAATTTTAGAAACAAACAAAAATTTGGTGGCGAATGCGCAGTCTATTTTTGACGGCATATTGGAGATGCAGTCGAAGTCGGAAGGGCAGATTAAGTCTGTCAAAAGCGTGGAAGCCAGAATCATTGACATTGAGAAGGCAAAAAGAGAAAAGGAAGCGCAGTTGGAGCTGAAAAAAGCCGAAGAAAAACGGCTTGCTGAAGAAGCTGCGCTTCGGCAGCAGGAAGCGGAACAAGCGGCCGCCGCTAAAAAAGCTGCCGAAGAAACGCAGGACGGCACGCCGCAAGAGGAAAAAAGCGCGCCCGCGGCAAAGACCCCGGAAGTGAAAGCGGAAAAGGCTGAAAACGCCGTTGCCGATGAAAAACCTGCTGTAAAAGCAAAAACGGTTGCGCCTGTACAGGGTGCTGCAACTGCAAAACCTGCAACCGGCGAAGGGAAAGTTGCCGCAAAGGGCAGTAAACCTGCAGAAAAACCATCTGCAACAACCGAAAAGCCGCATGCTGGCAAAAGTGACGCAAAGCCGCATGATCATGTGCGTAAAAAACCAAAGGGGCCGGAAGATGATAATCGGAATGTGAACAGAAAGCCCAAAAAAGCGGTCATTAAGGAACGTGTGTTTAATATCGACGAGGATGACTTCCCGCGGGGCTCAAGGCGATATAAGCAGCACAAAAAACAGCAGCCCAAAATGGTGATCGAACCGATTAAGATTGAAAAGGCGACAATCACCGAGGAAACGATTTCGGTTAAGCTTTTCTCTGAGAAAATTGGCAAGCCTGTGTCCGACATACTGAAAAAGCTGCTGCTGCTGGGAATGATGAGTACAATTAATTCGCAGATCGACTTTGACACGGCGCAGTTGATTGCGGATGAATTTGGTATTGAACTGGAACAGAAAATTGAAAAAACCGCCGAAGATATACTGGTGGAGGAAGCGGAAGATACGCCCGACGATCTGGAAAAACGCCCGCCTGTGGTTACGATCATGGGGCATGTCGATCACGGAAAAACATCGTTGCTCGACAAAATCAGGCTTTCGAAAGTCACGGAGAGCGAGGCTGGCGGCATCACGCAGCATATTGGTGCGTACCAGGTGGAAATGAATGGTGAGAAGATTACGTTCATCGACACGCCGGGGCACGAGGCCTTCACCGCTATGCGGGCGAGGGGCGCGCAGGTAACCGATATCGCGATCATTGTGGTGGCCGCGGACGACGGCATCATGCCGCAAACCGTTGAGGCGATTAACCATGCCAAGGCCGCCGATGTGCCGATTATTGTTGCAATCAATAAAATCGATAGGGAAAATGCCAATCCCCAGAAAATCATGCAGGAGCTGACCGAGCATGAACTGCTGCCGGAGGAATGGGGCGGCGATACGGTTGTGGTGCCTGTCTCTGCCAAAACGGGCGAAGGCATTGATAAATTGCTGGAGATGGTGCTGCTGGTGGCCGAGGTACTGGAGCTCAAGGCGAACCCCGGCAGACTGGCCAAAGGTACAATTGTGGAGGCGGAGCTGGATAAGGGCAGGGGCCCTGTTGCCACCGTATTGGTGGAAAACGGCACGCTTAAGACAGGCGATACGATTATTGCGGGTACGGCGTACGGCAGGGTTCGTGTGATGTTTGACGACCTGGGCCGTCCTGTGGAAAACGCACTGCCATCGCAGCCTGTGGAGGTCATTGGATTCTCAGAGGTGCCTGTGGCGGGCGATATACTGCACTCCGCACCGGCAGACAAACTCACCAAGCAGGTTGCCGAGCAGCGGCGGGACCGCCAGAAGGCGGTAATGCTTAAAAAGGTTTCGCAGGTTTCGCTGGATGATCTGTTTAACCAGATTGCGGACGGGCAGATCAAAGAGCTCAATGTCGTTATCAAGGCCGATGTGCAGGGGTCTGTCGAGGCTGTGCGTCAATCGCTGGAGAAGCTGTCCAACGAAGAGGTGCGCGTAAAGGCGATCCATTGTGGCGTAGGCGCTATCAAGGAATCGGACGTTATGCTGGCTTCGGCAGCCAATGCAATCATCATTGGGTTCAACGTGCGCCCAGACAACATGGCGCTGGTTGCGGCGGAGCGTGAAAAAGTAGACGTACGCTTGTACAGGATCATATATAAAGCAATCGAGGACATCACAAACGCGATGAAGGGTATGCTGGACCCGGAATACGAAGAGGTTGTCACAGGCCATGCGGAAGTGCGGCAGACATTCAAGGTTTCGGCGATCGGTACCATTGCGGGATGTTATGTGACCGACGGTACGATCAAGCGAAACTCCCAGGTGCGGTTACTGCGTGACAATGTGGTCATATATGAAGGCAAACTCAGCTCGCTAAAACGCTTTAAGGATGATGCAAAAGAGGTTGCACAGGGGTACGAGTGCGGATTGTCGCTGGAGAACTTCAACGACATCAAGGAACTTGACGTTGTGGAATGCTTTGAAATGCAGGAGATAGAGAGGTAGGGAAAGAACCATGCCCTCAAACAGGATCAACCGTATAGAGGAAGAAATTAAAAGGGCCCTGGCCAGCGTGATTCAAAATGATGTGAAGGATGACAGGCTGTCAGGCATGACAAGCGTCACGCGGGTAGAGGTCACGTCCGATTTAAAGTATTCCAAGATATTTGTCAGCGTGTATGACACCGACAAAAAGCGTGAAGCAAGCATAGACGCGCTCAATCACGGGGCGGCGTTTATACGGACACGCCTTTCAAAAATGCTGAATATCAGGCGTGTGCCCGAACTGAAATTTGTGTTGGACGATTCCATTGAATACAGTATGAAAATCAGCAAACTATTGGACGAGGTGCAAAAAAAAGACAATGAATGATGTAATTGACTTTATTGACCGCCACAATAGCTTTGCTGTTTTTACGCATATCAATCCCGATGGCGATGCGCTGGGCAGCGCTTATGCGCTGACATCCGCGTTGCTGACATACCGGAAGAAGGCGGTTGTCTTTCTACTTGAAAACCCGCCGCACAAGTATGATTTAAAAGAATTCAGGCCGCTTTTTCAACTGTTCTCCATCTATAATATTGAAGATTTTGACGCGCACATTTCAGTCGATTGTGGTGATCGCAACAGGCTGGGCAAGGTAAAGGACATCTTCCGTGACAAACCGTGCATGAACCTGGACCATCATATTTCCAATGACAATTTTGCCGATGTCAATTATGTGGAGGACGCGCCCGCAACGGGCGAGATCGTTTACGATATCATGGGCGCGCTTTCCGTGCCGGTGCTGCGGGTTGCGCAGCTTGCGCTTTATACTGCAATCGCGAGCGATACGGGCAACTTTACATACGCCAATACGACGCCCAAGTCACTCAGTATATTTTCCGAGCTGATGGATGCGGGGCTCGACGTGAATTATGTTGCGAACAGGATATTCAATGACCGTTCTCTGGGGGCGACCAAGCTGATTTGCACGTTTATCCAGAACCTGCGGCTGCACCTGGAGGACCGGCTTGCCATCTCCACAATTATGCTGGAGGATATAGAAAATGCCGGTGCGAAGGTGGACGACTGCGAAGCGCTGATCAATTATGCACGCGACGTGGATACTGTTGAGTTAGCCATTTTTATTCGCGAACTGAAAAAAGACGTATACAAAATCAGCCTGCGTTCCAAGGACGAGGGTGTGGACGTTGCGCAATTTGCCTCTATCTATGGCGGCGGCGGGCATAAGCGTGCCGCGGGTTGCCTGATGAAGGGCAATATACACGATATTATGCAGGACGTGATCCGCAGGTCAGAGGAGTTTATCGGTTGAACGGAGTTGTGAATGTTTTGAAGCCGCCCGCCATGTCGTCCGGACAGGCGACCGGTGTGGTAAAGCGTCTTTTTGGCAGCAGGAAAGCGGGCCATACGGGAACGTTGGATATGGGCGCGGCAGGGGTGCTGCCCGTATGTATCGGCAGGGCTACAAAAATTGCCGATTATATCATGCGCGGCCAAAAGGAATATATTGCTGAAATGGCTTTTGGATGCGAAACCGATACACTGGACAGTTACGGGAAAACTGTGGACCGGCAACATGCAGATGTAGACCGGGGTGCGTTAGAGCATATCATTCCTGATTTTTTGGGGGAAATCATGCAACAACCGCCGGCTTTTTCCGCGCTGAAGCAAGCGGGCCAGCCGCTATACAAACTGGCGCTGCGTGGGGAGGAGATCCATAAGCCCCCCAGGCAGGTTACAATTTACGACATGCAGGTGTTAGCGGGTACGCATAACAAGTTTCTGCTCAAAATTGCATGCTCGAAGGGAACGTATATCCGAAGCCTGATTCGGGATATGGCGCATCGTCTGGACACGGTTGCGTACATGTCTTTTTTGTTGCGGACGCGTTCGTGCGGGTTTCTGGTAGGGGACGCGTACACGCTGGATGAATTGCAGCATGACACCACCCGGGCAAAAGCGCTGGTACCCATTGGTGATGCGCTTGGGTTTATGGATTCGCTGGCTCTGCCGGATTACCTGTTTGACATTGCGGCATCGGGCGCGGCCATCGACCTTTCCAGGGCACAGCTTGATGTGGCCGCGGGAAAAGACTATGTCCTGTATTGCAAAAACAGGTTGCTTGGTATCGCGGCATGTGATGGTACGATACTGAAAATAAAAACGATGATCTATATCAATGGAGCCGATAATGAAGACGCTGACGCCTGACCTGCTGCCAATCAAAGAAAAGACATCCATAGCCGTGGGCATGTTTGACGGCGTGCATAAGGGGCACATCCAGCTGGTCGAATCGATTATGGACAAGCCCGGCGCGGCGCCGCTGATCTTTACGTTTAACACAAAGCCTACGGTGGACAGGCTGATTTATACATCCGATGAAAAAAAAGAGATTTTTGATTCTCTTGGCGTGCAATATTATTACGAACAAGGGTTTGATAAAGCATTTGCAGGGCTTTCGCCGGAGGGTTTTGTGAAAATGCTGTTAAATGACTTTGGGATGACGCACCTTGCAGCCGGGTTCGATTTCCGCTTTGGAAAAGACGCTGCGGGCAATACCAAGATGTTGGCGGGCTATGCGGCACAGGTTGGATTTACTCTGGATGTGCTGCCCAAAATGGCGGTTGACGGTAAAAAAGTGAGCAGCAGCTCGATCAGGCGATTGATTGAGCGGGGCGACATGGCCGGGGCGGCGGACCGTATGGGCAGGTTCTATTTTATTGACGGCATGATTGAGGGTGGCCGGCGTCTGGGCAACACATTGGGGTTTCCCACGGCAAATATCCACACAAAGAAGCTGCTGCCAAAACACGGCGTTTATGCGACAATTGTAAAGCTGCCCGGCGGCAGGCTGCTGCGTGCCGTCACAAACGTTGGCATCAAGCCGACTGTGCAGACGGAAGGCGCGCCCAATGTAGAAACATTTATATTGGATTTTGACGGCGATATTTACGGGGAGCGCATACAGGTATGCTTTGTGGATTTTATACGGGCCGAAAAACGGTTCGCATCGCTGGAGGAATTGAAGGCGCAAATTGCGGCGGACAGCGGAAATGCCGCAAGCAAACTTGCGGATTTATCTGTTTACAATGCGTATATAATATGATAGAATACTCTAGTATGTCTGGGCGCAATGCGCCCTTGCCGGAAGCTTCGTGCGTCGAACACTCCTGACGCGTGCGCAGTTTACTGGCCTGATATAAATATTTTTTTATTTGGAGGATGAAATGGATAAGGAGACAAAGACCGAAATTATCAAGAAGTATGCGCAAAAGGAAGACGACACGGGCTCGCCCGAAGTGCAGGTTGCGCTGCTGACCTACAGGATCAACCATCTGAACGAGCACCTGAAGGAGAACAAGAAAGACTCCCACTCAAGGCGCGGCTTGTTGAAAATGGTTGGTAAGAGAAGAGGATTGCTGAATTATCTGAAAAGCAAGGATATCGCCCGGTACAGGAATTTGATCGAAAGCCTGAACCTGAGGCATTAATGAGTGAGCGGGATTTTTTCTCGCTCTCTTTATGTGAAGAAATAGCGCGGAATTGTGCCGCGTGGGTGTGATGTGGAGAATAATTTAAGGAGAATGTAATGCAAAATAATGTTTATGAGATGGAGCTGGGCGGCCGGACTCTCACAGTGGAGAGCGGTAAGTACGCCTTTCAGGCAGACGGCGCGGTTTGGGTGCGCTGCGGCGACACCATTGTGATGGTGACTGCTACCGCGTCCAAATACCAGAGGTCGGGGATCGATTTCTTCCCCCTGAGCGTTGAGTTTGAAGAAAAAATGTATTCTGTCGGGAAAATTCCCGGTGGGTTTATTAAGCGGGAAGGGCGTCCTTCTGAAAAAGCGGTGCTGGCTTCCCGGCTGATCGACCGCCCAATCAGGCCGCTGTTTCCCAAAGGATATTTCAACGATGTACAGGTTGTGGCAACGGTGCTGTCGGTGGATACAGATATTCCGCCCGAGGTATATGCGATGATCGGTTCGTCAGCTGCGCTCAGCATATCGGGGATCCCTTTTGCGGGGCCGACCGGTTCTGTAATCGTCGGGCTGGTGGACGGTGAGTATGTCATCAACCCTGACCTTGCGCAGATGGAACAGAGCAGGCTGCACTTGACGGTTTCCGGCACAAAAGATGCCGTTATGATGGTGGAAGCGGGCGCAAGTGAAATATCTGAACAGGAGATGCTGGATGCGATCCTGTTTGCGCATGAGGAAATCAAAAAAATCTGTGCGTTTATTGAGAATATCAAACAGGAGATCGGCAAGCCGGAAAAAGAAATTGAAGTATATACCATTCCCGAAGAAATTGAAAAAGCGGTTCGCGAGTACGCTGCCGATAAGGTGGTTTGGAGCGTCGATACATTTGACCGCACAGAGCGTGAGCAGCGCCAGGATCAGGTAAGTGCCGAGATCAAAGAACATTTTGCCGAGCAATTCCCCGATAGCGAACTGCATATCGGCAACGTGCTTTACAATATGACAAAAGAAGTGATTCGTGACAAAATTGTCAATAAGGAAACCCGTCCCGACGGCAGGAAGTATGAAGAAATCCGGCCGATCTGGTGCGAGACCAGCGTACTGCCGCGTGCGCATGGCAGCGCTGTGTTCACCCGCGGGCTTACGCAGGCAATCAACATTGTTACGCTTGGGTCCCTGCGTGAAGGCCAGAACCTGGATGGTATATCGGAAGATACGTTTAAGCGTTATATGCACCACTATAATATGCCGCCATATTCGACAGGCGAAGCAAAGATGATGCGTTCGACCTCGCGTCGCGAGATTGGGCATGGTGCGCTTGCATCAAGGGCGCTGGAGCCGGTATTGCCCAGTGAAGAAGACTTTCCCTATGCAATCCGCTCCGTATCCGAGGTCATCAGTTCCAACGGATCGACGTCGCAGGCCAGCGTTTGCTCCAGCTCGCTTGCGTTGATGGATGCAGGCGTGCCGCTTAAAGCGCCCGTTGCCGGATGTGCTATGGGACTGATCAAGCAGGACGGCAAAGTGGTTGTGCTGACGGACATCCAGGGGCTTGAGGACTTTATAGGCGATATGGACTTCAAAGTTGCGGGAACAGCCGAAGGCATCACTGCCATCCAGATGGACATCAAAATCAAGGGGATCGACAAAGAGATACTGGAGCGCGCGCTTGCGCAGGCGCTTCGTGGACGGCTGTTTATCCTTGATAAAATGAACGAGGCGCTTGCTGCGCCACGCGAGGAACTCTCGCCGTATGCACCCAAGATCACACAGTTTATGATTGATCCTGATAAGATCAGGGAAGTCATTGGGGCGGGCGGAAAGGTCATCAATAAGATCATTGAAGATACCGGCGTTAAGATCGATATCGAAGATGACGGCCGTGTCGCAATCATTACTGCCGACGCCGAGGCATCTGCCAAAGCCAAAAAAATTATTGAGACGATTGTAAAGGATGTAAAGGTTGGGGAAGTATTCCTTGGCAAGGTGACGCGCATCATGAACTTTGGCGCTTTTGTAGAGCTTGCGCCCGGCAAAGAAGGCATGTGCAGGATATCCAACCTGTCCAATGAGTATGTCAAAACGGTTGAGGACGTGTGCAATGTCGGCGACGACTTGCTGGTCAAGGTGATCGAGATTGACAAGCAGGGCAGGATCAACCTGACACACAAGGGATTGATCCCCGAGAAGAGCGAAGACTGAGTACAAATTTCTATTAAATAAGCGAAAAGGGCCGGCCCGTGCCGGTTCTTTTTGCAGGTAATACTAACTGCTGATAGAAAAACTTAAAAAGGTGATATTATGTTGATAAACAAAAAGCTGGAAAGTGGTGTTACTCTGGTTGGGGAGCAGCTTGGGAACTTCCATTCCGTTACGATGGGCATTTGGGTGGGGGCAGGCTCCATCACCGAAACACCTGCGGAAAACGGCATTTCGCATCTGATCGAGCATATGCTTTTTAAAGGCACGGATAAACGTTCCGCAAAGCAGATTGCCGTTGACGTAGACAACATCGGCGGCCAGATCAATGCTTTCACGTCAAAGGAAGCGACATGCTATTACATCAAAACAATCGATGAAAAAATTGAAGAGGGGATGGAAATCCTCACGGATCTTTTTTGCCATGCAACGCTTGACCCGACGGAACTGGAGAAGGAAAAGGGCGTTGTGCTGGAAGAGATTGCCATGAGCAACGATACGCCGGAGGATGTGGCGATGGATCTTATATCCAGTACATTCTTCAAAGGTTGTTCGTTGGAGAAGACGATCCTCGGCCCGCCGGAAAACATCAAGGGGTTTATGCGGGACAACCTTACAGGATACATGGATCACCACTATACAGCGGAAAATATTGTGGTTTCCGTTGCTGGAAACTTTGATGAAGGAAAGCTTACCGATTGCCTCAACAAATATTTGTCTGTGGGCCACAGCAGAAAAAACAACATAGAAGTTGCCGATTGCAGCAATTTTAAAAACATAAAAGGTTTTGACACCGCGAAAAAAGACATTGAACAGGTTCATGTGTGTATGGCGATGCCGTCATACGATGTCAAAAACAAAAACCGTTACGCACTCCATGTATTGAATAACATTATAGGCGGTTCCATGAGTTCGCGCCTGTTTCAGAAGATCCGTGAAGAAATGGGTATGGCGTACTCTGTTTATTCCCACCCGGTCATGTACCGCGATACGGGCATGTTCTCGCTGTACGCGGGGACAACTGCGCAAAATGTGCAGGCTGTTGCCGATACCATGGTGGAAGAACTGCGCATGATTGCTCAAAAAGGCGTGACCACAACCGAATTTGAACAGAGCAAAGCACAGCTAAAGGGCAATTTGATACTGTCGCTTGAGAGTACGTCTGCCAAGATGAATTCCATTGGTAAAGCCATGGTGCTGACGGGCAGGGTATACACCGATGAAGAAGTAATAAAAATGGTTGATGATACGACATTTGACGATGTCGGGCGCGCGATTGAAGAGGTGATTGCACCGGACAAGATTACCGCGACTTATGTTGGGAAAATCAACGATGCATCCGCGTTAAAAAACACGACGTTTGGAGATTGATCATGGATAAACTGGAAGCAATATTTGAATACCAGGGCAGGTTTGATACGGAGATTATTGAGAAGCGAAACCTGCAGGGGATCTCCATGGAGGAATGGATACAGAAGGAGACCCTGGCAATGATGTCGGAGCTTGCCGAGTTGATTGACGAAGTGAATTTTAAATGGTGGAAGAACCCAAAGCAAGTCGATCATGCTGCGGTAAAGGAAGAGCTTGTCGACCTTCTGCATTTTTTGGTGAGCATGTGCATCAAGACCGGCATGGATGCGACGGAACTACACGCCCGTTATATTGAAAAAAACAAAGAAAATTTCAACCGCCAAAAAGGGCTTTCGCAGAAAAAAGGGTATGAACTATAAGTATTGCAGTGTTTGAAAACGTTCTGATATGATGCTATAATAACTTTGTATGAGATTATACCTGAACGGGGAAATTGATGGCGCGTAAAAAGAAGAAAAAAGACAGTAAACGCAATGAAATAGTGGGGATTATTGTTGTTGGTTTTGCCGCATTTCTTGCGATCACCGTTTATTTGAATATCGATAGTTTGTTTGGTAATTTTGTCAAAAGTTTTATTTTTGGTGTTTTTGGCGTGCTCGGCTATATTGTACCTATTTTACTTGCCATTGTTGGCGTTCTCATCATTATCGCGCGTGCCAAGACAACCAATCCCGGTAAGCTCACATTGCTTGCACTCGCTGTTTTTTTTGTGTTTTCCATTGTCCATTTAAGCGTGATCCGCAGTATTTATGTCGATGGGGGCAGCTATGCGTCCTTTATTACCAGTTCCTACGACGTCGGCGCGGCGGACATGTCTGGCGGCGGCGTGCTGGGGGCGTTGCTGACGTACTGGACGTATGCCGCGACAGGTTTTGCGGGCAGTGTGATCATTTGTATCATCGGCATTGTCGCCTGTATCATTGCACTGACCAATCTTTCACTGAAACAAGTAGGCAAACAGATTGGCTATGTGGTCAAAACATCGTATGATGAATATAAGCAGCGCGCGGATGAAAAGCGTGAACAAAAACGGCTGTATATTGAAAACCTTGAGCTGGAGGAAGATGAAGTCCGCGAAAAGGAAGCCGAAGAACAATTTGATATGAAAATACAATCCTTCGACAATTCCATGAATGAGCTGTACGAAAAAATGCATGTGGAAGAAGAGGACGAATATGCGGAAGAATATGATCCGCAGCAGTATAGGAAAGTCTTCTCCGATACGGACATCCAGTTTGACGACGAAGCAAAGCCGGAGGCAAAAGGGCGTCGCAGGATTGATATCCCGGCTGCGGCAAACAATATTCAGGATATTGATAAATCACGGCAGACCAAGCCGATTCCTACGGTCAGCAAGCGGGATAAAAAAGGCGCGTCCAAGTATGTAAAACCGCCTTTGAACCTGCTGACGCAACCAACAAAATCCACTAAAAACCATGCTGCGGACCTGAAGCGCAATGTGGAGATTCTGGAAAGTACGCTGGAAAGCTTTAATGTAAATGCCAAGGTTGTGAATGTCAGCCACGGGCCCGTGGTGACCCGGTACGAGGTGCAACCGGCGCCGGGTGTGAAGGTTTCAAAAATCGTCAACCTTGCCGATGACATTGCAATGAACCTTTCTGCGCGGGATGTGCGCATCGAGGCGCCCGTCCCCGGCAAGCCGGTTGTAGGCATTGAAATCCCCAACAACAAAACGTCTTCCGTGGGCCTTCGGGAGCTGCTCTCGTCAGAAAAATTCAGGGATGCAAAAAGCGCGATCACTTTTGCGCTGGGTAAGGACATTGCGGGAAGCAATGTGTACGCGGATATATCCAAAATGCCGCATCTGCTGATTGCGGGAGCCACCGGATCGGGCAAAAGCGTTTGCATCAACTCGCTGATTATCAGCATACTCTATCATTCCGGGCCTGAAGATGTGCGGATGATTATGATCGACCCCAAAGTTGTTGAGCTGAATGCGTTCAACAATATTCCGCATTTGCTGGTGCCTGTTGTGACAGACCCAAAAAAAGCCGCTTCGGCAATCAACTGGGCTGTCATAGAGATGACGATGCGTTACCGTATGTTTGCCAACAAAGGCGCGAAGGATCTTGCCAAGTACAACGAGGTTATTACTGCAGAAGGCGAGGAGAAACTTCCGCAGATATTGGTAATTATTGATGAGCTGGCCGACCTGATGATGGTCGCCCCCGGCGAGGTGGAGGACGCGATTTGCCGTATTGCGCAGCTGGGACGTGCATCTGGTATTCACCTGGTGATTGCGACGCAACGGCCTTCTGTCGATGTCATCACTGGCATTATCAAAGCCAACATCCCTTCGCGGATTGCATTTGCGGTCTCTTCACAGATCGATTCGCGGACGATATTGGATATGCCCGGGGCGGAGAAATTGCTGGGACAGGGCGATATGCTGTACTACCCGACGGGGATGCCCAAACCGGTACGCCTGCAGGGCTGCTATATTTCCGACAAGGAGGTCGAAGCGGTCACCACTTTCCTTAAAGCGGAAGTGAAGCCCAACTATGACGCGCGTGTCGTGGAAGATATCGCAAAGGAAGCAGCGACGCCCATTGCGGGCCAGGACGAGAAAGACGAACTGTTTGTCAAGGCGCTGGAGCTCATACTGGAGTATGACCAGGCGTCCACATCGATGTTGCAGCGCAGGCTGCGGATCGGGTATGCGCGCGCCGCAAGGCTGATTGACCAAATGGAGGAGCACGGCTACATTACGCCGGCCGACGGCAGCAAACCCAGGCAGGTGCTGATCACACGGGAACAGTTAAACACGTTGGTCGGCGAGGATATGGAGTAATTTTGTAATGTTTTTAAATATATGGAGAATAAAGCGATGGCAATAAAAATTGGGGTAATATCCCTTGGATGCGCCAAAAACATGGTCGATACCGAAGTGATGCTCGGTATACTGGCAAACGAAGGCTATGAATTTGTGCAGCAGCTGGATCAGGCGGATATCGCGCTGATCAACACCTGTGCGTTTACCAACGACGCCAAGGAAGAATCCATCAACACCATTTTGGAGGCCGAACAGCAAAAGCGGTTTGGCAGCCTGAAAGGAATTATTGTTGTGGGGTGCCTTCCGCAGCGGTTTAAGGAGCAGTTGCGCAAACTGGTTCCGCGGGTCGACGCGTACCTGGGCACGGCGGCTTACAAGGACATCAGCGACGCTATCAAGAAGGTGGCAGCCGGCGAGCGGTATTCCGCGTATGCCGACCGCACACTGACGGAAGAGTTTGAAAAACGCATTATAACAACGCCAAAGCCTACGGCCTATGTCAAAATTGCAGAAGGCTGCGACAACAAGTGCGGCTACTGCGTGATCCCCGATGTGCGCGGTCCCTACCAAAGCAGGAAAATAGAGGACATATTGTCGGAGATCAAGCATTTTGCGGATCAAGGATACAGTGAAATTATATTGGTATCGCAGGATTCTACCCGTTACGGAACCGACATTTATGGGGAGCCGCGGCTGGCGGAGCTGATGGACCGTGCGGCACAGATTAAAGGGGTACATTGGCTGCGCGCCCTGTACTTTTATCCTGACGGTATTTCGGACGAACTGCTGGACGTTTTTGTGAAGCATGACAACATCACAAAATATATCGACATGCCCATACAGCACATGGATAATACGATATTGCAGAAGATGGGCAGGCGTAACACATACGAATCCAACCTGGAAGCCGTGCGGCGCATACGTGAAAAATCGCCCGACTTTGTGATCAGGACAACAGTGATTGTAGGCTTCCCGGGTGAAGACCGTAAAAAATCCGCCATGTTGAACCAGGGGCTCAAGGAAGCGCAGTTTGACCATTTGGGCGTGTTTTCATATTCCCAGGAGGAGGGGACCGTTGCCGCTGAAATGGAAGACCAGGTGGACGAGAGCGAGAAGGAATTCCGGCGTGACGCTACCTTGAATCTACAGTCGCCAATCTCCCTTGCGCGCAACAAGTTGCGGGTAGGAATGATCGTGGATGTGCTGATTGAAGGCAAGGACGAGCAGACGGGCTATTATTACGGGCGCTCATACGCGCATATCCCCGAGGTAGATGGGAAAGTGCTGATCAAGGCAGAGCGGCAGCTTAACCCCGGCGCGTATTACCAGGTGGAAATCACGGAAGCGCGGACGTATGATTGTGTGGCGGAACTCACCAGTGAAGAGGAAACAGACATATGAAGTGGAACGCTCCCAATGTGCTGACATTATTGCGGATTCTGTTGATTCCGGTTTTTGTAATCATTTATTTTACAAATATACCGGATTGGAACGTTGTTGCTGCTATAATATTTATTGTAGCGGCCATCACCGACTGGCTGGACGGGTATTTGGCCCGCAAGTATGACCTTGTATCCAATTTTGGCAAGCTGTGGGACCCGATCGCCGATAAACTGTTGGTGTTGGCGGCCCTGCTTGTCATCATGGATTGGGGAAAAATCGGCCTGGTCGTAGTGTTGATTATTGTGGCGAGGGAGCTGATCATCGGGGGGCTGCGGTCTACTGCGGCATCAAAAGGCGTTGTGATTGCCGCCGATAAGTCAGGCAAGCTGAAGACGGTGGTGCAATTCGTGGCGATCATACTGTTGCTGCTGAACAATTGGCCGTTTACATTTGTGCCGGTCGACCTGGGGTTGATACTCATCTGGGTGAGCGTAGCCCTGTCCATATATTCATGTATTGAATATTTTGTGAAAAACGCGGAAATTGTAACGGATAAAAAAATTGATAAAAAAGATGAATCAGATTGAAATGTGAGGGTATGAGAAATGGAAAAAGAAAAAGCGCTGGAAATGGCGATATCGCAAATTGAAAAGCAATATGGTAAAGGCGCTGTAATGAAGCTGGGCGAGGCGACCCATAACCTGGGCTTGTCCGTCATTCCGACAGGCTGCCTGGAGCTGGACATTGCCCTGGGCGTAGGCGGCGTGCCGCGCGGCAGGATTGTGGAGATATACGGCCCCGAATCGTCCGG
>DHOD01000093.1:5565-6395 GCA_002407725.1 Christensenella sp. UBA5399 | reverse complement strand
TGACGGAAGCATATGGTAAAAAATTTGAAAACCTGACGGGGGCCGATATTATATGGAACCTGGAAGGGGTATCGTTTGTTTTGCAGAGTGAATATGTAACAATCAGGTAGCGAAAGGGGCCGTGATGGATAACCAGATAACGGAAATAGCGGAGCGGATTAGGTCGCTGCGGGAGATCGAGGACGTCACCATTGCGCAGATGGCGGCGGCAACCGGCAAGACGGAAGCCGAATATGCGGAATATGAAAAAGGGGCGAAGGACTTTTCGTTCAGTTTCCTGCACACGGTGGCAAGCAAACTGGGCGTGGATATTGTGGAGCTGCTGACCGGAGACAGCGCCAAGCTGAAAAAATTCTCGCACGTCAAAGCGGGCGAAGGATTGAAGATGGAGCGGCGGAAGGCGTACAAATACCAGCATCTGGCCGCGATCTTTAACGGCAGGGACATGGAGCCTTTCCTGGTGACGGTGGAGCCAAAGGACACGGAGGCGGTCAAAAAGAACGCGCATGAGGGTCAGGAGATCAATTATGTGGTGGAAGGCAGCATGACCATGTTTATAGGGGATGCGCAATTTGTGATGAATGAAGGCGATACGGTCTACTTTGACGCGTCGACACCGCACGCGATGCGGGCCGAGGGCGGAAAGCCCTGCAAGTTCCTTGCAATCATATCGAACAAATAATACTAAATCCTGTGTTTTATTAGAGAATAGTATAAGAGGTAGCAATTGAATGATATATACAGAGTATTGTAATACAGGCTTTACCAGCTACGAAGATTTTGCCGCAAATTTCAAAATAAAAGTACCGGAAAACTTTAATTTTGCATAT
>DHOD01000093.1:3322-5404 GCA_002407725.1 Christensenella sp. UBA5399 | reverse complement strand
CCGGAAAACTTTAATTTTGCATATGATGTGGTGGACAGGCTGGCGGTGGAAAAGCCCGACAAACGCGCGTTGCTTTGGGTGAATGACCATGATGAGGAGCGGCTTTTTACGTTTAAGGAGATCAAAGACTTCTCCGACAGGGCGGCCAATATGCTCAGCAGCCTAGGCATCAAAAAGGGCGATAAAGTGATGCTGATTTTGAAGCGCCACTATGAATTTTGGATATCGGTGATTGCGCTCCACAAAATTGGCGCAATTGCCATACCGGCGACGCATTTGCTGACCAAAAAAGACATTGTGTACAGGAATAACGCCGCGGATGTGAAAATGATTATTGCGACGAGCGACGACGACCTGAAAAAGCATGTGGAAGCTGCGGAGTCGGAATCGCCCACATTGGAGCACAAGATGATTGTGGGGGAGCAGCGCAAAGGGTGGCTGAACTACTGGGACGAGATGGAGAAAGCCGAAGCAGGTTGGACGCGTCCCTGCGGGAAGGACGCGACGCAAAATGAAGACATCATGCTGCTTTACTTTACATCGGGCACCACAGGTATGCCAAAGATGGTTGCGCAAAACTACCTGTACCCGCTGGGGCACATTGTAACGGCGGTTTACTGGCACAATGCCGACCCGGAGGGAATTCACTTGACAATAGCCGACACAGGCTGGGCCAAGAGCGCGTGGGGCAAGCTTTATGGCCAGTGGCTAGCGGAAACATGTGTGTTTGTGTATGATATGGACAGGTTTGACCCGGACAAGATGCTCCGGAAAATAGCGGATTGTAAGGTGACGACGTTCTGTGCGCCGCCAACAATGTACCGCTATTTTATTAAGGAAGACCTGACAAAGTATGACCTCTCCGCACTGAAGTATGTGACGATTGCGGGCGAACCGCTCAACCCGGAGGTGTTCTATCAGTTTAAGGACGCCACGGGCATGAAGCTGATGGAGATATACGGCCAGACCGAGATGGTGGTGACGGTGGGCAACTTTATCTGGATGGAACCCAGGCCGGGGTCTATGGGCAAACCCAACCCGTGTTTTGACGTGGATATCATAAACGAGGTAGGGGAGCCGTGCGATTCGGGCGAAACGGGCGAGATTGTTGTCCGGACGGATAAAGGCGTGCCGGAAGGCATGTTTATGGGATATTACCGCGACGAGGAGCGGACAAAGCAGACATGGAGCAACAATATTTACCATACGGGCGACGTTGCGTGGCGGGATGAGGACGGTTATTACTGGTATGTCGGCAGGACCGATGACGTGATCAAATCGTCGGGTTACAGGATAGGCCCGTTTGAGGTGGAGAGCGCCCTGATGGAGCACCCCGCCGTGCTGGAGACCGCAATCACTGGGGTGCCGCACGAGGACCGGGGGCAGATTGTAAAGGCGACTGTGGTGCTGGCGAAGGGGTACGAGCCTACGGAAGAGCTGAAAAAGCAGCTGCAGGATCATGTCAAAAAAACAACAGCGCCGTATAAATATCCGCGTATCGTTGAATTTGTGAAGGAAATGCCCAAGACAATCAGCGGTAAGATCCGCCGGGTGGAACTCAGGGAACAGGACGCAAAAAGAAACCTTAAGGAGACCTGACACATGGATAAAAAAAACAGTAGCAATGCATTGATTTATAAAGTGGTGTATACCATTTCCCTGATTGTAACCGGTGTCTTTTTGGCGCTGCTGATCACCAATCTGGTGCAGCAGGCGCCTGCCTACATGGAGGCTGGCGGCGGCGCGGCCGATATGATGGTGGTGTTTTACCAGAACAACGGATTTATGCTGGCGTTGTTTATGGTGCTGTTGATTGGCCTGGTTGCAGTGAAAAAAAGACGTGAGAATTTCACAAAAGTGTTTTTGTGGGCGATACTGATATTTGGCGTACTCAATTTAAGCGAGTTTGTCAATCTGTTCTATTATCTCCCCTCCCTCGGTACGTCGAGCGCAATGGATGTGGTCTCGATCTACGTGCCTACGGCCTGCGCGGTGGCCGCGGTGATTACGCTGCTGGCGCAATGGGATGCCTCTGACAAAAAGAAAGCGAATATTGTGACGGCAATCTGTGCGATTGTCGCA
>DHOD01000093.1:0-3158 GCA_002407725.1 Christensenella sp. UBA5399 | reverse complement strand
ATCTGTGCGATTGTCGCGATATTTATGGCGGTATATTATTCGGCGCGGATGCTTGTGGTGGACCAGGGATTTGGCGACGTGCAGATGATACGGACGCTGGCGGGGGTAACGGGGCTGGTATCCGTCACGTTTTTAAGCATACTGGCGTACGTGATCACGCTTTCACGCAAGCAGTTTGACATGGTGGCATATGCGATGACAGACGATGAAGCGGAGCTTGTGGAGAGCGTGGAAGATAAAGTTGAGAGCGCGGTGGAACAGTTTGAAGAGGAAATATTGGAGAATATGGCCCGCGAGATCAAGCAAGAAGGCAGTGGTAGCGAAAAGATTGTGATTGAGGAAGAAACTGTTACGGTAGACGAAGAAACGGGCGACGTCGTGATAGAATCGGAGACGATTGAGATTGCAACTGACGCCGGTGAGGATACGGATAAGCCCCCACAGGACTGATGGACGGGAAATGATATAAATGCCTCTTTTTCCAGAAGAGTGGATACATGAACTCCATGCAAAAGTGAATATTGTGGACCTGGTGGGGGAGTATGTGACCCTGCAAAACAAGTCGGGCAGGTGGTGGGCCTGCTGTCCTTTCCACAACGAGAAAACGCCTTCCTTTACGGTGAATGCCGATAAAGGGTTTTTTCATTGTTTCGGTTGCGGCAAGGGCGGTAACGCCATTCATTTTGTGATGGAACTGGAGAAGATGACATTCCCCGAAGCCTGCGAGTTTTTGGCGGAGAAAGTGCACCTGGCCCTGCCCGAGAAAACGGATGATTCCAACTACCAGAAAAAGAAGGCGTTGCGCGAGAAGATTTTGCGGATCAACAAGCAGACTGCGCAGTTTTTTTATGCCAATCTAAACAGCGGAAACGAGCCGGCTGCATTGGAATACCTGAAAGGGCGCGACCTTGGCGCGCCGGTGATCAAAACATTTGGGATCGGGTTTGCGCAGGATAGCTGGGACAGCCTGATCAAGATGCTGGAAGGCGAGGGGTATACGCAGAAGGACATTTTGGATGCGGGGCTTGCAAAGTCGGGCGAAGGCAAGTTTTACGACGCGTTTAGGAACAGGATCATTATGCCCATCATCAACGCGTTTGGCGAAGTGATCGGCTTTGGCGGGCGCGTGATGGACGACAGTATGCCCAAATACCTGAACTCGCCGGAGACGGCGGTGTTTAACAAGAGTAGAAACCTGTACAACCTGAATCTGGTGAAAAAAATCAGGAATATACAGTTTTTGATATTGGTGGAAGGATATATGGATGTGATCGCCATGTATGCGCACGGGATCAAAAATTGCGTGGCGACGCTGGGGACTGCGCTCACAAAGGAGCAGGCGCGCCTGATCAAGCGGTATACAAACACGGTTTTTATCTCTTACGATGGCGACGGCGCGGGGCAGAAGGCGGCGCTGCGGGCGGTGGATATACTGGAGGCAGAACAAGTGGAATGCCGGGTGGTGGCGATCCCGCAGGGGCAGGACCCCGACGATTTTCTGAAACAGCATAAAAAAGAGGGTTATGAAAAGCTGCTGAAACAGGCCCGCACGGCAATGGATTACAAATTTGACCAGGCCGCGGCAAAGTACAACTTGGATGATGGTGCGGAGATGGAAAAATATGCGCATGAATGCATAGAGATGCTCAAACAGGTGCAAAGTGCGGTCATCAAGGAAAAGTATGTTAAAAACCTGGCGGGCAGGACGGGCTTTTCCGTCCATTCCATTACACAGGATGTTGGAATTGCAGTGAAAGAGAAGAACCAGAACGCGGCTGCAAAACCTGTGGCAAAGCCAAGAAAGCTGACGGCTGCCGCCAAGGCGGAAAACTATGTGACGGCACTGGCGTGCGCAAATCCTGAGAAAGCGATGGAGCTTGAACGGCGCTTGACGGGGGACGATTTTTACGAAGAAACGAACAAAAAAATGTTTTTATATATTTTGCAGTGCGCAAAAAGAGGATTTACACCAAACGGTGACGAAATACTATCTGTGTTGACAACTGAGGAGGAATTGAACCACGCGACGCGGCTTTTATCCAGCAGTGCGGATTTGTTTACGAATGGTAAAAACGCGGACAGCTACCTGTCCGACTGTGTAAAGCGTATGAAAATGAGAAGCATGGAGAGCGAGCTTGACGCGTGCATCAGGGAAGTTGGAAATGAGAAAGACGCAACAGCAAGAAGCAAAATTGTGGAGAGGATAAGCAGTTTGACCAAAGAACTGTATCAGCTTAGAACAAAGGCATCCGACAGCGAAGAGTGATTGACTGGCGGAAATAAACATAGGTGGTATTGAGTTGCAGGATAACAAAAAGAAAGCGCATGAATTGGTGGCGACGCAGGGAGAGATTTCTGAGGAGCAAGCTAAAATCAGTGAAGAGCGCATCAAGAAAGTCATTGAACTGGGGAAAAGCAAAGGCGTTGTAAAGTATAAGGAAATTTTGGACACGCTCGATGATGTGCAGCTTAAGGCGGAACAGATCGAGAAGCTTTATGAAACACTGGAAGACCTGAATGTCGATGTAATAGACGACGAGATTGAGCAGGATGCATCGCCGAAGGGCGAGGAGGAACAAGAGCAGGAATTTGACCTCTCGATGCCGGAGAACATCAACATTGATGACCCGGTACGCATGTACCTGAAGGAGATTGGCAAAGTGCCGTTGCTTTCGGCGGCGGAGGAAGTGGATCTTGCCAAGCGTATGGGCGAAGGCGACCAGCAAGCGAAGCAAATGCTCGCCGAGGCCAACCTGCGGCTGGTTGTCAGCATTGCCAAACGCTATGTTGGCAGGGGGATGCTCTTTCTTGACCTGATCCAGGAGGGAAACCTGGGGTTGATCAAAGCGGTTGAAAAGTTTGATTACCAAAAGGGCTACAAATTCTCGACATATGCGACGTGGTGGATACGGCAGGCGATTACGCGTGCGATTGCCGATCAGGCGCGCACAATCCGGATTCCCGTACATATGGTGGAGACGATCAATAAACTGATCCGTGTCTCGCGCCAGTTGCTCCAACAGTATGGCAGGGACCCCTTGCCCGAGGAGCTTGCCAAGGAGATGGATATATCCGAGGAAAAGGTGCGGGAGATACTGAAGATCGCGCAGGAGCCTGTATCGCTGGAAACACCTATCGGCGAGGAGGAGGACAGCCAT
>DHOD01000041.1:1945-4344 GCA_002407725.1 Christensenella sp. UBA5399 | reverse complement strand
GCGCGTAATTTCAAACGATGTTTTCAATTGGGATTGGTATAAAAAACAGTCCTGCTCTCGCGGGACTGCCTGTTTTCGCTATATAGTCTCAGCTATCTATCTGAAACATTTTACGGTACTTTTCTACATACGCTTTAATTTTATCAAACGTCTCCCCGCTGATCACATGCTCTATACGGCAGGCGTCCGCCTCGGCGGTCACCTCGTCTATATGCAGGGTTTGCACCAGGTATTCCGAGATCATACGGTGACGCTCATAGATGCTGTCCGCCTTTTGCTGGCCCGCTTCAGTGAGCTCAATCAGTCCGCCCGAATCCACAACAATAAGCCCGTCCTTTTTCAGGATGCCGACGGCACGGCTGACGCTCGGCTTTGCGTAGCCCAGCTCGTTTGCGATGTCTATCGACCGCACACTCCCGTTCCGCTCCTTGAGCAGCAATATGGTTTCCAAATAATTTTCGCCGGATTCCTGCATGGTTGTCTGTCCTCTCTTTACCTTTTTTTTATTGTAGCACACAAAATTCCCGATAACAACCGTCTTCTGCCCAAAATATTTTTCTCCAATTATATTGACACAAGGGTTTAAGAGTGGTAAACTGAATTTGGAGTTAGCATGGACTGACTAATATTGCCATCGGACATGCAACCACAAAAGATTGGGAGATGATTTTTATGCCATTGACGCTTTATCCATCGGGACAGGCAGTCTGCATCAAAAAAATTGGCGGTCAGGACAATACCCGCAAGTTTTTGAGTAGTCTTGGCTTTACCCCCGGGGAATATGTCACCGTGATTTCTGAAAACGGCGGCAATATGATTGTAAACATAAAAGACTGCCGCATCGCGCTTGATAAGGATTTGGCAAAGCGCATCGTGGTCTGATATATTTTGGGTTGGGGCACTTGGCCCGTAACCTGTGAAAGGAGATTTGTATTGTATGGAGGGACGTACGCTTAAAGACGTTCCCTGTGGCGAGACAGTTCGTGTACGCCGTCTGGTTGGCGATGGAGCCATAAGAAGGCGTATTATGGATATGGGAATCACAAAAGGGGTTGATGTTTCAGTAACGAAATTCGCACCGCTGGGTGATCCGATCGAAGTGACCGTAAGGGGTTACGAGCTTTCTCTCAGAGGAGAAGACGCAAAAAATATTTTAGTAGACTGACAGATGGCGGCGTACGGCCGCATATTTTTCGGCAAATCGGTTAGCTTCAACTAACGCGCTGCCGCAGTCGCAACAGATTTTTAGGAGTGGAAGGGACACGCAATTTATGGAAAAAGCAGTAACTATCGCGCTGGCTGGCAACCCAAACAGTGGGAAGACCACGCTGTTCAACGAGCTCACGGGCTCATACCAGCATGTAGGCAACTGGCCCGGCGTTACAGTAGAAAAAAAAGAAGGAAAACTGAAGGGGCGCCGCAAGGACGTGGTCATCATGGACTTGCCCGGCATTTACTCACTGTCGCCTTATACATTGGAGGAGGTCATCACGCGGAATTACCTGCTGGATGAACACCCCGATGTGATTATCAATATAATAGACTCGACTAACCTCGAGCGTAACCTATACCTTACGCTGCAATTGCTGGAGACAGGCATTCCTGTCGTGATGGCGCTTAACATGACCGACCTGCTGAAAAAACGCGGCGAGAAGATCAACACGGAAAAGCTTTCGGAGAACTTTGGCTGCCCGGTCGTCGAAATATCGGCCGCGCATTCCACAGGGCTCGACGAGCTGATCGATACGGCGCTTGCGGCGGTGGGCGCCGATACCCGGCCACAGGTCAAATCATACTTCAGCGCCGACATCATGCGTTCCATTAAGGATATTGAAGACATGGTCAGCGGGCGTGTAGCGGATGCAAGCCTTCGGTTCTACGCCATCAAGCTGTTTGAGCGCGACGAGAAAATCAACGTGAACCTCAGCGCCGCTGAACAGGGCACCATTGACAATCTGGTAAGCGCATGTGAAGAGAAATACGACGACGATACGGAAAGCCTGATCACGGGCGAGCGGTACGACTTTATTACCGACGCCATGAAAACCGCTTATACCAAGCGCAATAAGGCAAAGCTGACCATGTCCGATAAAATTGACAGGGTCGTGACCAACAAATGGGCCGCGTTGCCAATATTCTTTGGCATCATGTATGTGGTCTACTATGTATCCATCACCACCGTGGGCGATTGGACAATCGGCTATGTAGAGCAGTTTTTTGGATGGATTCAGGAAAGCGCGGCAGCGGGGCTGGCCGCTTCCGGCGCTGCCGAATGGGCGCAATCGCTTGTTGTAGACGGCATTATCGGCGGGCTTGGCTCCATATTCGTATTTGTCCCGCAGCTTATGATATTGTTCCTGTTCCTCTCACTGCTGGAAGACAGCGGCTATATGGCGCGC
>DHOD01000041.1:1513-1716 GCA_002407725.1 Christensenella sp. UBA5399 | reverse complement strand
CCCATGCTGATCGGCACGGGCTGCTCGGTTCCCGGCATCATGGCCAGCCGCACAATAGAGAATGAAAAGGACAGGCGTATGACCATCATGCTGACGCCTTTCATCCCCTGCGGCGCAAAACTGCCTGTGTTTGCGATGTTTATTGCGATATTCTTCTCGCATCAGGCCTGGGTGGGGCCCTCGATGTATCTGATAGGCATATT
>DHOD01000041.1:898-1357 GCA_002407725.1 Christensenella sp. UBA5399 | reverse complement strand
TATCTGATAGGCATATTGATGGTCATCCTTTCCGGCATTATCCTCAAACGAACAAAGTCGTTTAAGGGCGAACCCGCTCCGTTTGTCATGGAGCTGCCCGAATACAGGGCGCCGAGGGCAAAGCACGTGCTGATGCACATGTGGGAAAAAGGAAGGTCCTTCATTATCAGGGCCGGTACCATCATCTTTGTGGCGTGCACTGCAATCTGGTTTTTCCAGAGCTTCAGCCCCTCGATGATCTACGTTGGCGACGACATCGACCAAAGTATGCTTGCCATGTTTGGCAACGCAATCAAATGGATCTTCGTACCGCTTGGCTTCGGCGAAACATGGGCAGCACCCGTGGCAGCCGTGACAGGCCTTGTGGCAAAGGAAGTGGTTGTTGCGACATTCGCCACCATAGGCAGCGTAACGACAATCATGTTCTCGCAGGTGACGGCATACGCGTTCATGGTATTC
>DHOD01000041.1:0-741 GCA_002407725.1 Christensenella sp. UBA5399 | reverse complement strand
CGGTATTCACACTGCTGGCAGCTCCCTGCTTTGCGGCAATCGGCGCAATGAAACGGGAGTTCGGCAACTGGAAATGGACCTTGTACGCAATCCTGTACCAGACAGGCGTGGCATATGTGCTGGCTATGCTGGTCAACCTGATCGGCAGTGCGATTTTCGCGAATTCGCCGGCAACAACGCAAACGGCGCTTGGCGCAGGGATACTGGAAGACGTATCGGAAGGTGACGTAGTCAATGGCGATGTGGTGCTGATCGTATTTGGTATCATACTGGTGGCCGCAGTGATCATCATTCTTGTGAACAAGGCCAACCAGCGCAAAAAATATGGCTCTTTAAAGGGCACGGAGGTGTAAAAACCATGGCGGCAACCATTATTATCGTCGCCGGAATAGCAGTCCTGCTGGTGTTCGCGGTGCGCAGCCTGATCAAAAACAGCAAAAAAGGCGGCGCGTGCGCAGGATGTGGCGGGTGCGGCGGATGCGGCAGTGACCACTCTGACGGGCATCAATGTCATTGCGACGACAGAAGCACAATCAACTAGCTAACCTCACTTCTAATCCATATATACATATCAAGAAAGCCGGCCACATGGCCGGCTTTCTTGATTGCACAATATGCTTCTACTGCCTATGATGGGTCTGTGTAGATTTGCTCCAGCCATTCCATGAACTGTTTGTTCCATTGAATTTGCTCTAATTGCTCTTTCTCTGTTTGGCCAGTGGCGTGCCCCCCAATCCTTGA
>DHOD01000017.1:7884-9475 GCA_002407725.1 Christensenella sp. UBA5399 | reverse complement strand
ACAAAGATTGGGGGCAGCCCAATAGCAATTCAATTTTATCGTAAAACATACTATAACTCCTGTGTGGTTATTTATACTTCGGTTTTATTCTATAATGGTACCATAAAATGTGGAATAGTAAAGCTTTTGTTTGCACAAAGAGCACGAGGACGATGGAAACATGCCCGATACGGGCGCAACAAAAAGGCCCCCGCTTTACGCAGGGGCCAAGGGGAAGAAATAATGAAAAACTTGGCTGGTATCCTCATGCCATAATATGATTTTACAATACAAATATTAATATATGATGAACAAGATATAACAAATCTATTAATTCGAAGTCGCTACATGCCTATTTAAACGCATTACTGCGTGATGCCTGCAAGGTGGTGGTGTAACATTTGTGAGGCAGAGACGTTGCATGATCGTTATAAAAAGCATTTGCATTGTATGGTGACCGAAAACATCGCGTACGTGGATACAGCTTATGCATACACGGTGATTCCGGTACTGGAAAAATAAGTGTAAATAGTGCATAATAGAAAACAGAGTACGGGAGAGCGAGGAAATGTGCGATGATCGATATTGTATGCGCGGGCGATGTGGTGCTGCGGATGGCGCCGGAGCAGCCGGACGGTTGCAGCGGCGAGGTGCCACGCAAATGCGAGGCCGGGGCGATGGGCTTTGCCATAAGCGGCAGCGCCGCTGTGACGGGTATTGCGCTGAACCGGCTGGGGGTTTTTACGCCTATTATGGGCAGGATCAGCGATGACGTGGTGGGGCGCGGGGTGATTCCAACCGTGTTTCGTGAATATGGCGGGACATGGCAGCACCTGCACATGGTGCGCGGGGTGAAATCGTCCTACATCATGGAAGTAGGCGGCGCGGAGCCATGCCGTATACAGTCGCTGGATGCGCAAAAGGAATTTTCGTCCGACGATATTGATTTCAATATCGTATCGAAATCACGGATATTGCATATAGCGGTGTCGGACATGATGGAGCGCCTGATTGCCGACGGGGCGGCGGAGCTGAAATATATCATTGCCAAAGCCCGTGAGGCGGGCGTCGCCGTGTCGCTGCATGTGGAGGGCGGATTGACGCCTGAAACGTTTAAAACGGACATTGCGCCGCTGGCGGATATTGTGGTAACAAGTTCGAGTTATATAGGAACAGGAGAAATGCAGGCGGTTACGCTGTATACGCAGGCTTTGATAGATGCGGGCGCAAAAGCGGTGGCCATCAAAGTCGCGGATGCAGGCTTCTATGTGCAGACCTCCGGGAGAATTGACCTGAAGCATGTGGCAGGCGTGGGCGATATCAATTTAGAGAACTGGGCAGGAAGGAAGTTGTTCTCCCCGCCGTTTAAGGCGCACGGCAGGTTTGCGGGTGCAGCAGATTGCGCGGTGGCGGGGATGCTTGCAGGGATGGCCACGGGTCGCACAATTGAAGAGTCTGTCGATCTGGCCTGCGCTGCGGATGCTTTTTTCGAGATGGAGGAACAGTCGGTCACGGGAATCGCTTCGATGGAGAAAATTACGGAACGGATAGAGAACGGATGGGACAAAAAACCGTCCGCGGTTGATGTAGGGCTGCCTTATGACGAAGCCTT
>DHOD01000017.1:1831-7732 GCA_002407725.1 Christensenella sp. UBA5399 | reverse complement strand
CCTTATGACGAAGCCTTGAAAATGTATTGTGCGAAATAAATTCAATAAAAAAGGCCGTGGCGTCAACTCACGGCCTTTATCCTCTATTGAGATCAAAAGAAGTTAGTTATAGCATATAGTCGATCAGAAAACCGGGCTGGGGCAGCATCATGCTGATAATCCCGCTTGGCGTTTGTTGTGATTCGCCAAGCAATGCGTTGAAGTCGGCATAACTGGCGGTGGAAATGCGCATTGCGCGGCCAGCACCTTCTTCTACGTTCTCTGTCATACTGTTGCTGCCGGACAACGTATTACGTACCATGCCGGGGTTTTCCCGGACGGCGTTAGTCAGCTTCTCTTCGTCGACTGTAAGGCTGTTTTCGGCATCTGCCCGGATGCCCATGGCGGACAATCGCGCAGTTTCGTTATCACTTAAAGCGTTCATGCCGTCAATCATGCGCAGAGCGCTGCGGGAACCCTGTCCGCTGCTGCCGCTCAGGTGGGAGACGGCTGCGTTGTAGGAAGCGGCGAAATCCTGCATGGCGGAAACCACGCCCGAGGCGTCGGTCACCTGCCGGATGGTTGTGCCGCCGGTACTGTGCAACGACATGGTCGAGCCCTCGCTGGAGGGCAGGGGGACGGTATTGGTGTCAGAGTAAAACCGTTGGCCGTTTATTGTGTATTCCGCATCTGCCGCTGCCGATGTTTCACGGATTTCCAGCTTTTCGGCGGCGGACCGCCCTTCCGGCACAAGCATATCGAAAGCGGTGCGCGTACCCGTACCCTGTGAGGCAAGCTGGATTGTGCTCTGCCCGTCACTTGTGGCAACTTCGGCGGTAATACCCATGCCCGCGCTGTTGATCCCTTCCGAAATAACGTTTAATGTATCGAGGTTTGTATCGGATGCGGCAACTGTAAAATCAATTTGAAAATCGCCGTTATCTGTCTGTAATATAATGTTGTTCCCGCCCAGGCGGAAAACGGAATTGGCCTCGCTTTCAAACATGGCTGACTGGGATTGCTGCCCCGAGGCAAGGCTGTTAATTTGTATCTCGTAGTGAAGCGGCTCCCCCCCGTCGGAGAAGCTGGGGGCCTGGATGGTTGCGATATCCGTCTGCGTGCTGACCAGTATGGACGAGTTGATGGAGCTTGCGGCGCGGCCCAGTGCAGAAGCGGAATCCTTCAACGATGCAAGGTTGCTGGTGTTGCGCGTTGCAAAATCGGAAACGCCCTTTGCAAAACCTTCGTAGTCCGCATCCGTGCTGTCTGTCAATGAAGAAAGGCCGGTTGCCGTGTTCTCGAAAGAAGAATCTTCAAGCAACGACGGACGCATTTTGCGGGCGGTGCCCATGGCGGAGGCCGTGTTGTAAACGCTGCTGTAAGAGCTGTTAAAACCGCCCTCGCGGGAAGAAACACCCTTCGAAGAGGAGCCCTTTTGCCCCCCATAGGTGCCGCGGGTACTGATTCGGTTGAATTGGCCATAGCCGTAGCCTTGATTGATGCCAACCATAACGTCTGTTCTCCCACAAGTCGTGATTCAATAAAAAGATATAACTATACATATCTATAATATACCAAAAACTTGGAAAAATCAATCCCAAAAGTGTAAAAAAGCTGGTATTAGCCGTGTTTTTTGGAATTTTATGAGGCGATATGGCAAAAAAACTGTGATGGAAAATTGCAGATTGATTCCGTTGGGCTGATTTGATAGAATATGATAGTATAAAAAAACTGGAGGGGCACATGTCAAAACTGCTCAAAATAACAATAGGGGATATGCTCAAGCAGCAGGCGAGAGATTATCCTGATAGCGATGCGCTGGTTGCGCCATATGTAGGCGCGCGGTATACATACAAGCAACTGGATGAGGTGACGGACATTGTTGCGCGGGGCCTGATGGGGATGGGCGTCCAGCGTGGGGATAAAGTTTCCATTTGGGCGACAAACTATCCCGAATGGGTCATCACACAGTTTGCGACCGCCAAGATGGGCGCGGTGCTGGTAACGGTGAACACAAACTATAAACAATACGAATTGGAATACCTGCTCAAGCAGTCGGATACGATGACGCTGATCATGATGAAGGGATTTAAGGATTCCGATTATGTCAGTCACATAAGGGGCCTGTGCCCGGAGCTGAATGAGGCGGAACCTGGCAAGCTGGATTCTAAAAAGCTGCCGTTTTTAAAAAACGTTGTCTACTTGGACAGCGACGAGCAACCGGGTATGTTCAAATGGGAGCAGCTGTTTGGGTTTGCGGAAAAGGTGCCGCAGGAAGAACTGGAAGCCCACATGGCGGAGCTGGCTATAGACGATGTGATCAACATGCAGTATACGTCGGGTACCACGGGGTTCCCCAAGGGGGTTATGCTGACCCATTATAATCTGGTGAACAACGGGATGGCGATCGGTGATTGCATGAACCTGAGCGAGAAGGACAGGCTGCTGATTGTGGTGCCACTGTTCCATTGCTTTGGCTGCGTGCTGGGCGTGATGGCTGCCTTCACCCATGCGACGGCTATGATACTGGTGGATGCGTACAGCCCCGTAAAGGTGATGAACGCGATTCAGGAAGAGCGGTGTACGGCGTGCCACGGCGTACCCACGATGTTTATAGGGATGCTCGACCATCCTGATTTCAGCAAATACGATTTTTCTACATTGCGGACGGGCATCATGGCAGGCTCCACTTGCCCGATCGAGTTTATGAAGCGTTGTATAGCGGAAATGAACATGAGCGAGATCACAATCACATACGGGCAGACGGAATCGTCGCCCGCCATCACAATGACCCGCACGACCGATCCGATCGAAAAGAAGGTGGAGACGGTGGGGCAGCATGTACCGGGAGTAGAAGCAAAAATTGTGGATCCGGAGACATGGGAAGAGCTGCCGCCAAATACGCAGGGCGAGATTGTCGCGCGCGGGTACAATATTATGAAGGGCTACTATAAAATGCCGGAAGCAACGGCGCAGGCAATCGACGAGGACGGATGGCTGCATACCGGCGACCTGGGCACAATGGATGAAGACGGATTCTTTAAGGTTACGGGGCGGCTGAAGGACATGATTATCCGCGGGGGAGAGAACATCTACCCGCGTGAGATTGAAGAATACATCTATACGCATCCGGCGGTGCGCGATGTGCAGGTGGTCGGCGTGCCCGACCACAGGTATGGGGAAGAGGTGCTGGCGTGCGTGATTTTGAAAGACGGCGAGCATCCGGAAGAACAGGAGATCATCGATTTTGTCAAGGAGGGGCTTTCGCGGTTCAAATCGCCCCGCTATGTAAAATTTGTGGATAGCTTCCCGCTGACTGCCAGCGGAAAGATCCAAAAGTTTAAGCTGCGCGAATGGGGCTCGGAGGTGCTGGGCCTGAACAAAGAAGAGAACTGAAGCATGATATACACGGGAAGAAGGTAAGGGCATAAATGGACGGATTGGATACAGTCGCGGTACATAATCTCTTTGGGATAGAAGGCCTCGACATTGCATGGTACGGGATTATTATCGCAGGCGGTATTGTGGCGGGCGTGCTGGTTGCCATATACAACGCCAAACGGAAGGGATATAATTCCGAACTGATATTTGACATGATGATACTGGCGCTGCCCATGTCGATCATAGGCGCGCGCTTGTATTATGTAGCATTTGAATGGGATTTTTATGCACAGAACCCCGACAAGATATTTGCCATCTGGGAAGGCGGCATGGCAATTTATGGCGCGATCATAGGCGCGTTCCTTGCGGCGTTCATTCTTTGCAAATGGCGCAAATTCCCGTTTTTGCGATTGATGGACATCGCGACGCCGGGCCTGATACTGGGCCAGGCCATTGGGCGGTGGGGCAACTTCATCAACCAGGAGGCATACGGGCTGCCCATCACCAACCCCGACCTGATGTTTTTCCCGTACGGCGTGCAGGATGGCGGGCAGTGGTTCCTCGCCACGTTCTTTTATGAAAGCATGTGGAACCTTGCGGTGTTTGCCATCATGATGTGGTATTTTAAGCGTGCGAAGCGCGACGGCAACATTTTTGCCGTTTACCTGATCGGGTATGGCACCGGTCGGCTTTGGATCGAAGGTGTGCGGATACAGACCCTGCAATTTTTGGGAATGCCTGTATCGCAGCTGGTCTCCATTATTATGATTGCGGTCGGCGTGGCATGGCTGGTGTATGCGAAGGTGAAAAAACCGCAAAACAAGGAATATGTGGGCAGGTATCAGCTTGACTGGGTCGAGCCGGAAAAACCAAAGAAAGAGAAAAAGAGCAAGAAAAAAGATTGATGCGCGGCATCAGTACGGAGAATAATGCAAACATGAGAAATTTGACAATGATGACAGACCTGTATCAGTTGACAATGATGCACGGGTACTATAGAACGGGAAAGCACAAGGAACCCGCGGTATACGATATGTTCTTCCGCAAACAGGGGGATGAAACCAATTACGCTGTTTGCGCAGGGCTGGAGCAGGTGATCGAGCTGGTGGAGCACCTGCGGTTTGAAGAGGACGATATACAATACCTGCGCTCGCTAAATCTTTTTTCGGAAGATTTTTTGCATATGCTCAGGGATTTCAGTTTTACCGGCGACATTTACGCAGTGCCCGAGGGGACGGTAGTGTTCCCGATGGAACCGTTGATACGGGTGAAGGCACCGCTTTGTGAGGCGCAGTTGATTGAGACGGCGTTGCTCAACATTGTCAACCACCAGACGTTGATTGCCACAAAGGCGAGCAGGGTGGTGTATGCCGCCGCGGGCGATTCTGTCCTGGAATTTGGCCTCCGGCGCGCGCAGGGGCCGGATGCGGGCATCTATGGCGCGCGCGCGGCTATTATCGGTGGCGCGGCTTCGACGTCCAATGTAATGACGGCGCAGATGTTTGGCGCGATTGCGGCGGGGACACAGGCGCACAGCTGGGTGATGAGCTTTCCGGATGAGCTGAGCTCGTTCCGCGCGTATGCGGAGATTTATCCGGACAAGTGCATGCTGCTGGTGGATACGTACGATACGCTCCAGTCCGGCGTGCCCAATGCCATAACGGTGTTTCAGGAGTTGCGGGCGGCAGGGCATGAGCCGGTGGGCATCAGGCTGGATTCCGGCGATCTCGCGTACCTTTCCAAGCAGGCGCGGAGGATGCTGGACGATGCGGGTTTCACAAAGGCGCGTATATTTGCGTCGGGCGACCTGGACGAATACACGATTGCAGACCTGAAGCAGCAGGGGGCAAAAATTGATGTGTGGGGCGTGGGAACCAAGCTGATTACCGGGTATGACCGTCCGGCGATGGGCGGCGTGTACAAGTTGGCAGCCAGTTGCGTCGACGGCGAGTGGAAGCCCAAGTTGAAAATCAGTGAAAATGTATGGAAAATCACCAATCCGGGCATCAAAAAAATCGCGCGTCTCTATTCAAATACGGACGACAAGGCAATCGCGGACCTGATCATGCTGGATGATGAAGAGATTGATGAGGGCAGCCCGTTGACGATTTTTGATCCGATTGAGACGTGGAAAAAAATGAAGGTCAGCAATTTCCATGTGCGGTACCTGCTGCAGCCTGTATTTGTGAATGGGGAGCTGGTATACGATCCGCCCGCGCTACATGACATACGTGAGTATGCCACCGGTGAAAAATCTACATTCTGGGACGAGCAACTGCGGATCAAAAGGCCGCACAAGTACAAGGTGGACCTGTCGGATAAGCTGTATAACCTGAAAAAGAGATTATTGGACAAAAATGTTTAATGTAATATAAGGAAGCTATACGTCGGAATAATCCTCCGGCCGGTTATAACGGTCGGGGGATATTTCTTTTTTATCGAGCCGGTTGTGTATCAACGTGGAGATAAGTGAATAGATGACGGCGAACACGGGGACGCCCAGCACCAACCCCCAGAATCCAAACAACCCGCCGCCCACCA
>DHOD01000017.1:0-1707 GCA_002407725.1 Christensenella sp. UBA5399 | reverse complement strand
GTCTGGTCTTCCTTTCCCGGATACAACCCGCCGCCCACCAGCAGGGCGAAAAGCACCCAGAACGCGGACAGGCCGACGCGCATGCCGACAAGCTTGGGCAGCACGATGTTGCCGTCGATCTGCTGGAGTATGATGATGAAAATCACAAAAATCAAAGCGTATACGGGGTCGATGATCAACAGGATGATGGCGCTTGGAATAGCGCCCAAAAACGGCCCGAAGAACGGGATGATGTTGGTGATGCTGATAATGACGGTGATCAGTATGGCATACGGCATCTGTGTGATGGTCATAAAAAGGAAGGTGGCGATCCCTACAAAAGCCGTAGAAGTCAGCGTACCCATGATGTAGCCTAAAAAAACGTTATTGGAATATTTGAGCATCTCCAGGAATTTTTTGGAGAAATCTTTCTTAAAAATTGCATACAATAACTTCTTGCCCTGGCGTATAAATTTTTCCCGTGAGAACAGTACGTATACGCATACGATCATGCCGACGAAGAAGTTGAAGATGCCTGTTCCCACAGTTGTAAGGACATCCGGCAGCTGGTTGACCAGTTGGCCCATCAGGTTGGTGAAGTCCAGGAAGGAGTTCATAAACTCGTCCAGTTGCTCGCCGATGGCGTCGGTGTACAGGTCGACAGACTTCAAACCGGTGACAATCATATCGTCCAGTTGCTGCAGGTATGTGGGAAGATTGCGGATCAGCACGGTGGCGCTGTCCAACAGTTGCGGAATGATGAAATAGATCAGCAGGACAAAAATCCCAAATACGATGATGAACACTGTCAATATGGAAAGCCCGCGCCGCAGGGCGTGGTGTGGTTTTCGCCGCTCAATAAACTTGAACCAGTGCTTTTCGATAAAGCGGGTGGGGCGCATCAGCAGGTATGCGGCGGCAAAGCCGATTATAAACGGAATGAGCAACGAAAAAAACGCCGCAATGCCGTTGCCCATATATTCGAGATTCTGGAAAAATAAAATAATCAGGGCAATAACGGTTACGGTGATGATCGCGTAGACCGATATGGTTTTATACTTTGAATTCCACTCCACCTTCATAATAGTATTATATCATCAGACGGACCGGATTCAAAGAGAAATAGAAAACTAGTAAATTTAACCAAAAAATGAAATTTGTAAAAAAAAACTTGCATAAATTTGAAAAAAACATTGAAATATTTGAAAAAAAGGGTTGATTATGAAATAAAAAAGAGTTATAATTACATTATCAAAGTTTATATATGAAATGTGGAGGACAAAAAAATGGCATACGTAAATGAAGTATTAGAAAAAGTAAAAATGAAGGACGCATCACAGCCTGAGTTTATCCAGGCAGTGTCGGAGGTGCTGCCTACACTGGAACCGGTTTTTGATGCCCGGCCCGAGCTGGAGGAGAATGGGATACTGGAACGGCTTATCGAGCCGGAGCGCCAGATACTCTTCCGTGTGCCCTGGGTGGACGACAACGGCAAGGTGCAGGTCAACAGGGGAATGCGTGTGCAGTTTAACAGCGCGATAGGCCCTTATAAAGGCGGTCTCAGGTTCCACCCTTCCGTCAATCTTGGTATCATCAAGTTTCTTGGATTCGAGCAGATATTCAAGAATTCATTGACAGGACTGCCGATTGGCGGCGGCAAGGGCGGGTGCGACTTTGATCCTAAAGGCAAATCGGATGGAGAGGTTATGCGTTTTTGCCAGGCCTTTA
>DHOD01000157.1:6006-7456 GCA_002407725.1 Christensenella sp. UBA5399 | reverse complement strand
GACGATACGCCGGATGTCATCTTTGGCAGCCCCAGGCACAAACGCACCAAGGAATTTTTGGCAAGGATACTGGACAATTAGTCGATACTGAAGATATATTTCGTAACGCTTTCAAAAGCTTCCCCGGCCCGGAGCACGGCGCTGGGGAAGTTTTTTTGGTTGGGCGAATTGGGGAAGCGCTGTGTTTCCAGACAGCAGCCATAGTGCGGGCCGTATACGTTGCCGTCACGGCCTTTCATTTCTGCCATATCGCCTGCCGTGTAAAGCTGCAGCCCGGGCATATCGGTATGCACGGCCATCCGCCGCCCGGAAGTGCGCTCGTACAGTGAGGCAACTTTGCGCAGCCCTGTGCCGTTCAGCGCGAAATTGACGTCATACCCGTTACAGGATGTGATCATGTCGTCGGTGTTTCCAGATAATTGTTCGCTAATGCTCGATGAAGTTCTAAAATCAAAAGGCGTTCCGGCGACGCTCCTGATCTCTCCGGTGGGGATGAGATCACGGCTCGCAGGTGTGTATCCGTCCGCATCTATTTGCAATTGATGGTCCAATATGTTTTCTTTCATTCCGGTTAAATTGAAATAAGAATGGTTGGTCAGGCCCACAACCGTGTCCCGGTCGCTTGTCACGTGATAGGCAATTGTGAGTGCGCCCTCGCTGTCCAGGGAGAAGCGCACCTCCGCCTGCAACGCGCCGGGGTAGCCTTCCTCGCCATCCGGGCTTGTGTAGCGCAAGGTAAGCGTGCTGCCCTCGACCGTACCGTCCCAAATTTTCTGGTTGAATCCCGATGTGCCGCCGTGCAACTGATTGCTTCCTTCGTTTGCGCTGAGCTTGTACAAACAGCCATTCAATGTAAATTGTGCGCCTGCAATCCGGTTTGCGTAGCGGCCACATGTTGCGCCAAAAAAGTTGCTGTCACGGAAGTATTCCTCTATATCGTCGTACCCCAGCACAATATTTTCGCTGGCGCCGTGTCTGTCCGGCACAAAAAGCGATAAGATGATTGCGCCATAATTGGTGACAGACATACGAAAATCACCGGCGAAAAAATCGTACCGGTTGACCGGCTTTCCATTTTTTTCAAAGATTTTTGTTGTTGTAATCATCTGCACGTCTCCAATTTATTGGTAATAGGGATATTTTAACACTGTGGGGTGTAAAAAGAAACAAAGGTTATCGCAGATATTGTTTTAAATCAGAAATTGACGTTTAAGATTAGACCATAGAGAAAAGTGCAAAAAATGTAAAATATTGATTGTAAGAGGAGATGATACTATGCCTAGTTTTGCAAACCCCTATGCGGGAGACGTACCAAAGAAGATTACAAAAGCGGAGCTGATACAGGCTATCAGGCTGGATATTGCGGGAGAACTGGAAGCAATTTTTTTGTATGATGCGCACGTGCTGGCAACGGATGACGCGCTTGCCAAAACGGTATTGGCGGATATCA
>DHOD01000157.1:0-5826 GCA_002407725.1 Christensenella sp. UBA5399 | reverse complement strand
TATCAGGGACGAAGAGAAGGCGCATATAGGCGAATTGATGACATTGCTGCGGCACCTTGACCCCAAAGAGGCGGAACATTTCCTCTCGGGAGAGGACGAAGTGCATGAGATGATGCAGGAGCTGGGAATCAATCCCGACACGGATTCATCCGGCACGGACGGTTCGACAGTCGGCAGTTTACTTTTATAAGGGGAGGCACGAAAAATGGATTATTTGGCAAGAGATACAGCAACGTTTTCCGAAGATTTTTGGAAAAGCATGGATGACGCGGTGGTGGACGCCGCAAGAAGGAATTTGGTAGGCAGGAAGTTTTTGACGATATACGGCCCGTTGGGGCCCGGGATGCAGAGTGCGCCAATCGATTCGCCCTCCAAGGAGGAACAGTTTGACGATGGCGTTGTAAAAACCGCAGGCCGGGAGTATAAAGAAGTCGCGCAGGTTTATGATGATTTTATACTGCTTTGGAGGGACATTGCGGCAAGCGAAAAGGAAGGATACCCTGTGGACCTTACATCGGCGATATCCTGTGCCGAGGCTGTTGCCCGCCGCGAAGACAAACTGATTTTCTTTGGGAGCAAGAACCTGGGCGTACAGGGGCTGACCAATGCCCCGGGGATCGGCAAGATCAAACGCGGAGATTGGTCGAGCGGTGAAGGCGCATATGCCGATGTCGCAAAGGGCCTTTCCATGTTAAATGATAAGGGTTATGTGGGCCGCTACGCATTGTTGCTGAGCCCGGATGTATACCTGAGCCTGCAGCGGATTCAGCAGGGGACCGGTGTGCTGGAGATCGACAGGATATCAAAGATGGTGAGCGGAAAGGTGCTGCATTCGACGGCGCTGGGGCTAAAAAAGGCATTGTTGGTATGCTGCGAGCCACAGTATATGGATCTTGTCATAGGGCAGGACATGGCTGCGGCCTATCTGGAGCTTACGGACCTGAATCATCATTTCCGCATATTGGAGACAATCCTTCCACGGCTGAAGCAGCCGGAGGCAGTGGTATCGTTTGACTGAATAAAATAGTTGTAAAAACCGAATACGCCCCCTAAGGGGCGTATTCGGTTTGCCATACAATATATACTATTAGATTAATAGTAAGCGTTTTAATTGGGCCGAGCTGTTTCGACATACACATCTTGGCACATAAATTTCGTTTTGTCCAACATATTTGAATAAAAATAAAGATAGATGCAAATATTTGACTTTTGCATATTTTATATTAAAATATGAAATAATGCTTAAAAATACGGATCGTAATATAAAAATAAGTTGTAGAATAAAGCCTGTAAAATGTTAGCAATAATGAATACTGATGTTTATTTATTAATTATAGGGTAAAGCGAAAGGAGCGCAGATGGAAAAAATAGTTTTTATTGAGGGAATGAAGTGTGAGGGATGCTCGAACAGGGTCAAAAACCTGCTGGAAAAAATAGATGGCGTAAAGGCCGAAGTAAGCCATGAAGATAAAACAGCGAAGCTGGTAATGGCCGCGCCGGTGGATGACGAGACAATAAAAAACACAGTGGAAAAAGCGGGGTTCACTGTGACAGGTATGCAATAAAACAGCGCGCCGGAAACACTGGCGTTATGTGTTGTGCCGGATGTAGGTGAGGAAACCGTACACGTCATTTGCGGACTGCACGGCATAATTGTATGTGTCGGATCCTATTTGCACTGGCGTATTGACAAAGTAAAAAGTCATTTGCGGATTGACAAGTGAATTCAGGTAAATGCTCATCATCAACGTATTGCATCTGTTGAGCGTCGTTTCACTTTTCTCCATTCGAAAATCAAGGAGATCGTGATAATTGAAAAATGCAAGGCGAAAACGTTCGTTTATGGGTTGTACACAAATGGCGAATCGTTTGAACCTGTCGTCTAGACCCAGAAAAAAAACATAGTTGTTGGGGAGGTTGGCGTGGTAACACCTGCTGATATGAAAATCCCTGTTTTCTGCAAGTATTCTTTCAATTTCGCAAGAATGGCACAGGCCTTCTTTTGTAACTTTCAAAAATGCGCCCCATTTGCCGCATTCTATGCATTTTGCCATAACTTCCAAGCCCCTTGACCGCCCAAACACAGGCTGTAATATATTTAGATTACTATAAAATGCAAAAATGTCAATATAAACACGGTGATCTGGTGTGATTTTTTCATATATGATAATGTAGATTGCGTGTGGCCCTGCGATTTTACAAAACAGGCCATTGGCGGTATAATGTTGGCGGGTTAATGAGGAAGGAAGAAAGAAATCGTCAAAATGATGGGAGATATATGGTAGCAATCAAAAGAATGGCGGCGGCGCTTATGGTGCTGGCGTCTTTGCTGTGTGCCTCGTGTGGCGCGCCCCAAAACGGCGCAGCAACACAGGAGGCGGCGACCCCAACGTATCAAAAAGAAGTGGTCAGAATGCCGGGAGGGGATTTGTTTATTGCGATGCCTGCAGAGGTATCGACATTTGACCCGCTTCTCGCAAATTCTGAAGAGATGATCAATTTGCTTTCATTGATATATGAGACACCGTTGCAATACAATGCGGATGGGAGCCTTGTGGGCTGTCTGGTGGAGTCATGGAAGGCAGATGCGGATAAGCAGGTATTTACGTTTACGTTGCGTGAGAATGTGTATTTTTCCGATGGGAGCACAAGGCTGACGGCCGACGATATTGTGTACAGCGCTACGCGTGTGATGGAAATGGACGGATTGACGCTGGATACAGGCGATGAGGAAGATACTGGGGAACCGGCGGAGAGCGAGGAACCGCTAGAAGATGCGGAACAAGACGAGCCGCAAGAGGACGAAAACGCGGAAGGGCTTGCGGATGCCCAGGATGCGGAAACCGCTGCAATGGGCGACCGATTTAAGCTTTTCAGCGGGAGCGTTGCGGGAATTCGCGCGGTGGACGACCGCACGATCGAACTGACCATGGACAAGCCGGGGAGCGACGCGTTGCACTTTATGACATTCCCTGTTATGAGTGAAAAATTTGCGCAGGCCAGCTTGCCTGTGGGGACGGGCGCATATAAAATCGAGTCATATTCCTCCGGCGCGGATATGGTCTTGGTGCGCAATGATGCATGGTGGAATGACGCTGCCTATATCGAGAAAATTGTGGCGAAGCCAATGACGGGCGCGGTGCAGGAGCTGGAATTTGTGGAATCGCGTATCATAGATTTTGTGACGACCGATGCGCTCTATGCGGGAAAGTATAAGTCGCCGGGGGAGACGCAGGTCATCGATTATATGACCAATTACTATGATTGTATTGTACCCAATCTGCTGGTGGATGAACTTAAGGATGTGGACGTGCGGATGGCGATATCGTACGCGGTGGACCGGCGCGAGCTGCTCTCGACGGTGTTGCTCAACCACGGTGTGCCCACCAACCTGCCTATTGCGCCCGATTATTTTGCGTCGGATGCAAAGTACAAAGTGAGCGATTACGATGTTGCGGCCGCAAAAGACCTATTGACAGAGGCGGGATACAGTACAGGCGGGCAGGAGCAGGGGCCCAGGCTGGTGCTGGACCTGCTGGTGCTGGACGACAGGAACGCCGCCTACAAGAAAGAGGCGGCAAAGGCAATCAAAAAGCAGCTTGGCGAAGTGGGAATAGAAATCAATATTGTTGAAAAGCAACAGGAAGAATACATGCTGCTGCTTGAAAGCGGTAATTTTGATTTGGCGTATTGCAGCTATTATATGGATATAACGCCCCGGATTTCATTTATGTTTGACCAGGATGGAACGGGGAATTTTGGAAGCGTGCGAAGCGGTGACATCGATGTTGCGATTGATGCGTTTGAAGCGGCGATAACGGATGAGGAAATTGTAGAGACATGTTCGGCCCTGCAGCGGACACTTGCCGAGCGGGTACCGCAGATAGGGCTTTACTTTAAAACCAATTCTATTATATGCGACGAGAGCGTAATGGGGATCACCAACCAGAGGCAGAATAGGGTGTTTACGGATATTGCGCAATGGTATATCGGTTTTTATACCGAAACGCCGCAAGCGGCCAATGAAACAGAAGAGATTGGGGAAGCGGCGACAACGGAACCGGAAGCTGTGGAAACGGAAGAAGCGGGACTCGCTGAACCTACAGCGGATGCGGGGGTGGAAGCCGAAGGGGGAGCAACGGGAGCAGAATAGTATAAGTTGCGGTACATAATACCAAATACTGATAGAAAAGCCCGGCGCATGAAATGATGCACCGGGCTTTTTGTGTAAAAAGAAACGGTTTACAGCAGCGCAATCACGTGTTCTTCATCCGGTATGTCATAAACGTCGGTCTTGCTGTTGTTGAAATACAATATGGTATAACCGTCCATGTTGTCGTTATCAAAATTTCTCTGGCTGTTGTTTGTAGGCATTCCAAAAAGGGAGGCGGCATATTCCGTTCCGCCAATTGTAACAAGCACAGACCGGTGTTCCCAGGATTCCCCGCCAAAAACGCTGGTATAGTTTTCAAAATCCTCCGGTGTTTCCGTGACGACCTGGGCGCAGTTTACACCGCCGGTGCGTGTCAAGCGGAACGATGTGCCGGTGTTGTAATCCAACGCGGTCACAGTACTGCCGACCGGAAAAATCTTATCGATGGTCTCCCATGCGGATTGCGCGCCCTTGCGGGAAACCTCGCCGTTGTACTGCTTCCCGACGACTTTTTTAAATTGCGGGTTGGCAGTATTGCGGATTGCGTCTTCCGAAAAGAGCGCCTGCCTGGTGGCGACGCCAATCTGCCCATCGGCCGGGATGTCGTTGAGCTGTTGGAATTGCCTGACGGCGGAAACCGTCATATCACTGAATTTGCCCGTCGGGCGGTAATTCAAATAGCCCAGGTCGCAAAGCCTGCGCTGTATGGCATATACATCGCTGCCCGTATCGCCCTGCATAACAACTTCGGTGCCTTCGGCCGCAATTGCGGTCAAAGGGGACAGGCATATTGTAACGATCAGTATCAATAAAAAAACTTTTTTCATAGTAGGAGTATTTTACATCAAAAACGGTTAAAAATCAATGTGGGAAAAACCGATACGGCTTGCGGTTTTAGGGGTAAGCATTATATAATACTGCTATGGTTGTAACAGATATAGCGGAATGCAAAAAGAATAAAAACAGGGTGAACGTCTATATGGACGGCGATTTTGCGTTTGCGTGCTATAAGGAGACAGCCGTAAAAAACGGTATAAAAAAGGGTGCGCATGTCGATGCCGAACGCATGGAGGAAATACGGGACGAAGATGGCGCAAGCTACGCGTTTCAAGTGGCGCTGAAGTATGTATCGGCAAAAATGCGTACCCGAAAAGAGATAGAAAAAAAGCTGAAAGAAAAGCAGATTGAAGAAAAAACGATTGCTGCTACGATTGAAAAGCTGGCAGGATACGGCTATATCGACGATGCGGAATATGCAAGGCTGTATGTAGCGGAATTATCACACAAATATGGCGAAAAAATGATTTTAAATAAGCTCTTTGCGCGTGGCATAGACGGGGAGACGGCACGTGCAGCCGCGGCAGGCGCCGGAAAAGCCGAGGTGTTGAAGCAGCAGATGGAGCAACTGGAGGCCAGGTACAGCGCGGATGAACCGCGAAAAAAGCAACAGAAGATGATACGCGCGTTGATGGCGCGCGGGTTTGCATATGACGATATCAGGCGCAGTATGCCGGAGGAAGATGATGCGCAGTGATGTGCTGCAAATGCTTTTTGAAGCGGATGGGTATATATCGGGGGAAGATATCAGTGACCGGTTGCATATTTCGCGTGCGGCCGTGTGGAAAAACATTAAAACATTGAAGGAAGACGGCGGAATTGTCGATGCAAAGCCC
>DHOD01000123.1:8447-8633 GCA_002407725.1 Christensenella sp. UBA5399 | reverse complement strand
GAAAATTACGCTGTCTACAATTGGGATACAGACAATTTGCTCCCTTTTGCTCAACTCCATGTGGACAAGCGTCATGTATGGGACGCCGTTCGCCGTACTGCTGGCAACGCGCCTGCCCACCACGTATATTTCGTGCGTGCTGTATATTGTGGTGCTGTGCTTCGTTGTGAAGAATAAGGACAAAAT
>DHOD01000123.1:0-8305 GCA_002407725.1 Christensenella sp. UBA5399 | reverse complement strand
AGGACAAAATATTCAGGAAAATTTACCAGCCTGCCGCGCCTGCATGAGGCAAACATGCCTGGGGCGAATGATGCGGCGCATATTTTTTCCGTATAAAAGCGATGACCGGGCACGAGGCCCGGTCATCTCAAATAATAAAAGGGTGGGGATTGATATATCTTAAATTTCTTTAAGATATACCTTATTTTATAACAAATAAAACAATTAAGCAAGACATATTTTTCGTTTTCTGTTGAATTTATCCAAGAATTCGATAGTGTTTTTTAAAATACGTCCTTTTATTGCTGCATGCCTGTGTTTTTGAGCAATTCTTGCACATAGTTGGGCAATGCAAAACATCCTTTGTGCAGGGCCGTATTATAATATTTTGTAGCGATGCCCAGACTGTTCCATTGGTCTTCCTTGATATCCGTGGTTGGGTGCACGCTGTCCGACGCGAATCCGAACAACCAGTGGCCCGACGCATAGGTGGGCATGTGGAACTGGTAGACGGCCGCAATGCCAAACACCGCATCCAGCTTTGCGTGGGCGCGCATCATCTGCCGGGCGTCGTCCTCATAATACGGGCTCTCGTGCTGGTTGACCAATATGCCGCTTTCGGCCAAAAGATTTTTGCAGTTTTGATAAAATTCCATGCCAAACAGTCCTTCGCCCACGCCGATGGGATCGGTGGAGTCCACGAGGATCAGGTCGTATTTCTGCTGCGATTGCGCGACAAACGCCACGCCATCCGTATAGTGGATGTTGAGCCGCGGGTCGTCCAGGCTGCATGCTGTAAAAGGCATAAATTGCCTGCAAAGGTTGACCACCATCCGGTCGATCTCCACCATGTCGATATGCTGAATGGTACTGTACCGCAGCAGTTCGCGCGCGGTGCCGCCGTCGCCCCCGCCGATGATCAATGCTTTTTTTGCATCGGGGCGTACAGCCATGGGCACATGGGCAATCATTTCGTGGTATATAAATTCGTCGCGCTGGGTGAGCATGATGTACCCGTCCAGCGTAAAAAAACGCCCGTATTCGTACGAATCGTAAAAATCGATTTTCTGAAATTCGCTTTTTGTATCCACCAGGTGCCGGCGGATTTTGATGCCGAATTTTGCGTCCGGCGTGAAGTATTCGTAAAACCAGTTGTCATTTGAAGTTTCTGGCATAAAAAATCTCCTGCATTTCTTTTTCCAGCATGTCGGTGATGCGTTTTTTTGTTTTTTTGTTGAGATCGGCCGCATCAATGTTAAACAGGTAATTGTCCAAATCAATTTCGTTCAGCAGCATGCTGGTGTGGAAAATCCGCTCGTCGTACAGGTTGGTGTCGATCATGCGGTAGCGTTCTTTGATCCGCTCGGGAATGAATTCCTGTACTGAATTGATGGGGTGATCGATAAACACCTTGCGCCCCGCATGGTCGCGGGTGAAGCCGCGTACGCGGTAGTCCATTGTGATGATATCTGAATCGAAGCTGTCAATCAGCAGGGGGAGCGCCCTCAAAGGCGAGATGGCGCCACAGGTAGAGACGTCGATATCGACGCGAAACGTACAAAGGCCCTTTTGCGGATGGCTCTCCGGGTAGGTATGCACGGTCAGGTGGCTTTTGTCCAGGTGCGCCGCAACGGAAAGATTCGGTACCCGCATTTCCTCCTCGGCAATCAGCATGGTGACGCTGGCCCCTTGCGGATCATAATCCTGTGTGGCGATGTTGAGGATATGCGCCTCGATCTCGTCCACCACACGCCTTAATATTTTGTGCAGGCGGTCGGAATTATAATATTCGTCAATATAGGCGATGTAGCTTTCGCGCTGCTCCTTATTGCTGGCATAGCAGATGTCGTAAATATTGAAGCTGAGCGTTTTTGTTAAATTGTTGAAGCCGTATAGCTTTAATCTCTTGTTCAAATCCGATCCCCAGAAAACACAAAGGGCCCTTCGCAGGCCCTTTGTGGTCATTGTTTTATTTTGTCCCGAACAGCCTGTCGCCCGCGTCGCCAAGCCCCGGCACAATATACGCGTGGTCATTGAGCCCGGTATCCACCGCGGCCACATAAATATCCACGTCGGGATGGGCGTCCTCCACCGCGCGCACGCCCTCGGGCGCGCCCAGTATGCAAACAAGCTTGATGCCTTTGCAGCCGCGTTTTTTCAATATGTCGATCGCGTCGCACGCGCTGCCGCCCGTTGCCAGCATGGGGTCAAGCACAATCAGGTCGCGCTCTTTGGAATCCACCGGCAGCTTGCAATAATATTCCACCGGCTCCAGCGTTTCCGGGTCGCGGTACAGGCCGATATGCCCCACCTTGGCGGAAGGGATCAGGTTGAGCACGCCCTCCACCATGCCAAGGCCCGCGCGCAGTATGGGCACGATCCCCAGCGTCCGTCCGGATATCACCTTTGTTTTTGCTTTTGTGATCGGCGTTTCAACTTCTATCTCCTTGAGCGGGAGGTCGCGTGTGACTTCGTACACCATGAGCATGGCGATTTCCTTGACCAGCTCACGGAACTCCTTTACCCCCGTCTCCTTATCGCGTATTTTTGATACTTTGTGCTGCAACAGCGGATGATCCAAGACATGTACTTTGCTCATAGACTTATCTACCCCTCACAATTTTCGTTTTCGATTGCCGTAATTTGTTCGATCCTCCTGATGTGCCTTTCCTCATTGGAGAAAGGCGTATCCAGGAACAGCCCCAGAATATCCAGCGCCAGCCCCGGGCCGGTGACCCGCGCACCCAGCGCAATGACGTTGGAATCGTTGTGGCTGCGCGTGGCGTATGCCGTAAACGTATCCGTCACGTGGGCACAACGTATACCGCGGATTTTGTTGGCCGCAAGCGACATGCCAATACCTGTACCACAGACAAGTATGCCAAAATCGGCCTCGCCCGCGTTGACGCGCGCGCACACCTTTTGGGCATAAGGCGCGTAGTCGGCAGCCTTATCAGAGTTTGTCCCCATGTCCAGCACCGTATCGCCCCGTGCTTTCAGGAATGCGAGTATTTCTTCCCTCAGTGCGAACCCGCCATGGTCGCACCCAAATGCTATTATCATAATTCTTCGCCCTCTTTAATTTTCATAATCTTTTTCCAGCAAAGCGACGAGCGTATCGACCGCGTCTTTGAGCTGGGCCGCGCATGTGCGGTATTCGTCCATGCCCTCGTCATAAGGGTCGCATATGTCAAAGTCATCGTTTACGGGCTCGCCCATAACCCCCGCCACGTACCCCAGCAGGGTGTGCATTTTTTCCGTTTGCTCGGGCGCAATCACTTCCATATGTTCCATTTGCTCGCGGCCCATCGCCAGCATCACATCCGCCCACTCGGCATGTTCTGTAGAGAACTGCTCCGATTCGTGCCGCTTGAGTGACAATCCAATTTCTTCCATCGCACGTACAGCTTCCGGCGTCGCGCCCATGTCTTCGGCGGCAAATGTACCCGCCGAGCGCACCTTCACGTCGCCATGAAGCTTGCTACTTCGACTGGCCGCGTCGTCCATCAGCGTTTCCGCCATAGGGCTGCGACACGTGTTACCTGTGCAAACAAACAGTATGTTCATGTTTTGGTTATTCAACCTCCATATTGCCGGACGCATCTTTATTTGCCGTTTCCGCGGCCTTGTCGATCCGGTTTTTTACAGCCGGGCCCATTTCGTCGGTATAATGGAAAAGAACCATACCATGCCCTTTTGCATCTGCGTCGTGCAAACATGCAAACAGCCGTCTTTCGGCTTCGTGCGCGCCGCTGCCCAGGGGCACGGTTTCCATATCCCCGTACAACGCTGTGCAATCACTTGCACAAAACACCACGGGCCGTTTTTCCTTACATAGATAATACAGTTCCCCGATCTGTTTTGCAACCTCTTTTTTGTCGCCGGAAAACACGCGAACCCCCGCCTGGGGCGCGTAGTGCCGGTATTTCATGCCGGGTGCGCGGGGGGCGCTTTCCTGCATTTTTTTTACATTTGCAGGCATGTACCCGCAGGCGCGGCCGATCATTTCGGCGGTGATGTGCCCAGGGCGCAATATAACAGGCACGTCGCCCGTCACGTCCACAACGGTGGATTCCACGCCCACGCTGCATTTGCCTTCGTCAATGATCAGCCCCACGCGGCCCGCAAGGTCCTCGTAAGCATGCTGCGCGGCCGTGGGGCTCAGGCAGCCCGACCGGTTTGCGCTGGGCGCGGCCACCGGCACCCCCGCCCGCAGGATGATGTCCTGCGCCAGCTCGGACGCGGGCAGCCGCACCGCCACGGTGTCCAGCCCCGCCGTTACATTTTTAGGTAAATTCGGATCCGCTTTCATCACCAGGCTCAGCGGCCCCGGCCAAAATTCTTCCATCAACAGGCGCGCACAGTCGCTTGCCCCGGCGGCCACACCCACCAGCATGGAGATATCGGCCACATGCACGATCAGCGGATTGTCCTGCGGCCGGCCCTTCGCAACAAATATTTTTGCCACGGCGTCGGGGTCGAATGCGTTGGCGGCAAGCCCGTATACCGTCTCGGTCGGGATGACGACAATCTCACCCGCGCGAATCGCCTGCGCCGCCTCGCTGACGGCTGCTTCGCGGTCTTTTTGCGCGTATATGACCTTTGTGCTCAGTGTGTCAGCCATAGCACCACCAATCCCATACCGATGCCGACAGCCATGGCGGCAAAAGTACCCGGGCCTTTGTACAGGCGCAGCGCCTGCGGGATCATTTCCCTGATGGTCAGGTAGGCCATCGCGCCCGCGCCAAATGAGACGCATGCGCCCAAAAACACGGGGGATATACCCGAGACCACCGCGCCGATCACCGCGCCCACAACGGTGGGGATGGCGGTCATCAGCACAATGCGTATGATTTTGCTGTTATCCACCCGTCCCAGCTTCATGGGGATGGCCATCGCCATGGCCTCCGGCACATTGTGCAACACCAACAGCGCCGCCAGCGCAAAACCAAAGTTGCCCGCCGCGCCGCCGATCGCGATGCCCTGGGGCAGGTTGTGTATGGCAACGCCCACCGCCAGCAGCTTGCCTGTGCGGATGACGTCGGCGTGCGATACGCCCGTGCCCTTCAGCCCTTCGATGATCATATCGTCGCCATAATCGGCCGGGTCGGCATGGGGGATAAGGCGCGTGACCAAAAACAGCACAAACGCGCCGACGGCAACGCCGACCAACACAGGGGGCACGCCCGCGATTTCGATGGATTCGTGCAGCATTTCAAAAATAGCGGTGACGATGATACCGCCCGAAAAGCCCATCAGTGCCGCCGAGAATTTGCAATCGGGTTTTTTGATCATAAGCGCGATCAACGCCCCGCCCATTGCGCCAAACGCGCTGACCATCAAAGCGGTAAACACGGCCGATAGAATATTTTCCATAGTTGCTTATATTTCCTCTGTCAATTTTTTCTGGCGTTCTTCCAGTATCAGCGCGTCAATCAGTTCGTCCATGTCGCCATCCAAAAAAGCCTCCAGCTTGTAAAGCGTCATGTTGATCCTGTGGTCGGTCACGCGGTTTTGCGGAAAGTTGTATGTACGGATTCGCTCGCTGCGGTCGCCCGATCCGACCTGGCTTTTGCGGTTTTCCGAAACCTCGCTCATTGCTTCGGCGCTCAGCCTGTCGTACAGGCGCGAGGCCAACACCTTCATGGCCTTGGCCTTGTTTTTGATTTGTGATTTTTCATCCTGGCAGGATACGACGATGCCTGTGGGGATGTGCGTGATGCGCACGGCGCTGTCGGTGGTGTTGACGCTCTGGCCGCCGTGGCCGCTGGAACGGTACACATCGATGCGCAGGTCGCCTGGGGCGATGTCCACCTCAACCTCCTCCACCTCGGGCAGCACAGCCACCGTTGCCGCAGATGTGTGTATCCGCCCGCCCGATTCGGTATCGGGCACACGCTGCACGCGGTGGACGCCGCTCTCGTACTTGAGCCGTGAATACGCGCCTGTACCGGTGATCAACAATATAATTTCCTTGACGCCGCCCAGCCCCGTCACGTTGGAGCTCATGGCCTCCACACCAAAGCTGTGGCGCTCGGCGTACCGTGTGTACATGCGCAGCAAATCGCCGCCAAAAAGCGCAGCCTCCTCGCCGCCCGTTCCGGCGCGAATTTCCAGCATGACGTTCTTGTCGTCGTTTTTATCCTTGGGGATCATCAAAACACGCAGGGATTCGGTCAGGGCATCGCGCTCGTCCTCCAGCCCGGCCAGCTCTTCTTTTGCCATGGCAATCAGTTCGGCGTCGTCCTCTTCGCGTATGATGTCGTTGTTTTGGCCGATATGGTCAAGCACGCGCGCGTACTGCTCGTAGCCCTGCACAATTTCCTGCAGGCCCGATTGTTCGCGTGCCAGTTCGCGGAACCGGTCCTGGTTTCCAATGACCTCAGGATCGGACAGCAATGCGGAAAGTTCATCGTAACGGTCTTTTACCTTGCGCAGCTTATCCAGCATCAAGCATCCTCCCCCGGCGGGATATTGCCCACGCCGTCCAGCACGTACATTGGCCGAAAGGGGTATTGCTTGATTGTTTCGCGCGTGCTGACGCCCGAGAGCACCAGCACCGTACCCATGCCCGATTCAATGCCTGCAAGGACGTCCGTATCCATACGGTCGCCCACCATCACGGCATCGGCTGAATGTACGCCCAGCATCTTGAGGCCGGTACGCATCATCAGCGCATTGGGCTTGCCTATATAGTAGGCGGACCTGCCTGTCGCCACCTCGATGGGCTTGACCAGCGCCCCGCACGCCGGCACAATCCCCGTCTCGCCGGGGGCGGTCACATCGGGGTTTGTCGCAATCAGCTTTGCGCCGTTATTCACAAAACGCACCGCTTTTAATATGCTTTCATAATTATAGCTATGCGTTTCGCCCACAACCACATATTCCGGGTTGACGTCGTTCATGGTAATCTCTGCGTCGTACAACGCGTTCAGCAGCCCTGCTTCGCCGATTGCGTAAGCGGAATGATATTGCGACTGGCCTTTTAAAAACCGTGCCGTTGCAAGCGCGCTGGTGTAGAAGTTGCCTTCGTCTATCTCCAGCCCCATGCGCGCCAGTTTTTGCTGGAGCTCCCGTGGTGTACGTTCGCTGGAATTGGTGAGGAAAAGAAAATTCTTCCCGTTGTCCTCCAGCCACTTTACAAATCGATTGACCCCATCCAGCAGCCTGTTGCCGTGGTATATCACACCGTCCATATCGCAGATAAAACCTTGCTTGCTGCGGAGGGCGTCAAAATCAACATCCGACATATTTGCGTATTCCTTTCGTTGGCAATCAATTGCCTTATACTAGTTCCATTTAAAAAACGTTGTACGTTTTTTATAGCGCATTGCGCGTTTTAGGTGAGACTCGAAATCTCCGATTTCGCCAGTCGAAGATATGCATAGCTGGAACTGCATGAGACGCGCCGCGTAGCGGCACGGTGCGTTCAGCACCGTATTCCAAATTAACGATTTTAATTTGGAATTAGTATTACACTATTATACTACATTTTTTATACAAAAAAACAAGCGGTGACAAAACAATGGATGCTATCAGCGCCTATTTGTGTTTGGCTATTCAAATTTTTTCTCTATCCGTTTCTCCGGCACAATCCACAGCACAAGCGAGCTCGCGCAGCAAATGACCATGGCAGGCGGAACAAATATTCCCAGGACAATACCGGCAACAACGATTGCCAGCGTGATTTTGATTTTTTTGTAGTCCGCAAAAATCTCTGCCAGTTCCGAGTCTTTTCCATGTTCCTGCACCAAAGCCCGCGCAAGCAGCGCGTACATAATGTTGGCGCCCAGCATGACAAGCCCGTAGGTGATTTCCGGCGCCTGTTTGGTCAGGTGTTCGTCCACCCATGCCGTTGTAAAAGGGAATAACGACAAAAACAACAGAAAAAACATGTTCAGCCAGAGTATTTTGCCATTGATTTTTTTGGCAAGCTGAAAAAGGTGGTGGTGGTTGATCCAGTAAATGGCCAACGAAATAAAGCTGAGAATATAAATGATGATTTTATAACGCAAATCCCACAACGCGGCAAATGTTGCACCCTGTGGGGCGACAAGCTCCAGCACAAGGATGGTTATGACGATGGCAATCAGCGCGTCGGTAAATGCTTCCAGCCGTGTCTTCGACATGCCTCATCCTCCTGCACATTGCTGGTTTTCAAAGTTTGCGGCGGGTCCTGTCGTCCTTGTCCTTTTTCAATGTTTGATAAGGATCGTAATACCTGCCCCGTGTGGAACGGCCTGTCCGTGCCTGATTTTCATAAGAGCCCGTATCCTGCCGGGTGGGTGCCGTCCTGCGTGCGGGACCGGCGGTATACCGCCGGTCC
>DHOD01000132.1 GCA_002407725.1 Christensenella sp. UBA5399 | reverse complement strand
CATCATCTTCCTGACATGCAGGGATGAAAATGAGAGCGTTGTGAAAGGTCTTTTACAGGGCGGGGATGATTATGTCACCAAGCCCTATGATTTGAATGTACTTAGCGCGCGTGTGGCGGCGCAGCTCCGCAGAGCCGGGGTTATGACGGCGGGAAAAATTGAGCTTTCCCCTCTGACCATTGATTTTCTGTCCGGGGAAGCGGCGCTTAATGGGGAGCGCATCCCCCTGACGCAAAAGGAATTACAGCTTCTTGGGTGCTTTGTCTTGTTTGCGGGTCGGCGGCTCAGCTGTGAAGAAATCTACCGCCGTGCGTGGGGCGAGATGACCCCTGTCGCTTCGGGAACCATCAAGACCCATGTGGCGAATCTTCGCAAGAAGCTGAAGCTGGATGACGGCGGTTGGTTTGAGCTGGTAAGCTCCGGCAGAAGCGAGTACATCTTCAGCAAGGTTCGGTATTAGTGCCTTATTGCTCTAAAACATCAAATAGAAACAAGAATTTGATTTTTTACAATTGCATGGTTCCGCTATTCAGGTTGCGGGCATCACTCGCTTTAGTAACTTACTGATGCAAAGCATAAATAAAAAACAAGATTATTTATGTTTTGCATCAGTGGGTTCCTATATTGGGGTGTGGGCGAAGCCCACTTTATTACAGGGCAGGGTAAAGAAAACCGAGGTTCCGCGCCCTTCCTCGCTTTTGATCCATATTGCTCCACCATGCTGTTCCACAATGTGCTTACAAATAAATAATCCAAGTCCGGTGCCGGTATCCTGACTACCGCCGGATTTTTTTTTGGGGCTGTACCGCTCAAAAATTCGGGGAAGCTGTTGGGGATTGATACCTGTACCGGTGTCCTCCACACAGACTGCAATATTAGGGCCCTCCCGCCTTGCGGACACGGTAATCAGACCATTTGCCGTAAACCGTACCGCGTTGGAAATCAGGTTGACGATGACCTGTGAGATTCGCACGGGATCGGCATGGACGGCGGGAATTTCGCTTTCGATGCGGATATCCAACCGGTTTTGGTTCTTATTCAGTATCGGGTAATGGGTTTCAACGGCGGTATGGATGATTTCATCCACATAGCAGCGCACCGGCTCCATAACCATACGTCCTTCCTCCATGCGGGTCACATCCAGAATCTGCCCTACCATCAAAGAAAGCCGCTCCGCCTCGGAGGAAATGAGCGTCATCCGACGGGATACCTCCGCGTCGTCGAGCATGCCCGGCTGCTGTGCAAGCAGCTTTGTTGTCTGCGCATAACCGGACATCACCGTCAGCGGCGTTTTCAATTCATGGGAGACATTGCCTAAAAACTCGGTTTTCATCCGGTTCAGTGTTTCCAGCGCATTCTTTTCCGTCTCCAGCTTCTCCTCCGCTTGTCTTGCTTCGGCCAGAAGCCTGTTGTTCATGAGAAACAGGGAAACCGTCTGCGCCAGTACGAATATCAGCATGGCCATTTCCGATATGGGCACATTGGGTCCGTCACCGAAAATATCGCTGTACATTAAAATATCCGACAGAGCGGCAAGAAAAAAGACCGCGATGCCATATATAGCGGCTGCCTGCTCTTTTGCCGGACAGCGCATGTTCCAAAATAGCCCGGCAATGCCGGGAACGATGCATAACACCAACAGTATCTGATAATAGACCAGTACCGAGGTATAGAAGATGGAGTCCCCAAACAGTATGCATATGCCATAAACGCAGGAACCGGCGATTGCCGTATATTGAACGCCACGCAGAAACCGGCTTTTGGCGTATTGCTCGAGATACAGAGAAAGAAAAACAGTCAGCAGCACCACGCTCAGGTATTCCAGCATGAACGAGAGCTTACCGCTTATGGGAAAGTATGTCCATGCCTGGCTTTGCAGGCATTCCCGCAGTGACATGACAACGCAAGCCAGTGCGAAATACAGGGTCACTCTTGTGTGGGACAGCAACAGGTAAATGCCCAACAGCAGTACCGCCGCACACAAAAGTGCTCCTGCGACTGCCATACCCTTAATCCGGTTAAAAGCGAAGGGATCGGAAGTTGTTCTTCCTTTGCTCAGGCTCAGTCCCGCAAGGGATGCACCTCGTTTGGCATGATAGAATTGGGCACTGTGGAGGATGATTTCCATTTTTCCGTTTACGGCGGATGCGTTGAAGCTGATGTTATTTTCCCATACCTCTGTAGTCTGCTTTGTGGTTCCCGGCTCACCGGTTTTCGCAGTCAAGCTGCCATTTACATAGATGCGCATAGCATGACGGCCGGAAAGGGTAAAGGTCAGGCTATATACCGCGTTGTTTTCCGGGAGTGTCAGAACGAATCGTTGGGACAGGTAATCGGCAGGCAGTTCAGCGTATCGTTCAACGCTTTCGGGTGCGGCTGTATCCACATTTTCCGGCGTCAGGTAGGCGCCGGGGTAATAAAGCTTACCGGGAACCAGGCGGATAACCGTTTTATCTAAATCCGTTATCCCGGTCAGGTCGTAAACACCATTTTGCTCCGTGACAGTGATGCTTGGGTATTCTGCACCTGCAAACCACGCCCACGCAAGCCTGACCAGCGCCGTCAGCGCAGCCAGGGTGAGAAACGCTGCCAGCAGAATGAATGGAAGCTTATGTTTTTGTATCACATCCGAGAAACAAAAAGCTTTTGTTCCCTTTGCCATGGCAGTTTCCTCCTTCTTTACGTAATTGTAACTATAATTTTAGCATAGTGTCCGACGAATGAAAAGCAGGCGTAAAAACAAGCAACATTGAATCCATCTATCCTTTCTGAAAAAACGCAATCACAGTTTTGTGATTGCGCCCACAAACGAAAAAAAAGATGCTATGCTGGAAACCACAGGAAGGAGGGAGCACTTATGCCGGAAATAATAAGTGTACATCCTAAACTCCCCTAG
>DHOD01000053.1 GCA_002407725.1 Christensenella sp. UBA5399 | reverse complement strand
GCGCGTAATTTCAAACGATGTTTTAAATTGGGATTGGTATAAGAGAGAAGATTAATTAAATATTTGGAGGAACTGTAAATGGCTTTATCTTATTACTACACACCTACGGAGATCGTATTTGGCAAGGACGCGCAGCACAAGGTTGGCGGCCTTGTCAAAAAGCAGAACTGCAAAAAGGTATTGGTGCACTATGGCGGCGCAAGCGCCAAAAAATCCGGGCTGCTGGACGACGTATACGTATCGCTTGACAAAGCGGGCGTGGATTATGTCTCCCTCGGCGGCGTTGTCCCCAATCCCGTGCTATCCAAGGTATACGAAGGCATCGACCTTTGCAAAAAGGAAGGCGTGGACTTCATCCTTGCCGTGGGCGGCGGCAGCACCATCGACTCATCCAAGGCCATTGCCTTTGGGGTCGCAAACGACCTCGACGTCTGGGACCTTTTTGCCGGAGCCGCCGAGGCGACCGCGTGCCTGCCCGTAGGCACCATACTGACCATCGCGGCAGCAGGCAGTGAGATGAGCGACTCCACCGTAATCACTAAGGAGGAAGGCCTGCTCAAATGGTCGTACGCTTCCGACCTTTGCCGCTGCAAGTTTTCCATACTCAACCCCGAGCTTACATACACGCTGCCGCAGTACCAGACACGCAGCGGCGTTGTCGACATCATGATGCACACAATGGAGCGCTACTTTGTGCAGGGCGATACGCTGGAGCTCACTGACCAGATTGGCGAAGCGCTGATCCGCGATTGCATCGCCAACGGGAAGATTCTGGAAAGCGATCCCAAGAACTATAAGGCGCGCGCCGAGATCATGTGGGCGGGGTCGCTCTCCCACAACGGGCTCACCGGCTTTGGTTCCGCGCACGGCGACTGGGCGACACACGGTATGGAGATGGAACTGAGCGGCATGTTTGACGTGGCGCACGGCGCGGGACTTGCAGCAATGTGGGGCAGCTGGGCGCGGTACGTGTACAAGGACGATGTCGCCCGCTTTGCCAAATTTGCGGAACGGATTTTCGGCATCACGGACGGCGACCCCGATGTTGCGGCAACCAAAGGCATAGAGGCAATGGAAGATTTCTTCCGCTCCATCAACATGCCGGTTTCCATAAGCGAGCTGGGCGTGGACCTGACGGATGCGCAAATCTATGAGCTCTCGCGCAAGTGCAGCCGCAACGACGGGCGCGTACTGGGCGTTTTCAAGGCTCTCCGCCGCGATGATATCGCAAAAATTTACCAGATGGCAAAATAAAAACATGAGACTAAAAAAGACCTGTGCAACAAATGTTGCACAGGTCTTTTTTGTTTGCCATAGGTTTCTAGCCTAACCTATATCATAGCGCCCAGCGCGCCCAGCCCAACCAGTGCAGTCCCAAGGCAAGCAGCCACTGCAATAAACATGATGACAGAGATTATCAGGCCAATGAGCGAAAGAATAAAGCCCGCCGTCGCCATTCCACTGGGAAGCCTCTTCCTTGCCATTACGCCAAGGATCAGGCCTACGATACCGCAAATCAGTGCTATGATCGGGTTGATGAAACAGAATACGATTGATACGATACCCAGTATCAAAGACACGATTCCCAAAGTTTTACCACTTTCCATAATAAAAATATACCTCCGTAAAATTTAATATGAGCAGCGGGATCTATAAATTGTAGAATGATTCCAAAACCCAGCTACTCAAGCACAACATGTGGCTGCAATTCCTTCTTACAGTCACCATATTCATTTTACATTTTATTACCTGTAAAAGCAAGGGAAAATTGCATGAATCTATCAAAGCCGCTGGAGCACTTTTTTTGCGATGGGCGCCGCCAGCACGCTCTCTTCCGCATCGCGCACCACCGTTGCAAAATCCTTGCCGGTTATGGTGAAAAAGAAGGTGCCCCGGTCAAACCCCGAACGGGCAAACAGGTCCACATTGCCTATCACGCCCCGCGGGGCCTCCCGCTCTATTTCGCCAAACGGCAGGCGGAACACGGATGCACACCCCGACACCATCGGCGCGTATACCTCGTCCAGAATCGCCTTGCGAAAGCTGAAAAGGTGAATCAGCAGCGACAGTTGGTCCGCAGTTGCAAGCGCAGTCACGGTATCTGCATCGTCTTCATCCTCATAGGGCTTTACGCGGATGCACTTATACCCGTCCATGACGTGCGTGGGTTGGATGGCAAACAGACGTTCCCCCAGCTCCGGCGAACATTTGATGCGCTCGCCCGGCGGCGCGCCTTCCCCCCCGCCATAGGAAAGGAAATGCCCCGCGCCACCCGGTATGTCGGGTATTTCGTCAGAAAAACCGAATCCTTTTGCGGCGCCCCTGCATCCCAAACCATCCTGAGACACAAAGACAGTCTCCCCCTCCAGCGCCTTTTTCAATGCATACAGCGCGCACCCTTTCTGTTTAACGGGGTCCTGCGCCGTTTCCTCCATCCGCTTAATGGAGAGCACCTTCCCGTGCAGTTTTAACCGGTCTATCAGTTCTATACTTGTCATGCTTGTTCCTTCCGTCCAGCCGGAATCTCCGCAGTAAAAAGCCTGTTTTTTCTTGTCCGCGCGATTGATTGCTTGCATCATACCATATACATGTCATGAAATCCATATTTAGTTTTTCGCATTTATCGCGGATGCAATATAGTATTATAAATCAAAACGTTGTAATAGAATTTTAAGAAACCTGTAACCGGGACTTAATGTTGTGCGGATATGATTATAGTATTGAAAAAAGGGAGGCGTAATCAATGAAAAAAACAGTTGTGATCAAGGCGGTAAGCATAGCGGCAGCTTCGGCAGTGCTGTTGATCAGTACATACGGGTGTTCCATCGCCAAAAAGTTGTATGCTGATATGGAATCGGCTACAGAAGGGCTTGTGCAGGATTATGGTGCGGTGGAAAACTATGGGTATAGCGGCGGTATGGCCGCGGCGATCACCGAAGAGTTTCCCCTTGTTGTAAATGGCGGCAGCGCTGATGTGGCATATGGCGCGGAATCAAGCGCCACTACGGTGAGTGAAGCGTGGGCGGCTGACAGCGGCGAATCGTCCTACGAAGAGAAGCTTGAGGAATACAAGCCGTACGGTCTGGAATATATTCCGGCTACAGGGCTGTGGTGGTATGGCGACAAACCCCTCGCTGCCTTTTACGACCCGGAAAACTATACCATGACAAACGGGTTGTTTGTGGATGTCGGCGCATATGTGCTGGCGGACAGGGACGCGCAGGGCAAAATCAGCGGGTTGCGCGAAGTCGGCCAGGCAGGATTTACAGAAGCCTGCGGCCTGCAATTTTCCGGCACATTACAGGATACCGCAAAAGAAAACGGCGCAAAATATTATGAGGAAGATATCACGGTCAAGCAAATGACGTCACAGGAGCTTTACGCAACAGAATGCAACCTGCACGCCAAATACAGGCACGAGGACGCAATCGTGAAGCTGAACGATTATGTGATCTACCTCAATAAAGACGATATGCTGAGCCTGAGCAGCTTTTGTTCGTCCAGCAACAACGCATACGGCGTCAAACTGTACGCCGATTATGACATCGCCGACGAGCTGGACATCGCGTCCATCGACCCGGCCGACGTCGATATGATGCTACTTGCGCTGCTGAAGACAAACGAGTATGACAATGCGCGCGATTTGGAAACCGCCGCGAAAAAAGCTTTTGCACAACAGTACGGTATCAGCGAAAAAAATCTCCTGGTGTTCTCCAGCCTGATCTGATATTAATTTCAAATTAAAAACGTTGTTTTACAGCAATTCAACTTAAAGTAGCGCATAGCGCAGATACAACAAAGTATGCTGCATAGCAGTTTCTAGCAAAGCTTGCCTGCGCAGCCGTTTGAAAAACCGCAATAATTTGAAAACACCTCGCCGATGGCGAGCCTCTGTTCCGCGCAAAATCGGCGCGGAACGCATCTCATGCCATTCCAAACGCGCTTCGCGCTATAAAAAACATGTAATGTTTTTTAAATGGAATTGGTATGATCAGAATTACTGCTTGCGCTCTATTTTATCCGCATCTACATATACGGTAAAATAATCGTCATAAATAACCTTGCCGGGCCGTGCGCCCGGCGGTTTTTTTATATTTTTACGCTGGGTATAATCCACGGGCGTCTTACCCGATTGCCGGGCGCGCGAATGCGCAGCCGCAAGCTGCGCCGCATAGACAACCGTTTCGTCGTCAATCTCGTCCAATGTTTTGCCGTCCGTGACTAGCAACACATGCGATCCCGGAATTTTTTGCGCGTGAAACCAGATGTCGTCCCTGCCCGCCGTGCGCATGGTCAGGTTGTCGTTTTGCCTGTCGTTCTTTCCTACCAGAATCTCGTAACCGGAAGGTGATGTAAAGCGCAATGGCTGCGATTCGCTCTCTTCCTTCGCCTTCCCCTTTGGCGGCTTAGGCAAATATCCCGCCTTGACCAGCGTCGCTTTGATCTCTTCTATGTCGTTGCTTGTTTGCGCGTTTTCGGCATAATGCAGCGCACCCAGCAAAAAATCCTGTTCCTCCAGCGCATCGTCCAGGCGCACCGTGTTCATCGCGAGCGCCGTCTTTTGCTTTGCCACCTTTTTATACAGCTTTTGCGCAAGCTCCTGCGGCGTCATCGAGAGGTCGAGCGCAACTGTAACCGGCTCCCCCGTTTCATAATCGACCATTTCAAAATCCGCCATGCCCTTTTTCAGCCTGTATATGTTGGCGGTGATGGCATCCGCGCGCTTCTTCACTTTACCGGCGCGCCGGGCGTCCGCTATACTGTTCCTGTAAATATTGATCCGCTTATCCAGCTTGTGTAGCAGCTTTCCGATATTTTTTTCAAGCGCTTCCCTTTGCTGGGACAGGCGGAACATCTCCGCACGGCGCGTGTAATAAAAGTCCAGCATTTCATTACAATGATCAAACGACTTGCGGTGCGTATCGGGAAATGTTTTGTACGGCACACAGGAGAAAAACACCGGGAGGCCGTCCTCGTTGAACTGGACGCAAGGCCGCGGCGTCTCTTGCGCCGTCTCCATAAAGTCCTTGATGGTCAAGCCGATCCGCTCGAACTGCTTGCCCGAAAACTCGCTGATAAAGCTGGCGGCAATGCCCGCGCGGCATAACACCTCTGCCGCGGTCTGCGACGATATCCCCTCGAATGTGGAGGTAATGTGCGATATGATGCGCGTATCCTTCTTGGTCACCAGCGCCTCGTCAAGTGTTGTCTGCGAAATGCCGAGCGGATCAAACTTCTGTTGGGGCGGGTCGGCATATGGCAGTCCGGGCAATATCTGCCGTTTGCTGCTCTGGTCCATGGATATCCGCTTGATGCTGTCGATAATTTTCCCTCCCCCATCCGTCAGTATGATGTTGGAGTACTTGCCCATGATCTCTATCACCAGCCGTGGCGACACAGGGCGCATCAGCTCGTCCTTAGCCGAAAAGTATATGGTCACCACACGGTTGAGGCCGGTCTGTTCAATATTCTCGATCACTGCGCCAATCAGATGCTTGCGCAGCAGCATACAAAACGAGGGCGGGGTTTTGGGGTTACTCTTTGCCGCATTTGTGACATACACGGCGCAATCGCCCGCGTCCGCAGATGCAACCAGCCGTATGTTTCCCGTACCGGGCACGTACAGCCCAAAAACAAGCTCCTCGCGCCCCGGCATAAGAACCTTCTGTACCTTTGCACCCATGATGCTTTCCCGCAGCTCGCGCACTACAATGCTGAGCGTCAACCCGTCCAGTGTCATTTTCATTCCTCCATCAGTGGTTCATTATACCATATGCAATCATTTTATGTTAAAATTATCTTATCTTGGTATACGGGAGGCAAAAATGAAAAAACTGGTCATAGCATCTAACAATCAAGGGAAAATCAGAGAAATTAAAGCAATACTGAAGGGCTTTTATGACGAGATATTGTCGCTTAAGGACGCGGGCATCGATGTCGACGTGGTGGAGGACGGGACAACATTCCACCAGAACGCCGCCAAAAAGGCAATTGAGATCAGCGAGATCACGGACGGCGATGTGCTCGCCGACGATTCCGGCCTGTGCGTGGACGCCCTGGACGGCGCGCCGGGCGTGTATTCGGCCCGGTTCTCGGGCGAGGGCGCGGACGATATACGCAACAACGCCAAGCTGATAGAGATGATGCAGGGCAAGGAAAACAAAAGGGCGCGATTTGTATGTGCGCTGGTGCTGGCACGCAAGGGCAAGGAACTGTTGTACGTCGAGGAGTTTGCAGAAGGGCTGCTGCTGGATGCGCCCCGTGGCGAAAATGGATTTGGGTACGACCCGCTGTTTTTGGATGAGCGCCACAACCTGACGTTTGCCGAGCTGCCGCCGGAGATTAAAAATGAGATCAGCCACCGGGCAAAAGCGCTGGAGCGGCTCAAAGAAGAAGTATCCCGGCTGCAATGAAGGAACAATCCATAAAGGCCGTCGCTGTCAGCGATACGCACGGCAATAACGCCAGCCTCGGCAAAATCGCGCTGGCTTATAAACAAGCAGATTACCTGTTTCATCTGGGCGACAATGTACGGGACGCCCTGTGGCTGGAGCGGGAAATGCCCGATACAAAGGTGCTTTTTGCGCGCGGAAATTGCGATCCCGGATCGGGCGCGCAGGACTTTGAGGAAGTCACCATCAAGAACCACAAAATCATACTGACCCATGGGCACCTGCTCAAGGCAAAGTTTTCATACGACAGGTTGCTGTATTACGCGCAGGAGCACGAGGCAGCCGCTATGCTGTTTGGGCATACGCATGTCGCGTACATGGAGAACATCGGCGGGATTTGGCTGATCAACCCCGGCGCCGCGGGCGAACGGTCGCGCGGCGATATGACAGTCTGTGCCATGATGATCGGCGCATACGGCATCGTTCCAAAAATTGTTGATATCGACACGCCCGCTCCCTTTGGGTGATGCGGCTTGACGATACCCACAAAAAAAGATAGAATAAATGAGCGTAAAAAATGCACCCGTAGCTCAGGGGATAGAGCAATGGCCTTCTAAGCCATGTGCCGTTGGTTCGATTCCAACCGGGTGTACCACGTCGCAGCAAACTACGCTGCACTTCAATCCCTCGCAAAAGACGCGAGGGATTTTCGTATGCTCCGTTGCTGCTCCTCTTCCCCACACGACCCGCTACGCTGGGCTCGCGCGGGGACCCTTTTAGCGCTTATTTTCACTACAGACAACTTCTATTTTATATTTATAAATGGTTCCGACAAAACATCGTAATCACATTGATTACGGTGCTATACTACCCCAAATCCCGCCTTGCGAAAATTGGAATAAACTATGGTTTTTTGAATTTCCTTTTTTATGGTATTTCCTTTACTATGGATTTGATATCCGGGGTTCCTTAAGGGGCTTGCCCCTTAAGTCGGCGAAGCCGAAAACTATAAAATCCGCCGGAGGCTCATTGACCATAGAGGAATACCTGTTAGTTATTTAAACGCCCTTCTAAATCTTACGAATATTTTACCAATCATTACCTTTATCATGGTTCCCTAAAGCGAGTTGACCGTATTCATTTCGCCCGTATCCGCGATCGTCAATTCCGATTCGACCGCAAATGGTTCCCGGCTGAGGTATGCCATAGGGTCGCGGCCCGACACCCAGTCTGCAATCTCATCTTTCTTCAACAATACAGGCATCCTGTCGTGATACGTCTTCGCACTGGTATTCGCCTTTGTCGTCAGTATAATAAAGCGCTCCCTGATGGACCATCCCCTGTTATAGAACGTTCTGTACAACCCGGCAATGTAGAGCGTATCCTCACCCTTTTCATAAAACCTGTATTTATTCTTATTGCCCGTAAACTCCTCTGTCGCCCATTCGTAATATCCATTGGTAGGGATTGCGACGCAGTTCTCCGTAAGCAGCTTGTTGAAGCTTTTTTTGACCGGAACCGCTTCCTCCCGCACGTTGACGTCCAGCTTTTCTTATCCCAGTTCAAAAATCCCCATATCATCGGCACACACATCACCCGTGCTTCGCCCTGCATCAGCACAGGCGCAATATCACCGGCGTTTATTTCGCCATATTTTGCTTTCTTCGCTTTTTTGACCTGTCTGATCTGCTCGTGCAATTCGCACGCTTCCTTTACATTTGCATCAATTACATATCGGCTGCACATGTGTTTCACTCCTTCTACGTTACTTTCATAAATAAAATAAACACATTTTCACCTGTATAGTCAACAAATATCCCCGGCGCTTGGCGGCGAAGGCATCGGCCGGAAAATAAAAGCTTGCATAGCAACAAACCGGAATCCCACATTTGTAAATATTTGGTGAATGCCATATAATGAATGCGAAACGAATACCGTGTCACCAGGGAGGAAGATATAATGATACCCATTAAAAAACTGACCGAGAATAGCGGGCGCAAAGTCAATCAACCGTCGATGAAGAGATTGCCGCTCATTGCGCTCATGTTTGCATTGATACTTTTATTTACCGCTTGCGGCAACGGGGATGCCAGTACTCCCCCAGCCAGCAACACCGTGGAAGCTGCCGCAACCAACACCCCCGCAAGTACAGAGCAACCGGAAGACCCCGCACCCGTAAGCACAGAAGAAAAGCCGATCGCCGCCCCGCCCGCAAATGTTGATCCGAAAGATTTGGGCCAGATTATTGGACGCACAGAAGATGAAATCATCAGCCTGATCGGAGCCCCGGTCGAAAAAGAAATGGTCGGCAACGGTGAGATCACATATTATTATGAAAAAACAGGAAACGGGGAGTTTGACGGATTCCTTATCACCAGTGATGGCAGGCCCATTCTTGACGAGGGGTTTCGTAACGTTCTCACCTTCAAGGACGGCCGCGCTTATCTGGCAATGATTTGGCCGGGAAGTGATTTTTCTGTATTGGGGGTAAAATGCGATACGGATATGGAGGAATCATTACAAAAACTCATGGATCAGGGGTTTGTCACGCAAGATATAGATGATACCATGTTTGATAATGCCGTAGTGATCAGATTAATGGGGGATTTAAATGGAGGAACCGCGGTAATATCATTAACGATGGCTGAGAAGGACAAAGTATCCATCATTAATTTGGAATACCTCGGGCCCGCCCCCGAGGACGCCATAGCAGCCCCCGCGCCTGCCAATACCGAAACTGTCGGTGAAAATGACCTTGCCGTCTTTATGGGCGGGGACAGCTCCAAGGTCATTGAAGCGTTTGGCCAACCGGCACGAACTGATTCCGGGGGCTTGTATTATGACAGCGACGGCATTGAAAACACATTGTTGTTTATGATAAACGAAAATAATGCCGTTATTGGCATTGCCCTAAATAGTGGCCATGCCGGCAGTTGGACATTGGCCGGGTGCGGCATGGCGAATTCTGAAGCAGAAATCAAGGCGACGATGCAAGGCCTTGGCGCGCGCGAGGAAACGATATACAACAAAGCGTACGACGAGGATCTGCCGTTTTATTATTTCAATTACAACGGTGAAGAATACTGCCTGGTTACGGATGTCAGCGAAGGGGAACTGTATAATCTTTCGTTGTACAGCGCATCCGCTTTGCAATAGATCTGGGTATAAATCAAACAGCAACTCGTATCATGCCGTCCGATATTTCCTGTCGCGTTATTAGCAAATCGTGAACTTATGCCTTTACCGGCGCCGTCCCCAGTTGTGCCGGGGATTACACCGGTAAAGGCATAACGTTATCGTTTTCCTGCAAATCCAACTGCCCTGCTGACGTTGCTTATTCATGCGCTGTGCTTAGTATGATGTGTTTTTCATACGTTGCGTTTTACCGCTATATCATTTATCCTTTTTTGTGGGGTGAACATTCAAGTCCGCGTTCGTGGTTGATTTTTTTAACGCTTCTTTATGAAAAGCTGCCACCCAAGACAGGACGGCTTGGCCCTTTTTCATAAAATCTTAAGAAAGGCTTTTAAAATTCAAAAGAAAGGAGAAATATAATACTATATAACAAGATTCAGAGGAACCTTTTGACGCGATGCCGCGTTTCAAATAATGAGGGTGGCGTGCCCCCCAATCCTT
>DHOD01000160.1:25667-25874 GCA_002407725.1 Christensenella sp. UBA5399 | reverse complement strand
CAGATGGAGCTGGAGTTTTTCTGCGATCCAAAGGAAGAATTCGAGTGGTTTGCGTATTGGAAGGATTTCTGCCACAACTGGCTGCTCTCGCTGGGCATGGACGATGCAAACATCAAGCTGCGCGACCATGACAAGGAGGAGCTCTCCCATTACTCCAATGCCACCACGGATATCGAATACAAATTCCCCTTTGGCTGGGGCGAGCTT
>DHOD01000160.1:25229-25475 GCA_002407725.1 Christensenella sp. UBA5399 | reverse complement strand
GGCTGGGGCGAGCTTTGGGGTATTGCCGACCGGACCGATTTCGACCTGAAGGCCCATATGGAGCATTCGGGCGAGAATATGGAATACATGGATCCCGTTACGGGCGAAAAATACGTTCCCTACTGTATCGAGCCCTCGCTCGGTTGCGACAGGGTGGCGCTTGCCTTCCTTTGCGACGCGTATGACGAAGAAGAGCTTGAAAACGGCGACGTGCGCACTGTACTGCGCCTGCATCCGGCGCTCGCG
>DHOD01000160.1:8156-24962 GCA_002407725.1 Christensenella sp. UBA5399 | reverse complement strand
CAAGCGCTACCGCCGTCAGGACGAGATCGGCACGCCCTATTGCCTGACCGTGGATTTCGAGACACTGGACGACGGCTGCGTCACGGTGCGCAACCGCGATTCAATGAGCCAGGAGCGCATCTCGATGGAAAAAGTAGGGGAATACCTCGCCGATAAGAGTGCGTTTTAAACAATATATGGGGTTACGGAGGCGCTTTTTTTGGAAAAAACCCATGAACAATATACCGCCCTTCGGTACATCCGCGCAGTATTGGAAGTCATCTCCATGCTGGGAATCATCGCGCTGGTTGTGGTTTTTGCATTGACAGCCGGGTCGCAGGACATTCCGGGCGCGCCCAATTCCGACGGATTGGTGGGCCGCTACGGCATGCGGGTCGTGCTGACCGGCATCTTCCTTCTGGGGGCTCTGCTGACCGGGCTGGTGTTTTTGATAGCGCGTTTTCCCAGATTGCAACGGTTTCCCGTAGAAATCAACGCTGGCAACGTTGAAATCCAATATATATTGTTGAAAATCATGCTGAATGCTGTGCAAATCGTGATCATCAATTATTTTGCAACCATGATGCTCAGCGTATACCGTTTTTCTATCGAGCTGGACTCGCCCGGCTTCTTACAGACAACACTGGTGGCCTGTTTTGCCTGCCTGGCCATCTGGGTATTATACTATATTGCCGCACGGAGGAATAAATAATGGACAAACAGACATATGTGATCGTGGGCGGTATTGCCGGGGGCGCTACAGCCGCGGCACGGCTCAGGAGGCTGGACGAAGACGCGGAAATCATTATTTTCGAACGCGGCGGGTACATATCCACCGCGGCCTGCGGCATCCCCTACTACATAGGGGGCGTAGTGCCAAACGCCGCCGCCATATCGGGCTCCTCGCCCGAGGCCTTCGCGGCAAAGTATAATCTCAAAGTCAACATCAACAGCCGGGTTGTCTCCATCGACCGCACAGCCAAAACCGTATCGGTCAAAAACAACATCACGGGCGAAGCATACCGCCAGAGCTACGACAAGCTGCTGCTGGCGCCGGGCGCGCGGCCTGCCGCGCCGGACATCCCCGGCATCGATTCCGAAAAAGTCTTCACATTAAAAAGCATAGAGGACGCATTCCGGCTGCATGCGTTTATCGAAAAGCATAATCCCAAAAGCGCGCTTGTGCTGGGCGGCGGTTTCATCGGTATCGAAGCGGCGGAAAACCTGAAGCTCCGCGGCATTGACGTCACCGTTGCAGAGCTGACCGATCAGGTACTGCCCCCGCTGGATTTTGAAATGGCGGCCATCGTGCACAACCACCTGGAAGAAAAAGGTGTGCGCCTGATCAGGGAAAGCGGCATCCAGTCCGTTACGGACAAAGGCAATGCCCTGCATGTCGCTGTGGGCAGCGAAACCGTACAGGCGGATTTCCTGTTGCTTGCAGCAGGCATCCGGCCCGACGGCTCACTCGCAAAAATCGCGGGGCTCGAAGTCAACAAAATCGGCTCCATCATCGTCTCCGAAGAGATGCGTACAAGCGACCCGGACATTTATGCGGTCGGGGATGCCGTGCAGCTCTCTTCCGTACCCTCGGGCATGTTTAGTTCCGCTCCTCTGGCGGGGCCTGCCCAAAAGCAGGCGCGGATTGCCGCCGACAACATATGCGGCATCCATTCGCGTTATATGGGCACACAGGGCTCGTCCGTCGTCAAGGTGTTCGATATGACCGTCGCCGTGACCGGCCTCAACGAGAAGACGGCAAAACGGCAGGAGCTGAATTACGATAAATCCTATGTATATCCCCGGAACCACACGGATTATTACCCCGGCGCAGCCCACATGATGATTAAGGCATTGTTTGAAAAAAGCACCGGCAAAATACTGGGCGCGCAGGTCGTGGGCAGGGACGGCGCGGAAAAACGCGCGGATGTGCTTGCGGCCGCCATCGCGATGGGCGCAACAGCGGCCGACCTGGCGCGGTTCGACCTTTGTTACGCGCCGCCGTATTCCACCCCGCAGGATCCGGTCAACACAATCGGTATGGTTATCACCGACGTGCTGTCCGGCCTCCTCAAGGAGTACCACTGGCACGACGTCGCCGGCCTGTCGCGTGACGGCAGCATACAGCTTGTGGACGTCCGCACCCCCGCCGAATACGACGCGGGCCATGTCGAGGGTTACATCAACATCCCCCTGTCCACATTGCGCAACAATTTAGGCGCGCTTTCCCGGGATAAAAAAGTATATATCATGTGCCACAGCGGCGCACGCGGCTATGTCGCCACCCGTTTGCTGATGCAAAACGGATTTGACGCATACAACCTGAGCGGCGGGTTCGAGCTGCTGAGCGCCGTGATCGGCCTCAAGCAACAGGCACCGCAAGCCATGCCAGCTACAGCCGCCCCAAGGGCGGAGGCTGCCCCTGCCGCACAGGCGGCAAAAACCGCCGAAAACCGCGCGCTGGACCTCACGGGAATGGTGTCGCCTTACACATTTATCAAAATCACCGCCGCCATGAAGGATATGGCGCCTGGCAGCGTGCTGCATATCACGCTAAACGACCCCGCCGCAGAGCGCGATATCACGGCGTGGGCCAATTCGTGCGGCGCGCAGCTGCAGGATACATCCGTATCAAACGGCGTATTTAAGGCCGGTGTGATCAAATCCGCGCCCCAGGATGCGGGCAAGCGCAAGATTGTCGTCGGCACAGACGACCTCGCGCGGGTTGCAGAGGCCTTTGTGATGGCAAATGCCGCCACGGCAATGGGCGAAAGGGTCAGCATGCACTTCACATCGCTTGGCCTGGCTGCGGTTGTGGTTCCCGGCGAGGAGGAGCGGGCCGCCTTCCGATTGGTAAGGCGTGGTTTCAAAAGTCTCAAGCTCAAGGGCCGGGGCGCGTCCAACCTTTCGGGACGCGAAACGCGGTTATATATGGATGCGCTCAAAAATGTCGGCGCGGGCGATATCCGTTCGCTGATCAAGACAACGCTTGCCAACGGCGTGGAACTGTACGCCAACACCGGCAGCATGGAGCTTCTGGAGGTTCTTACCCCCGAGCTCATTGAGGGTGTCAAAGTCGCCGGCACCGCCGAAATGCTGGAATCGGATATTGCTACAAAAACGATGTTCTTTTGACACACCCTCCGTTGTGTAATATACTTCTATGTATACTGCATCAACTTTAAAACAGTCCCGGTGGCTGTTTTAGGGTTGATTGCCTATATTACCAAAAAAGTTTCTGCACCTTTTCGTGCAGAATTGATATGAACAAAACAGGAAGGGAGCGTTTTCATTGGACAGGGCCAAAGCTGAAAAAATCAAGTCCGGCAGGCGCAAGCTAAACCGCAACCTGGCCACCAAAATCAAGGAATCTTTGACGTCCGTGCTCCCCATCACCATCATTGTGTTGATATTACACTTTACCATTACGCCTATGCCACTTGGCACACTGGCGCTTTTTTTGGTCGGCTCCTTCCTGCTGATACTGGGTATGGGACTTTTTACACTGGGCGCGGATATGTCCATGATGCCCATGGGCGAGAATATCGGCTCCTCTATGACCAAATCGCGTAACCTTACACTGCTGATCGTTGTCTCGCTGATCATTGGCATTATGATCACCATAGCCGAGCCGGACTTACAGGTGCTTGCATCACAGGTGCCCGGCGTCCCCAACATGGTGCTGATCCTGACCGTCGCCATCGGCGTGGGCATCTTTCTTGTTGTTGCGTTGCTGCGCATTGTTTTCCAAATCAGCCTGCGGTTGCTGCTCATCATATTTTATGTCGCCGTGTTTATATTGGGGACATTTGTATCGCCCGATTACCTTTCCGTTGCGTTCGATTCGGGCGGTGTGACAACCGGGCCGATGACCGTGCCGTTTATACTGGCGTTGGGCATAGGCGTCGCGGCGGTTCGCGGCGGCAAAAGCTCACAGGACGACAGCTTCGGGCTTGTCGCGCTGTGCTCCATAGGCCCTATCATGGCAGTCATGCTGCTGGGCATATTCTATGACGCCGGAACAGCGGCCGCCACCGAGTCTGCCGCCGTGGCCGTGCACAGCTTCAGCGATTTGTTTGCACAGTTTGGCCATGCGTTCCCTGAATATTTCAAAGAAGTGGCGCTTGCGCTCCTTCCCATCATTGCCTTTTTCATGATCTTCCAGTTTATATTCCTGAAGCTCCCTAAAAGCCAAATCATCAAAATGGTTGTCGGCCTGGGGTATACGTTTATTGGCCTTGTACTCTTTTTGACAGGCGTCAACGTCGGCTTCCTGCCCATCGGCAATTATCTGGGAGAGACCCTGGGCGCCTCCGGGTACAGCTGGATACTGATCCCGCTGGGGGCCATCATGGGCTTTTTCGTCGTCATGGCCGAGCCCGCCGTGCATGTGCTCAACAAGCAGGTGGAGGAAATCACCGTAGGCGCAATCTCGCGCCGGTCCATGCTACTCAGCCTTTCCATAGGCGTTGCAGTCTCTGTCGCCCTCGCCATGATCCGGGTGCTGACCAGCCTCTCCATCTGGTATTTTATACTGCCCGGCTACGCGATCGCAATCGTGCTGTCGTTCCTTGTGCCCAAGGTCTTTACGGCTATCGCGTTCGATTCGGGCGGCGTTGCGTCCGGGCCCATGACAGCGACATTTTTGCTGCCCTTTGCAATGGGCGCTTCGGCAGCGGTGGGCGGCAACGTCATGACCGATGCGTTTGGCCTTGTGGCAATGGTCGCCATGACGCCGCTCATTACCATCCAAATCATGGGGCTTGTGTACAAGATCAAAACAACGCGCGCGCCCGAAACATTACCGGAAGCAATCGACGCTGCGGCACTTGAAAACGAGGATGAAATTATCGATATGTAATACATACGTGAAAATATACTGAGAGAAAAGATACACCCCCGCGGCTGCCAGCCTGTGCAGGCGCAAAATCAGGGGGGAATCCGGGCGGAAAGGCAAATTGGTTTTTGAATATGCAACATCAAAGTTATAGTATTGATAAAATGGTCAATGTGCAAAAGGTCAAACTGCTGGTGACCATTGTAAACCGCGGCAAGGGCAACAAGCTCATTGACCTGTGCAAAACAGAGTTTGTGACATACCACCTGTTGTTAATGGGCCGGGGCACTGCAAAGTCGGAGATTCTGGATTACCTTGGCCTGGGCGAAACCGACAAGGATATTGTGCTCAGCGTGGTGACCGAAGACCTTTTTCCCGTCGTGTGGGAAAAGATCAAAGAAGCGATGGATTTTGACGAGCCGGGCAACGGCATCGCTTTTAGCATACCGATCAGCAGCGTGGGCGGGCCGATGACACTGAAGTTTATTGCAGGCCTGTTTGACAGGCTGTACAGCGGCGCGCTGACAAACGGTAAGCCCGGCGGATAAGATACGGCGCACATTGTCTTAGATTGTTTGAAATCGTTTCAGGGCACATCAATGCGCCCTCATGTATAAAGGAGTTATGGCTATGGCTGACAAAACGAAATATGAGCTTATAGTGACAGTGGTAAACAGGGGATTTGCCGATCAGGTGATGGACGCCGCACGCGATGCGGGCGCACATGGCGGCACCATATTATATGCGCGCGGCACAGGCATTCACGAGGGGCAGAAGTTTTTCGGCATACGCATAGAGCCCGAAAAAGAAGTCGTGCTGACCGTGGTGGGCGCCGAGGAGAAGGCAACGATCATGAAGGCGATCTGCAAGGGCGCGGGCCTGATGACAGAGGGCCGCGGCATGTCGTTCTCCCTTCCCGTCGACGATGTCATGGGCATCGTCCACCTAATGGACGAGGAGGAACGCGATCAGCTGACTGCTGTCGCGGATGAATCTGCCAAAAAAGAAAACATCTGACTAAACAATCTCTTTCGTGTTTATTTATATGTTGGAACAATAAATACAACCGGCCACGTATAGCCGGCATCAAGGAGATCATTATGATAAATTTTAAAAAAGTAGACGGAAAAGACGTAGGCGATATCAAGCTGTTTGCATTGAGCACATGTGGCTGGTGTAAAAAGACAAAGACCTTCCTTTCCGACTATGGCGCCGCATATTCTTATGTGGATGTCGACCTGCTTGAGGGTGGCGAGCAGGACGAGGCTCTGGAACAGCAACGGGCGCTGAATCCTACTGGCTCCTTTCCTACCATCTGGGTAAACGATGAAGATGTCATTGTGGGCTATGATGTGGACGCCCTGGGCGATCTTGTGGGGGCATAGCCATGGATGACGCCGTAAGCAGGGCCGAGGCGCGGCTTGCCAAGCTGGTGGCGGACGCGGATAGCAGCGGCTATACGTTGAATCCTGATGTGGAGTTTTGCCGCAACCTGGCGGCCGGTCTGCTCACCAACAACGAGCGGTACGGCATAGAGGCATGCCCTTGCCGGATTGTGCTCGGCCCCAAGGAAGAGAATACCGACATCGTGTGCCCCTGCGATTACCGCGACGACGATCTGGCCGAATACGGCGCTTGTTTTTGTGCGCTGTATGTGAACAACCGATACGACGAGAACCGGCAGGTACCCGAGCGGCGGCCGCCGCTCAGCGAACGCAAGAAGGGTAAGGCTGCTGCTGGTGCGTTTGCGGGGACGCTCGCCTATCCCGTATACCGTTGCCGGGTATGCGGATACCTGTGCGCGCGCAAGGAGCCGCCGCAGGCCTGCCCCATATGCAAAGCTTCGGCCGACCGGTTTGAGCGGTTTATGTAAATTTATAACGGCAAAAGCTTTCCGCATCGTGGAAAGCTTTTTTGTATCACTTATAGGTATTTCCCTGGGATCAATGTGCCTGCGGCTTATACTATTCACCAATAAAAACGTATACATTTTGGAATGAAACATAATATGATTGCGCTGCCCACCACTGCATTGGGCTTTTTCGGTGACAAAAAGTTTATACGGCATCTCAAATTTGATTTTTACCGCTTTTTATATTAGTATAGCATTACAAAGAATAGAGGGGATTTTTTCAGTTCCCGCAGGAGGTTGTACCATGAGCAAAATCGATCTTCATATGCATTCCGAAAACAGTGACGACGGTGATTTTTCCGCATCCGTGCTGGCCGACATGGCCATGGACGCCGGGCTGTTGACTTTTTCCATCGCCGACCACAACAATGTCAATTCCATTGCCGCCGCCGACGACTACTGCCGCGACAAGGATATCGAATTTATTCCCGCAGTCGAGCTGGACTGCATGTTCCGCGGACGCGTATACCATTTGCTTGGCTATGGGATTCATTATGCCGACAAGGTTTACCGGGATATCTGGGACGATATACTGGGCCAGGAGCAGCATGCCTCGCGCGAGCGCGTGCGGCTTGCGCGTGAGATCGGCCTCGAGTTTCTGGACGAGGACATCGAGGCGCTCTCCAAGTGGGGCGTGATTGGCGGCGAAATGATTGGCGAAGCCGCAATGAAATACGATGCAGACAAGAAAAATCCGCTGCTCCAGCCCTATTACGAGGGCGGCGCGCGCAGCGACAACCCGTATGTCAACTTCTGGTGGGATTTTTGCAGCCAGGGCAAACCGGTGTACAGCGAAGTGGAGTTTATGCCGTTTGAGCAGGCAGTCGCCACAATAGACAGCACCGGCGGCGTGACGGTGCTCGCCCACCCCGGCAACAACGTCAAGGAGGACATGGCCCTGCTGGATGCCGTTATGGCATGCGGCGTCAAGGGGGTAGAGGCGTTCAGCAGCTACCACAACCCCGAGCAGAACAACATCTACAAAAATTACGCGTTGGAGCACGGTTACCTGCTGACCTGCGGCAGCGATTTCCACGGCAAAAACAAACCCGCCATTTCCATGGGCAGCGTGGACAGCCAGGGTATGGACGATGCAATGCTGGATGCGCTGCACAATGCAATCAAGCAAATGAACCCATAATAATATGATATAAGGAATTTATATATTACGCTATAATCAGGGCCGAGGCTTACGTGCATACATCACGGGCGCCGGCTCTTTTTTGTGCCTTTTTGCATGTTGCGCCACAAAATCCTCATCCCACCACATACAGATGGATCAACCCAAGAATCAGCAGGTGGGCCGGATAAAAGATATAAAAGCTCCACTTCGCGGCAGTTCCCCCGCGCCCCAGCCTGCCGTTGTAGCGTGACAGCAGCACTATGGGAATAAACATGCCGAGGCGGTAGACGTTGCTGATAAAAACCGTCACATCAAACGGCTGCCCGGTCATCAGCATGCGCGCCGGGCCTGTCAGTCCCGGCAATATGTACGCAAGCGTCAGCAAGCAATATCCCAGCGCCTGCTTTTTAAAATCACCGCGGCACATGTCAAACATCAATATAAACAGCACGCCGATATAGTACCAGTCGCTTGTGACGGACAGTATCAGCAGCAGCGCCGTCAGCAGTACCTTAAGCGGCAGTTTGCCCTTGATCTCATGACGCACACGCAGCGCCAGCAGCCCAAGAAACAATGTAAATACAACATTGTAGTTCCAGAAATTATCCGCGTTGGGCAGGCTGCCCTTGAAGCAGAATATAAACGGCACATAGCTGACAGCGGCAAAGACCGCCAGCCGGAGCGTATACCGGTTGACATTGTGCGTTTTATGGTATCCTTCCGCCACAAAGTAAAACATCACCGGGCCGGTGATGCGCCCCACCGTGCGAAACACAATGTAAAGCGGTTCGCCCGCCGTCAGAAACACCAGGGCTATGTGGTCCAACGTCATTGCCACAATCGCAACCAGCTTCAGCATATTGGCGGAAAGCCCGCCTTCTTGCGCTTTGATCGTTTCCATACAACCAGTATACCGCCGCATCGCACGTTTGCCAAGCAGGCTGCACCCATGCATGTTTTTGACAGCTATCCCTCCAGGTGATACAATACTTTTTGTTATGAATTATGAAAATTTGATTGTAACCCTAACCGACGCGGATACAACCGAAGGCTATGCGGATATGCTCCGTCAGGCGGGTTTTGTGCACATACTGGTCGCGCAGGCGGATGAAACCGTGCGCCAAACATTGGTGCGCACGCTTGCCGAAGGGTACGAATATATTGTAACTGTCAGCGAGAAGGATGGATTTTCACCGTCCGACGTTGCCAGAGTGGCGGACGCCGTGACGGCGGATGGCGAAGCGCTGTATGCCGGCGCGCGCGCGCATAAGGAGAAAAAGAGCCTGCCCGCCGTGATATTCGGCTTTTTGTCGGGCGTGGACGCCAACGATATCGAAACATCACTCTACGGCATGAGCGCCGCGACCTGCCTGAAGATGACACAGATGAAAGGCAAGGAGGGCTGTTTTTTGATGAACGTGCCGCTTGAGGCCCGCGCCAACGATTTGCAGGTAACCGAGGTCATGACGGACGCGCAAACACATACCCAGCCCGGTTGGAACATCCTTACAAAGACATTCAAGCTATATTTTGTGTTTATCAAATTCAGCATATCGGCAATGATCGCCTACATTGTGGACATCGGTACGTTCCTGTTGTTCGAACACGTGTTCATGGCGCTTGCGAGCGAATTCAAGATTTTGGCGGCAACCGTCCTATCGCGTATACTCTGCTCCATCGCGACGTATATACTGAATCGCGGCGCAGTGTTCAAATCACATGCCAAATCGGCAGGGGCCATCGTCCGGTTCATCATTTTGTCGGTGGGGCAACTGCTGTTGTCATGGCTGCTGGTATGGGGCATAGGCTCGCTCCTTGGCGGCAGCGACCTTGCCAATACGGGCGTCAAGGTTGTCGTGGATTTGCTGATTTTCATTGCCAGCTTTCCCCTGCAGCGCGACTGGGTATTCAAGAAAACAGAAGGTATACTCAACTAACGCAGGTTGTTTAGCGTCGCGTTTTGGGGTGTATATTAAGATTATAAAGATAGAAATATCATTGTAAATTTAAAGGAGTGAACGAATATGAGCGTAAAACACATTAGCGAAGACCAGTTTCAGGCAGAAGTTATGGACGATAAGGGCCGTGTATTGGTAGATTTTTATGCAGACTGGTGTGGGCCGTGCAAAATGCTTGGGCCCATCCTGGAGGAAGTCTCCGGCGAGATAGACAACCTGAAAGTCGTCAAGGTGAATGTGGACGAGGCGCAGGATCTCGCCAAAAAATACGGCGTCATGTCTATTCCCACCGTCTACCTGTTTGACGGCGGCATGAACGCAGGCAAGTTTGTGGGCGTCAAATCCAAGGAAGACGTCGTCGATTTCATATTGAACGCATAACAGAATTTATTTTACCGGGAAATTCAAGAGCCGTCTCTGCCATTGCGACAGGGACGGCTTTTTATAATCAGAAACCATTTTGAGATTCATATTATCTTTTTGGCTCGCCCACCAGCGCCGCAACCTTGTCGCGGTATTCTACAATCTTTTCATTGATTTCAGTTTTATCCGTTCCCAAAAAATCCATTGTCGAAGCGGTATAGATGTCTGTTGAAAGTATAAAGAGCGCCGTCTCAAACATCTCCTGATTCGCCTGGTTGCTCGCCGGTTCGTTTGCCGCCCCACCCGCCAAAGCCTCCACTTCCGGCGCAACCTCTTCGGCCGCGGCTTCCCCGTTCAGGTAGCTGTCCGTCAGCAGTATCACCTGTTTGCCAAGCGCCACATTCTGATCGCTTAACTGCGGGCCGGAACTGCACGCCACAGCCCCCAACGCAACGCATATGCAAATGCATGCCAATATCGCCTTTTTCATACGGTCATTCCCTTCTTCCCCGCCGCCTATTCCTTCACGTTGCTGTTTTCATATATCGTAAACACAAATTCCAGCCCATCGTGGCTCTGGACGCCCGACTGGTGCGCAACCGCCCATCCATCGCGGCCGTCCAGGCTGTTGATGCGCTTATCGGCGGGGGCAACCGCCTTTACCTTGGTGATGTACGCACGTCCACAGGCATCCATCAGCTGGTTGTACACCGATGCGCCTCCAATCACAAACACATCGTCCGATGGGTACTTGCCTACCTCCTGCCGCAACGCATCCATATTGCGCACAACCGCCGCGCCTTGCACGTCAAACGCAGGGTCGTCCGACAGCACAATGTTTGTGCGTCCCGGCAGCGGCTTGCCGCCCGGCAGGCTCTTGAGCGTCGCTTCGCCCATCACCACCACCTTGCCCATCGTCTTTTCCTTAAAATACTGCATATCCGCGGGGATGTGAAACAGCAGGTCGTTGTCCTTGCCGATGTTCCAATCCTCGTCAACCGCGACAATAAAATTCATATGGCCTCCCTAAAATTAATTAAGAATGAATAATTGTTGTGGTTTTTCGCAGAAGCGAAAACCATACAATTCAATTAAAGAAAATATATATCGCGAAGCGATACCTTCCTTATTCCTTATTCCTTGCCCTTCACACCGCCACCGGGATCTTCACGTCAAATGCATGGTACTCGTATCCGTCCAGCCGGAAGCTGTCCTTGGTGAAATTATAAAAATCATCCACCGTTTTATCCATCCACATTGCGGGCGCGCCATACGGCTCACGCGCAATCAGGTCTTCTACCAGCGGCACATGCCTGTCGTATATATGCGCGTCGGCAATCACATGCACCAGTTCTCCTGCTGCAAGCCCGCTGACCCGCGCAAACATATGCACAAGCACGGCATACTGGCACACGTTCCAGTTGTTCGCCGTCAGCATATCCTGGCTGCGTTGGTTCAAAACCGCGTTCAGCGTACCGCCCGTCACATTAAACGTCATGCTGTACGCGCATGGATAAAGCCGCATCTCGCTCAGGTCGTGGTGGTTGTACAGGTTGGACATGATGCGGCGCGATTGCGGGTTGTGCTTCAGATCGTACAGAATCCTGTCCACCTGGTCAAACTCGCCCTCCGGGTACTTGTGTTTCACGCCCAGCTGGTACCCGTATGCCTTGCCGATGCTACCCATATCGTCCGCCCACGAATCCCATATTTTGCTGCCCAGTTCGTTGATGTTGCTGGACTTCTTTTGCCATATCCACAATAGCTCGTCCACCGCCGTTTTAAACGCCGTGCGCCGCAGTGTCAGTATGGGAAATTCCTTTTGCAGGTCATACCGGTTGACAATACCGAACTTCTTGACCGTGTGGGCCTTCTGCCCGTCCTCCCACACCGGCCGCACATCCAGCTCCGTGTCCCAAAACCCGTGCTCCAGTATGTCTTTGCAGTTTTCTATAAACACCTGATCCGCATAACTCATGTTTTTCCCCCGTTTGTTGCCGCAGCGCGCATATTCACTTTATTATTATATCATAAAATATGCCTATATGCGGTTTTAAAAGGCGCATTTTATGGTACAATAAGAACAGGAGGGTTACTATTATGCCCAAACATGTAAAAATGATGATACTGGACACCTGTCCGCACTGCAAGCGGGCATTCCAGATGATGAATGAACTGATGACCGCCAATCCCGCCTATCGCGAGGTCAAGTTTGAGGTCATCGAGGAACAAACCGAACCCCAAAAAACCGAAGGCTACGATTACCGGTACGTCCCTACATTTTTTATCGGGGATGTCAAGGTGCACGAGGGCACGCCCACGGCCGAAGCTTTGGAGATGGTTTTCAAAAAGGCATTGGAGTAGCACCGTATGGGGGGATATCCAAACATGCTGATCGGGGTCATTATTGCGGTGATCGTTGCTGTTGCCGTTCTTTTTTTCGTTGTCGTTTATATGATTTCCAAAAAAGTATTCGACGTCGCGGTGGGTGTCGCGCCCAAGGACAAGGTCTTCGAGAGTAATGCCGAGGATGCCGGCCCCAAAAAGAACAAATCCGCCAACGATTGGCTTGCCGCGCAACCGCTGATCGAGCTTCGCGTTGCCGCCAAAGACGGCCTGTCGCTCTTTGGGCGCATATTGCCCGCGCCCCGTCAAACCCGCAAATGGGTGATACTGTTGCACGGTTTTTCAGGCAGTGGGCTCAAAATGGGCAGCTATGCGCACCACTTTCACCAGGCAGGCTTCAACGTGCTGCTGCCCGACATGCGCGGCTGCGGCAATACGGGCGGCAAATATATGGGTCTTGGCTGGCTGGATGCGCAGGACATGCCCCTTTGGATAGACCAGATACTGCAAATCACCCCCGACGCCAAAATTGTGATCAGTGGCGGATCGATGGGCGGCGCTTGCACCATGATGTGCACGGGCTACCCGCTCAAAAATGTGGTCGCTGCCGTCGAGGACTGCGGCTACAGCTCCGTCTGGGACGAATACGCCTATCAACTTAAAAAGGTGTTTGGCCTGCCGGTATTCCCTTTTATGTACGTTGTCGACGCGCTCACCAAGAAGCGGGCGGGCTTTTCGTTCAGGGAAGCTTCCAGCATCGATCAACTTAAGCAGTCGCGCATCCCCACACTGTTTATCCACGGCACAGAGGACGAATTTGTGCCGTATTATATGCTGGAGGAAAATTATGAAGCCGCCGCCTGCGAAAAGCAGAAGCTGGCCGTCATAGGCGCCGGTCACGGCCTCGCGTCCGAAGTAAACCCACAGCTTTACTGGAGCACTGTCGACAGCTTTATCGCCCGCTACATGGGGGAAGACGCATGACAGAGGACGAACTGAAACACTATTGCCTTTCTCTCCCCATGGTATACAGTGATCAACCGTTCCATGACGATACTGTCGCCTTCCGTCACACGGCCAACCACAAAACATTTGTGTTCATGATCCATGCCCATGGCAGGCTGCACATCAACCTCAAATGCGAACCGCTCCGCGCACAGCTGCTTCGCGATTCATACACGGGCGTCGAGCCAGGCTATCACATGAACAAACAGCACTGGAACAGCGTGTTTCTGGACACTGACGTGCCCGACTTCGAGATCAAAAACATGATTGACGCAAGCCACGAACTGACCCGGCCCCGCATAAAGTTATGAAAACATCGGCGCGACTGTTTGTCGCCGCACAGCTTCCCCAAAATATTATTAATGAAATCAACGTTGCCGCCAGCAATATCCAGCCGCACGTGCGGGGCAGCTTTTCGCCCCCGCAAAATTACCATATCACGCTGGCGTTTCTGGGCGACATGCCCCTTTCTCTAGTGGATGATATCAAGCACGCCATTGCCACGGGCAGCGGCATGCTTCCCATCCGCGTGCGGCTGGACGGACTGGGCAGCTTTGGCAAACCCGCAAACGCCATACTGTGGGCAGGCGTCACACCAACCGCACCGGTCATTGCACTGGGCAACGCAGTGCGCACACAACTGGATGCCCTCGGCATGCGGTACGACCCCAAGCCTGTACGCCCGCACATCACCATCGCGCGCAAGGCGGATGTCACAGGGGTGGATTTAAACACATTTGCGCCGCAGCCTCTGCATTTCACAATTGATCGGGTCACGCTTTTCATGAGCCACCGTGTGAACGGCATATTGACATACACGCCGCTGTAATACAAACAGCAAAAAACGCCCGTCGAACTATCGACGAGCGTTTTAGTTATTTCCCTCTTATCTCTTCCTGTGATGCTCCGGCGCTTCCACCCAGGCTTGTTCCTGATCCACCATGATGCGCTCTTCTTCCTCGCGCTCGGCCTGCTCCGGGTCAATCTTCCAGTCGATCTCATAATCCCGCAGGTCTACGCCCTGCAGTATGTTATCCATATCGGCCGCCGAAACATACTTGCATGTCAGGCGCACCTTGCTCATGCGCGGCATCCGGTAAAAACAGTGGCGCAGCCTGTTTGCGACCACATCGCAGCTCTCGTGCTTCAGCTCCATCAGCATCAGCAAAAACTGCGACGGGCTGTACCGCGTGTATACGTCGCCTTTCCTGCAGGTCAGGCGCACCGCCTCCTGAAACGCCAGCGATACCTTGCTCATCCTGCTGCCGATCTTAGGCGGCGTACCGTCCAGCTCCGAGAATGTGCACAGCATCAGAAAAACAGACTTCCCGCTACGTTCCATGTGGCGCACCACAAACTGGAATATGCTGGAGAACGATTCTATATTGGTGTAATACGGCCCGCGCGCGCTGTGTTTTTCACTCAGCTTCGAGCGGATATCGATCACAGAATTGGCCTCTTCATTGAGCCCGCTGGTAATGCGCTTGTAGAGCGCTCGCAGCCTGTCTGGCGGCCCAATGCCCAAGTCGTCATACAGCATGGACGCCACTTCCTCGTACTTTGCCACCGCATCCTTTGTGCGGCCCAGCTCGTGCAGGCAGGATATGTACATCAGGTATATATCCTCTTCGTACGGGTACATTTTTACAGCTTTTTTAAGCGCCGGCAGCAGGCGGTCGTATTGCTTTGACTTTTGCACAATTGTAAACGCATGCAGCAGGCTGGTGACGTACCGTTCCTGATAATATACCGATTTGGTCATCACCCATGGCTCGGCGGAAGCCTTTTTCAAAAACTCCCCCTTGTACAGGTCGGACGCCGTCAGGCAAAGCTCCAATCGCACATCGTCGTCCATTTCGCCGTCCTGGATCTCCCGCGCAATCTGCTCGAACCGTTCCACATCAATGTCATAGATCACATCGCCAAAGAGGCCGTACGCACTCTTTTTATATACGATGACGCCTTTGGGAATCCCCACCGCCATCAACAGCTTCCGCAGGCGATACACAATGTTTTTCAGCGTGCCTGTCGGATTGCCGCACTTTTCATCTTCCAGCAGTACGTCAATCAACTCTGTCTGCCGCACCATTTTGTTGCGGTTGACCAGCAAATATTGAAACAACTGCACCATTTTGCTGTTTCGCGCTTCTGTCATCACCACGGGGGAATCCCCATAGTCAACGGCAAAACCGCCCAACATCTGGACTTTTAAAATCCTATCATCCATTCATCAATCCTCAAATATATCAATTTCAGGTGGTTACACCCATCCCTTTTCCAATATGGTCAAACCGTGTGTAATGCCGTGGTCAATTGAGATGTAAATACAAAAGCTGTGTCAGTCTCATCACAACGCGACTATCCACAGTTTTATTATACACATTTATATATTTTTTGTAAAGGATTAACCTTAAAATGCGACTTTTGGGGTGATTAACGGCACAACTGGACACCAAATAGTCGTCATTTCTCCAGCTTGTACCCTACGCCCCACACGGTGGCAATACAATCCCCATACGCGCCCATCTTGCCCCGAAGCGCTCTGATATGCGTATCCACGGTGCGGTCCGTCCCCACAAAATCCTCGCCCCACACCTCGCGCAGCAACACGTCGCGCGAAAGCGCCGTATTCGCGTTTTCCATCAAAAAGACCAAAAGGTCGTATTCACGTGGGGCCAGCGGCACCCTGCCGCCATCCACATACACGGTGCGCGACGTCCTGTCCACCGATACATCGCCTGTGCTCAGCACGGCACGCGTCATGGGCATTGTGCTGCGGTTGACAATCACGTGTATCCGCGCAAAAAGCTCCGTCACATAAAAGGGCTTGATCACATAGTCGTCCGCGCCCGCGTCAAAACCCGCCAACCGCTCGTGCTCCCTGCTTTTGGCTGTCAAAAAGATAATGGGAACGCCCGCGCTCTTGCGGATCAGCTTCGCCACGTTGATCCCGTCCAGCTCAGGCAACACCGTATCCATGATGACAATATCGTATTCCTTGCGATAGAACATTTTGACCGCAGCAATGCCGTCGGTTGCTTCGTCCACCACAAAACCGTTGCGTATCGCATACGCCTTTATTTTCTCACGCGTCTGCCTGTCGTCGTCCGCCACCAGTATATTGGGCATCTTCTACCTCTTGGCCATGCTAAAGCAGCCGTTCAAGGCATTCCGCATCGCCCGGCACAAACATATAAAACCCCTGCATATAGTCCGCGCCCGATTCCATACAAAAGCCATAGTGTTTATTGTTTTCCACGCCGTTGATGCACACCAGCTTCCC
>DHOD01000160.1:7411-8003 GCA_002407725.1 Christensenella sp. UBA5399 | reverse complement strand
CCCCTCGTCCCTGCACATACGAATCAGCAAATTCAAAAAGTCCGTGGCATAGTTGCCGTCCAAGTTTTCCATAAAACTGACCGATGTTTTCACCATATCCACAGGCATATTTTTCAGATGCCCCAGCGAATCGAAGTTACTCCCAAAGTCGTCCAGCACCACGCCTATGCCCACGTCCTTCATCTCTTCGGCAACCGTTATGGCCCGCCCGGCGTCCTCCTGCAGAACATCCTCGCGGATCGATACGGCAATGCGCCCCGGGTCTACCCCTTCCGATTCCAGCACCTTGCTGATGCGGCCCACAACATCCTTACGCGCAATCTGCCTGCCCGACAGGTTGAGCGTCATAGAAAAATCCTTAAATCCCATATCGCATATTTTGGCGCATTGTTGCGCCGCAGTGCGCGCGACATGGTCGCCTATTGGCACAATCAACTCCAGATAATCCGCCAGAGGCAAAAAGTCGCCCGGCATCACAATGTTGTCCCCATCACGTATGCGCAGCAAGGCCTCGGCCCCTTCCACAGTGCCGCTTTCTATGCCGATCACCGGCTGGTAAAACACCTCAAACCCGCTAAACCTGTCCTCCATC
>DHOD01000160.1:5244-7260 GCA_002407725.1 Christensenella sp. UBA5399 | reverse complement strand
GCCACCCATCGACCGGCGCAGCAGCCTTTCGGTGTGCATCCTATCCTTCGCCTTCTTGTTCATTTCCTCGCGGAAATGCACGTACTTATTCCGTCCGCTCTGCTTTGCATCATACATTGCAAGCTCGGCCTGCTTGATCAACATACCCGCGTTGGCGCCATCGCCAAAAAACGCCACAACCCCTGCCGAAAATGCCTTGTAAATTTCCATGTCAAATACATCCCATGGCTCATGCATACGCGCGCAAAGCGCCTCCAGCTTGGCCTCCACATCCACCGCATCCGCGCCGCGCAGCAGTATGGCAAATTCGTCCCCGCCAAAGCGGAACAGCATATCCGGTTCCGGAAACACTTGTGCAAGATGCTCCACAAACTTCATAAGCAGCTCGTCGCCGCAGTCGTGGCCGTAACTGTCGTTGATCACCTTGAAATCGTCGATATCAATCAGTACGACAAACCCGCCGACGCCCGTTTTCCTGGCATCGGCAATGATTTCCTCCATATCCTGTTCAAAATGATACCGGCCGGCAAGGCCTGTCAGGTGGTCGAGATATGCGGGTTTCCCCAAGCTGTCGTCGCTCATGGCAAATTCTCCCATATAATATTATACGTGTTACACATACCCCTAACACAATGATAACATATTTTTGTAAGATATGCCATAATAATCCTGCGCGGCCAAGGAAGAGAGTTTAATGAATAATAGAGGAAGCTTTTCGCACTGCGAAAAGCCACATTCATTCTTCACTATTCATTTTTAATTACTCATTCAATAAAGCGATCATACCCCTGTTCTATTGCCTTACGCGCAGCCACACCTGTATACCTGCCCAGCGCATCGGCATGCGCCTGCGCAGCCGCGCTTTTCGCCATGCCGGGGTTGGTGTAAATCTTCTCCAGCGTAGGCGCCCATCCGCCCTCGTTGCACAGAAAACCGTTTTCATTGTCGCGCACACAGCTTTTCATCGAGAATGACGGCGAGGCAATAACCGCCGTCTCCACCGCAGCAGGCTCAAAAAACTTCAGCTCGGATTTGCAATTGGTAAAACTGTTTAACGCCAGCGGCGCAAGGCTGACATCCACTTCGGCAATATGCCTTTGCAGCGTAAGAAAATCGGTCAGCGGCACAAATTCGACCCGCCCATCGTCCATCAACGGCCGAAATTCGTCCGGAAATTCCATATACCCCACCACCTTCAGCCGCGTGTCAGGGTACTTGCACATAAACCGTATCAACTCACCCGCCATCACGCCAAAGTCGTTGATGTGCGACGGCGTCCCGCTGAAATACCCCATCGTAAACGGCGCGGATTGCTGCATGTTTTTTTTCTGTTCAAGATAGAATTGCGAAATTTCCAGTTGCTCCTCGTTCAAAAAATTGGGAATGACATGATACGGTTTCCCAAACTTGCGCTGCAACATGCCCCCCAGGTATTCGTTTGTGCAGGTGAACCCATCCGCCATACGCGCCGTCAGCATGTTACGGCCCACATAAGGGAACCAGTACCTGCTATTTGCGTCCACATCGATGTCCACATCCAGCGTATCGCAGATCAGCGGAATCATATCCACATCGGCCACCATGTCGTCCAGGTCGCAAATCACCGGGATACCGCGTGTTTTGCACGCCTCGACCAGCCGTGCCAGCCGTGTATCCCACATGCACCGCACCGCCGACACCAGCGTAACGCTGCCAAGGTTGTCGGCAACCAGCTCCAGCTCGTTGCGGAAAAACCAAAACGCGCGCCAGTCGCCGCCCTGTCCCAGGCTCTGGCAGATGTTGTAGGCGCGGTAGCGGAATGTGGAGGTGTCGGGGAAGCCATACAGCAGCACGGCAACCTTTTTTCCCTCCCCGGCCGCTTTTCGCAGCGCCCCCAGCCGCAGGTTAAACGGCGCATCCCATGGCGTAGGGTTGATATTCTCTTGCGGGGTCAGCGTCACCATTTACAGCCTGCCCTCCATAAATTCCAGCGCCTCGGCAAGATTCTCGCCCCAACTACGCGGAATCGTCATATGT
>DHOD01000160.1:4694-5051 GCA_002407725.1 Christensenella sp. UBA5399 | reverse complement strand
GGAATCGTCATATGTTCATAATTGTGTTTGCGCGTCGCCACATCCTGCGCGAGCCCTACCGCCCGCTCCATCGAATCTAAAAACTCCCGTTGCCCCAACCCGCTCAAAATCACATTGTCGCATCCGTAAAACTGCGTTTTATTGAGGCATTTGTTGGAAAGCACCGCGCTGCCCGAGCATGCCGCGTCGTACGGCGGGTAGCTGGGGTGCGGCGTATACATCAGCGACAGCGCGAGGTCTGTCTCCCGCAGCATTGCGGCGTACGCATCCCACGACAGCTGGCCCAGGTTTTCCGCCTCGTATCCGTTGGAGAACGTCAGCGGCGGCACATCCTGCCCTGCACAGCAAATTTCCCAC
>DHOD01000160.1:4262-4497 GCA_002407725.1 Christensenella sp. UBA5399 | reverse complement strand
CATCGCCTTCTCCAGCATATCAATTCCATACAAAAACATGTTGCGGGGGTTATTCGGCCTTGCGTAAAAAAACAGGCGGTATTTGTCCTTTTTGTTAAACTTACCCGCGCTGTACAACGATGCGGGAAACGCCGGATCAAAATATACGCCGTTTTTTGTGACTGCCGGCTCCTTCCCCGCAAAATAATCGTATAAATACCGCGAGTTGATGACAAAATCGATCTCGCTGTCATGC
>DHOD01000160.1:0-4094 GCA_002407725.1 Christensenella sp. UBA5399 | reverse complement strand
AAATCGATCTCGCTGTCATGCATGACCGTATCGCACAAAAAGTGGTCCATGCCGTGGGGATAGAAAAAAGTCTCCACCTCCTGCAGCACATAAAAGAACCTGCGGCGCTTGGTTGTCCGGCGAATGACATGCGCCCCCCACCACGACGTCGCAATAAATATATCCTGCTCCGACACGTCCAGCTTATGGTTTTTGTTGCCGTCCGCATCCCTGTCATAGTCCGAATAGAACGATACATCCGCCGCGGGCTCGACGCCGTTTATTTTCATCAACTGCGCATAGTCCGCCGCATTTGCGGGCGCGACCCGCGTGATGATGCGCAGTGGCATATTGTTGCGCCTTGCCAGCTCGGTCGCAATGATGAGCGCCGTCGCCACGCCCCCCAGCGCAAACCGTTTTTCTATGCTGTCCGTCACCAGGTTGATGCGCGGTGTGCTCTGCTGCGCAAAATCCAGCGCGGGAATAGGCTCCAGCGCATGGAAGCTCTTTTTCAGCAGGTCGCGTACCGACGACGTGCCCCGCAAATCCGGGCGCGAAACATCATCGTGGTTCACCGTTCCCCGCGCGTCGGCCGGGTTGGCTGCGGGCGGAGCCTTTTTCACCTTCTCCATCACCTTGCGCAGCGGTTTGGTGACGCGCCAACTTGTGGAGCCCACCATTTGGCGGTAGGTCTCCTGGTACGCGCCAATCTGCGCCTGCAGGTCCGCATTCTTCTGCTTTTCCTCCAGCAGTTGCTTTTTTACGTCATATAGCTTGCTGTATTCGTCGCCCTGCTTGCTTGTTTTGATATCGTCCATATATCCTTCTCCTGCTCGCATATCAATTAATAATGAATAATGGAGGAAGCTTTTCGCGTTGCGAAAAGCCACATGAATTATTAACTATTTATTCTTAATTATTACTTAGACTCTCTTCCTTGGCCGCACCGAGTAATCCTGGAACACATCCGTCAGGTTGCGGTTATAATACGGGTCGTGCGGGTATTTCTCATCCCACCGTTCCAGCCAGATTGCGCTCTCTCCCGCAAGCCGCGCGGCCTTCTCGGGCGTCGTGTCGTAGCCGCGAGTTTTGGATTCATAGTGGTACAACACCGCGTACGGCGTAAACAGGTTGCGGCGGCCTGTCTCCAGCACCCGCAGGCAGATATCCACATCATTGTACGCCACAACAAACGTTTCGTCAAAGCCGCCCACCTCGTCAAACACGGCCTTCTTCACCATCATGCACGCGGCTGTCACCGCCGACACATTGTGCACCAGCGTCATCCGGGCAAACGATCCCACATCATCCACATCGGCACAGCGGTGCGAATGACCCGCAATGCCGCCAATGCGCAGTATAATGCCCCCGTGCTGCACCGTATCGTCGGGAAACAACAGCTTCGCCCCCACCACGCCAATCTCCGGGCGCAGCGCGTGCATAGCCATCTGCTCCAGCCAGTCGGGGCTGACCACCGTGATGTCGTTGTTCAAAAACAGCAGCAACTCGCCTTCCGCCTGCGCAGCCGCACAATTGTTGATCGCCGAGAAGTTGAACGGCCTTTCATATTTGATGATTTTGATATCCGGATCGTTCTCAAGCGTCTTATAATACGCAAATATTTTATGGTCTTCACTGTTGTTTTCCACAATAATGATTTCATAATTGCCATATGTCGTCTTCCCGCGGATCGAATCGATGCACGCCTTCAGCGTGGCGGGTTCGTCCTTGTTGGGTATGATGATCGACACCTTTGGCCGCGGCTGCGGCAGATCATATGTTACATTAAAATAATTGGGCAATGCCCCCGGCTCCACATGCGCATTTGCAAGCCCCCGGCGCTCCAGCGCCGCCGCAATCGCCCGCCCGCCCGCATCCACGGTATATGTCTTTGTGTCGGACGAGAGCGCCGTGCTCGTTTCCGCAATACGCCAGTGGTACAGTATATCGTCTATATGGCCGATCTTGCCCGCCTGCTCCGTCGCACGGAGAAACAGGTCGTAATCCTGCGCGCCGTCATACGCGCTGTCAAAATGCCCCACCTTGTCCACAAGCGATTTTTTGATGACTGTAAAGTGCGTGATATAGTTGAACGCCAAAAACATATCGGGCGAGAAATCCGGCTTGAAAAACGGGTCCATCCGGCGGCTGCCGTCCTCCGTGATTTTATCTTCGTCCGAGTAAATAAAGTCGTAACCGCTATCCTCGTCAAGCCGCCTGGCATAGCTGTACAGCGCGTGCGGCGTCAGCATGTCGTCGTGATCCAGCAACGCAATGTAATCGCCCTCTGCCATCTCCAGCGCTGCGTTGGAGTTACCGGAGATACCCTCGTTGCGATCCAGCTTTTTATATTTGATGCGGCTGTCGCCAAATGCATGCACGATCGCGCCCAAATCCGTATCATTTGCGCTGCCGTCCGCCATACACAGCTCCCAATTGGGGTATGTCTGCGCCATCACCGACCCCACCATTGCCCGCAGCAGGTCCGGCGGGGTGTTGTACAGCGGCACGATGATGCTGAATCGTGGTGTATATGAAAACCGGTGGCAGCGCTGCGCCTCCAATTCTTCCTCCGTTGGTGTGTTGTGCATCAACCAATGAACATAGCACGCATCGGGCCGGGCGTAGATCCGGCAAATCACGCTGCCACCGCCCGTCACGTCAAACCCGTGCCTTTTCCTTTTGGAATTGACCAGTATGCCGCATCCCGGCGTCTCCGACCAGATTGTGAGGCGCATGCGCCGCGGCTGGTAATCGGGCGGCCCCAGCACCTCCAGCACCGGCGGAAAATCGAATGTCGTGTACCCCATGTCCGCCACTGCCTGCGCCTGTGTCTGCAGGTATACGTTGCCCTCCGTATCGGCAATCTCCAGCAGCAATGTTGCGTTTTCCGCATTATTCTTTGTGACTATCTCCACCTTGCTGATGTTGATGGAGCCCGGCAACACCGTAAATTCCACACTGTCCCGGCAATCATATTTTCCATAATTGTTTGCGTTTTTTTCATAAGATTCATTGGTGATCAAGTGGACGCGCTTATACGCCGCCATGTCGCCATAACGCATCTTGTCCCGGACACGCCGCACAAGCTCGCCCACGCCATAATCGCGCACAATTTCGCGCACGCGCTTAAACCCACGGTGCTTCAGCTTTTTTGCGGCCTTATTCAAGTTTTTGATTTTCGATGAAACGCCCATCAATATCCCTTTTCCAACAGATATGCGGAGATATCGCCAACCACCTGCCGCTGCGCATCTGTTTGCGCCAGCCCTTCCAGTGCATCCGCCAGCGCATCCGCCCGGAATGCGCATCCATGAAGCCGCGCCGCAATCTGCTCAATCAAGTCGGCATCCATTGCATCGGAATAGATTTTGGCCTGTTTTACAAACCCGTCCTTAAGCTCCAGGTTAAGCTCGAACCCACCCCAGTCAAACCGTGTGGATATCGTGATGTCAAACGAAGGGGACTGGCCAAACAGCCATTCCCAGCTGCTGTTGCGCTGCGCCAGCTCTTCCACCGCCGCAGTTACTGCAGGCGTGACGGGGTATGGCTCCGCCTTACCATATTCCTCTTCAAAGCATTCGATCAACGCCCTCTCCATGGCGTCTTTCGTGATGCCCGGGTTCAGCTCCGACAGGTTGACAACGCGCGAACGCACCGACGCGATCCCCTTGGATTGGATCTTATCTTTTGATACGGCGAGGTATTTCGCCAGCTTATCCACATCGGTATCGATCATGATGGTACCGTGGTGAAACGCGTTGCCCTTGCGGTGGCAAAACGCGTTACCCGAGAACTTGCGCCCATCCGCCAATATATCGTTGCGACCCGAAAACTCCGCGTCAATGCCAAACCTGCGCACCGCATTTAATATCACCTTGAGCTGCCGGCGCAGGTCATAATGCTCCTGCGATACCACAAACGAGAAGTTGAGGTTCTTGACATCGTGAAACACCGCGCCGCCGCCCGACACCCTGCGCGCCAGCTTGCCGCCGTCCTGATGCAGCTGTTCGTGGCGGCATTCGGCCCACGCATTCTGGTTGCGGCCTATCACCACCGTATCGGCATGCGTGTACATGTACAGCACCACTTCATCCGCGCCCACATGCTCCAGC
>DHOD01000148.1:19065-19266 GCA_002407725.1 Christensenella sp. UBA5399 | reverse complement strand
TATACCTGGTCATAGTCTATGACCTCCGTGTCCTCCGTAACGCCATAAGGCACAATGTTAAAATACTTCCCGGATATATTGACAGGGCTGCCATGCGTCAGATGCCCGCCGTGGGACAGGTTCATCCCAAGGATGGTGTCCCCATGCTCCAGCATGGAAAAATACACGGCTGTGTTGGCCTGTGCGCCGGAATGCGGCTGT
>DHOD01000148.1:17472-18909 GCA_002407725.1 Christensenella sp. UBA5399 | reverse complement strand
TGCGCCGGAATGCGGCTGTACATTCGCATGCTCCGCACCAAAGATTTTCTTTGCGCGATCACGTGCCAGATCTTCCACTTCGTCCACAAACTCGCAACCGCCATAATAGCGCTTGCCGGGGTATCCTTCCGCGTATTTATTGGTCAGGTGCGATCCCATTGCCTGCATAACGGCTTCCGATACAAAGTTTTCCGAAGCAATCAATTCGATATTATGCTCCTGGCGGTCAAGCTCGCGCATCATGGATGCATACACTTCCGGGTCTTCTTTTTTTACCAATGGAAAATCCAACATGTTTGTACTCCCTTATATTTATAATTTTAAAATTTTATCAAAATTCTCTATCCCAAACTGCGCGGCATTCTGTTCCGCCTCTTTCTTTGACGATCCCACGCCCTCGCAAATCACATCGTCCCCCACAATCAACCTGATATAAAAAGTAGTATTGTGCGGCGGCCCCTCCTTACGGCTCACAAGATAGCTGATGTTCTTTTTTACCGTTTTCTGCACCATCTCCTGCAACTGGGATTTATAGTCGCTGGCCTCCACAGCCGATACCACCTGGCCAATCCTCTCCTCAAAAAGCTGCAACACAACAGTCCGGGCCGAAAAAAAACCGCCGTCAAGGTATACCGCGCCAATCACCGCTTCAATCACGTTTTCCAGTATGGACGGTTTATCCCTGCCTCCCGATTGCTCCTCGCCCTTACCCAAAAAGACAAATTCGCCAAGTCCAATCTCCCGCGCAATGGCCGAGAGTGATTTTGCACATACAATTTCCGCACGTTTTTGTGTCAGGACCCCTTCCGAAAGGTCCCCGAATTTTTTATATAAATAATCGCTGATTACCAGCTCCAGCACCGCATCGCCCAAAAATTCCAGACGCTCATAATTGCTTTCTCTGGCGCAGGAGGGATGCGTCAGCGCCGTATCCAGCAGCTTCCCATCCTCAAAATAAAAACCGATCCTCTTTTCCAAAGCCTGGGTTCCTATAGCATTCACCTCAAGTTTTCCTCTATATAATTGACAACATCCTGGACGGTTTTCAGTTTTGGCATCTCCTCATCCGGTATATCCACGTCAAATTCATGCTCAACAAAAACAACATACTCCGTCAGATCCAGAGAATCTAAATGCAGGTCTTCTTCCAGCTCTGTCTCCAGCGTAATCGTATCCTTATCAATATTCATCTGCTGGGATATGATGTCACTGACTTTATCAAAAATCGTCTCGCCCACCGTTTGTTCACCGTCCTCAACTATTTCTTGTTCCTGGATACTTTTGCAACCTCTTTTTTGATCACACCCACAACATCGCCCTCAAGAAATTTGCTTGCGGCAATCATCGAGTGATAGATAGCCTTTGCATCCGAACTGCCGTGGGACTTCATGACCCCGCCGTTGATGCCAAGCAGCAACGCCCCGCCGTATTCCGAAT
>DHOD01000148.1:7880-17324 GCA_002407725.1 Christensenella sp. UBA5399 | reverse complement strand
CCCCCCCGCCGTATTCCGAATAATCCATTTTTTTCTTCAGCTTGCCAAAGGCGCCTTTCATAAAAGCATAGCCGATCTTTGCGCTGGCGCTTTCCATCACATAGCCTTTCAACATCCCTAATATGGTTTTCGCACAACCTTCCAGAAACTTTAAAACAATATTCCCCGTAAAACCGTCACACACCAGCACATCAAACCCACCGGCCAAAAGGTCGCGGCCTTCGGCGTTTCCAACAAAATTGATGGGGGCGTCCGCCAACAGTTTATATGCGGCCTTTGTGAGCTCGCTCCCCTTCTCCGCTTCCGCGCCATTGTTGATCAGTCCGACCCGCGGCCGTTCAACTCCAAATACTTTGTTCATATAAATACTGCCCATAATGCCAAACTGCTCAAGATACTGCGGCTTGCAATCCGCATTGGCCCCACAGTCGATCAACATCACCTCGCCACCCAGGGAAGGCAGCACAGGCGCAAGCGCAGGCCGTTTGATGCCCGCAACACGTTTGACAATCAGCGTCGCCCCGGCAACCAGTGCACCGGTCGACCCAGCCGAAATCAACATGGCGTCGGGATTTGCCTTCAGAAGGTTCAATGCGACAACCATTGATGAATCGGTTTTTTCCTGCGTCGCTTTTACAGGCGAATCCTCCATCTCAATCACCTGCGTGGTGTGAACAATGTCCAGCCTGTCTTCATCAAAATCCAGGCCGTTCAGGCAATCGGCTATCGCTTCCTTATCGCCCGTCATGGTCACCTGGATATCCGGCAATTCCGCCATTGCGGCCACGCATCCCTGTACAATCGCATTGGGAGCATTGTCGCCGCCCATGGTATCAAGTATTATTTTCATAATTAACCCCATATAGATATATGATACGTTTTAATTATACATAAACAGCCTGTAATTTTCAAACTATACTTGCAGAACTTTGAAAACAGCCCGGACGACTTTTTAAAGACACGGCAAATGCCGCGAGTTGCCGTCTCATGGATGGCAGGTTTGCCGTGTATAGCCAATCTTCGCGCTCATGGCGCGCCTTTTGACAAATTTCTATAACTCCACAAATAAAAAAGATGCGGAAACCGCATCTTTTTTTGCATATCAACACTGTTATTTTGTTGCCGCATCCGCATCGGATACCACAAGCCTGCCATTATAATATCCACAGTTTTTGCATACCCTGTGGGCCAGCTTTGGCTGGTGGCACTGCGGGCATTCAGCAAGCGTAGGCGCATTCAACTTCCAATGCGCCCTGCGCGTCCTGGAACGCTGCTTGGATACTCTTCCTTTTGGTACTGCCATTTCTTCTACACCTCCCCGTCCTTAAATAAATCTTTCAATTTATTAAAGGGGTTATTCTCGTCGTCGGAAACCTGATTGCTGCAATCGCACGCTTCCCTGTTGCGGTTTGCCCCGCACTGCGGGCACAGCCCTTTGCAGTCATCGCCGCATAAAATCTTTTGCGGCAGACTGAGCATCAGATAATCGTACACCATTTTATCAAGCTCAACAATATTTCCATTGTATGTATAGCTGTCGTCCGCGCCGTCTTTTGTGAATGTTTCATCAAAGTCACACTCTACCGCAAACGGCACTTCGTCCAGGCAACGGGTGCATGCCACTTCCAGCACAGTTTCCATCGTTCCGATCAAACGAACCGTTTCATCGGACACACTGTATTCCGCCTGCAAACGCAAAGGTTTGTCAAATGCCAAGTCCGGCATTTCGGGACATCCGCTGTATTCAAAACGGAACAAATCCCCCTGTTGGTTCACCGCGCGGGAGACATCCACATCAATCATCATGCCTACCCCATTTCTGGACAGCTACCATATCATTATATTTTCAGGCCCTGCGCTTGTCAACTAGTTTTTTCCACCGCTTATTTGCAGCAGATCTCGTATGTGTCGCGCGCAATCATCAACTCTTCATCCGTTGGCACGATCGCAACCATTACCTTGGAGCCCGGCTTAGTGAGCACGGTTTCCTTCCCGCGCACATGGTTGGCTTCCTCGTCAAAATCTACGCCAAGATAGCTGAGCCCTTCACAAATCTCACGCCGCACATGCTCGTCGTTCTCGCCGATCCCGCCCGCAAATGCAATGACATCCACACCGTTCAGCGCCGCAGCATACGAACCAATGTACTTCTTGATCCTGTAATTAAACATATGGAGCGCAAGACGCGCCATTTTGTTGCCGTCGTCGGCAGCATCCCAAAGGTCGCGGAAGTCGCTGCTCACACCGGAGATGCCCATCATTCCGCTGTTTTTATTCAAATAGGTCACGGTTTCTTCCGCCGTCATATCGTATTTTTTCATCAAATAAGGCACTGCCGCAGGGTCGATATCGCCGGAACGCGTCCCCATGATCAGTCCTTCCAGAGGCGTCAGGCCCATCGACGTATCGATACATTGACCATTTTTTACCGCCGCGAGGCTGGATCCGTTGCCAAGGTGGCAAGTGATCAGCTTTAAATTATTGGGGTCGAGACCAAGCATCTTGGGTGTCCGCAGCGCAATGTACCTGTGCGAAGTCCCATGGAAACCGTATTTACGGATTTTGTGGCTTTTGTAAGCGTCATAAGGAATCCCGTACAAATACGCGTAATCAGGCATTGTCATGTGGAACGAAGTATCGAACACTGCCACATTGGGTATACCGGGCATCACTTCCATGCATGTCTCAATCCCTTTGATGTTTGCAGGGTTGTGCAGCGGCCCAAGCTCAATGTAGTCACGTATGCCGTCCAGCACCTCTTCGTCCACAACCATGGACTTGTGGAACCGCTCACCGCCATGCAGTACACGGTGTCCAACTGCCACAATGCTGCTCATGTCCTCAAACACGCCGTGGTTTTTATCTGTCAAAGCGCTGATGACGGCTTTCATCGCGTCACCGTGATTGTCCATCACCACTTCGATGGTAACCTTGTCTTTTCCTGTCGGCGAATGCACCAGTACCGAATTGTCAATTCCAATACGCTCCGCAATCCCCTTCGCCAGGATGCTCTCATCGTCCATATTAATGATCTGGTATTTAAGTGACGAGCTCCCCGCATTTATGATCAATACATTTTTCATCTTATTTATTCCTCCTAAAATGACTGTGCCTGCACAGCCGTAATTGCAACCACACTGACAATATCATCCACACTGCACCCGCGCGAAAGATCGTTGACCGGGCGCGCAAGCCCCTGGCAGATTGGCCCGACCGCCTCGGCGTTCGCCAGCCGCTGCACCAGCTTGTAGCCGATGTTTCCCGCACTCAGGTCAGGGAAAATAAGCACGTTGGCTTTTCCCGCAACAGGGCTGCCTGGCGACTTCAACTGGCCAACCGATTCCACAAGGGCGGCATCCGCCTGCAGCTCGCCATCCACATTCAGGCCGGGGGCAAGCTCCTTTACTTTGGCGGTCGCCTGGGCCACCTTATCCACACAAACGTGCTTGGCGCTGCCCATTGTCGAGAATGACAGCATTGCAACGCGCGGCTCTATCCCCGCAAGCTCCCTTGCCGTATCGGCTGAAGCGATTGCAATTGCCGCAAGCTCATCTGCCGTCGGGTCTATATTGATTGCGCAATCGGCAAACACCATTACGCCGTTATCGCCATATTTTTGATTGGGAAGTTCCATCAGAAAACTGCTGGAAACAATGGAAACGCCCGGCTTTGTTTTGATCACCTGCAACGCAGGCCGCAGTGTATTGCCCGTCGAATTGATCGCGCCTGCCACCATACCGTCCCCATCATTGTTTTTGATCATCATGACGGCAAAATAAAGAGGATCCAGTACCGTTTTTCTGGCGTCCTCCATGGTGATCCCCTTTGCCTTGCGCAACTCGTAAAACATTTCGACATATTGGTCCAGCTTTTCCGCACTTGCCGGGTCGATGAGTTCCACCCCGGACAGGTTCACGTTTTCCGTGTTGGCGGCGTCGATCTCCGCCTGTTTGCCAATCAGCACAGGCTGTGCGACCCCCTGCTGCACAATAAGCGCGGCGGCTTTGATTGTGCGGGGCTCGCTGCCTTCGGGCAGCAAAATCCTTTTTTTGTCTGCCGCGGCTTTTTTCTTGATAGTGTCCATTAGTGACATGTATGCTTTTCCCCCTAAATGAATTTTGTATTATAATGAAAAAATCTGTTATACTATTTTGTGACGCACGCATCTATTATATACAAGTTTGGTTGGTTTGAAAAGGCAAAAAATGAAAATTACGGCAATAATATCGGAATATAACCCATTTCATAACGGACATGCTTATCATATCAGGAAAACCCGCGAAGCAGAACCGGACAGTTCTATTGTTTGTATTATGAGCGGCCAATTTGTCCAGCGGGGCGAGCCGGCCATCGCGGATAAATGGAGCCGGACGCGCACGGCATTGTGCAATGGAGCAGATGCGGTGTTTGAATTGCCCTTCCTCTTTGCCACGCAAAGCGCCGAAGGTTTTGCCACAGGGGCAGTGCGTATCGCAGATGCCCTCCGTTGTGTGACGCATCTTTCCTTTGGCGCCGAAACCGCCGATATTGACGCCCTGTCCGCGTGTGCCGATCTGCTCACTCAAAAGCAAGCACAACTGGACAGCCTGATCAAAAGCGAAATGGATAAGGGGCTTTCCTATCCATCGGCACGGGCCAACGCGATCCAATCTGTTGCGCCGGGGCAGATGCACAAATTGATCGATTCCCCCAACAATATCCTTGCGGTCGAATACCTGAAAGCGTTGAAAAAGACGGGCAGCACCATCATGCCTATGTGCGTCGGGCGGAAAGGCGGCGGATATAACGATCCGCTGTTACCGGATGGTTTTGCCAGCGCGACGGCATTGCGCAGTGAGATCACACAAAATGGATACAGTGCGCAATTGGCAAAGTACATGCCCGACATGGATTTTGCGCCGCTTACAGATATGGACGCCTACACACGCCTTGTGCTTTGCCGCTTACGGCAAATGGATACGGATGCAATCAGCAAGATTGCGGAAGTAACGGAAGGACTGGAGCACCGTATCAAAAAAGCGGCCAATCTGCCTTTGGATGTTGATAGCCTTGCCATGCAGATCAAGAGTAAACGGTATACTTATACCCGCCTCAAAAGAATCTTGCTGTATTGCCTGCTTGATGTAAAAAAGGAAACGCTCCGGCGCGCCAACGACGGTACATACGGGCTGTACGCCCGTTTACTGGGGTTCCGCAAGGAAAGTGAACCATTGATATCCTGCATCACCCAGAAATCAACGATTCCCGTTTTAACTAAAAAGACGGACTTTTTTGAAAACGCAATGCTGCGTTACGATATCGAATCTTCCGACGTGTATGCCTTGCTCAATACAAAAATCCTGCCCGGCGGACAGGATTTTACGCAAAAACTTATTGTTATTTAAAAAGGATGCAATTCATTTACATTAAATGTTTCCATCAAATGTATACGGGTCAAGGCTGTTGACCGAGCCCTTGCCATCAAGCGCATCGATTGCCGCCATATCCTCGTCGGAAAGCGCAAAATCAAATATCTGCGCATTGCTTTCAATTCGCTCTTTTTTAGAGGATTTCGGAATAATATTGATCCCGTGCTGCAAATGCCAGCGAAGGGTGACCTGCGCTGCGCTTCTGCCAATTTTTTCGCCCAATTCAGCCACCAGCGGTTCCTCGCTCAGGTGCCCGTGGAAAATCGGCCCCCATGCCGTAACCGAAATCCCCTTTTGTGCGCAGTACGCACGCAGATCCCTGCGCTGATACCACGGGTGGAGCTCGATTTGGTTGTTTGCGGGCACAACGCCAAACTGGTTGGTCAGGTCATCCAAATGGCCTTCGCAAAAGTTGGATACGCCACACGCCCTGATCTTTCCTTTTTCCATCTGTCCAAGGATATATTCCCACGTCTTGTACCGGGCACCGACGTCCACCCCCGGCCAGTGCAGCAGATACATGTCGATATAGTCCGACTGGATATACCGCAAACAATTCTCAAAAGCGGCGGCAGGATCGTTAAAATCAGTCGGCCATATTTTTGATGTAATAAAAACATCTTCCCTTGGCACACCGCTGTCTGCAACCGCGCGCCCCACATCGTCTTCATTTTTATAAAACTCCGCCGTGTCGATCAGCCTGTATCCATAATCAAGCGCATAGCGGGCGGCGTTATAGGCATCATCGCCCGGCTCGGCACGGTAAAGGCCAAGGCCAAAGCATTCCATTTCCACACCGTTATTCAACACGGTCTTGGAGTGCATGTTTTCAGCTGTTTTCATTTCTGTTCTCCTCCATTTTGTTTATCAAGAAAGCGCACTGCTTTTACATAGCTTACATATCCTTCTCCAAAAAAGTTGGCTGCGCACACCTCACGTATGACGGAAATTTTACGAAAATCCTCCCGGTTGTTGACGTCTGACAAATGCACCTCGACAACCGGCACGTCCACAGAGGCGATCGCGTCCCTGATTGCGTAACTGTAATGCGTAAACGCACCGGCGTTCAGCACAATGCCGTCCACCTCATTGTAATGGGCAAACTGGATTTCATCAATGATATCGCCCTCATGGTTGGACTGAAAGAAGTCAAGTTCAATCTCCAACTCGTCCGTTTCACTGATAATCCTGTCGTTGACTTCGTCCAGCGTCTCGCTTCCATATACAGTTTTTTCTCTTTGCCCCAAAAAATTCAGGTTGGGGCCGTTTATCACCAAAATACTTTTCATTGTTCTTCCCCTTTGTAAATATGGTATAATTTTAGCATATTTGAAATAAAATTTGTATAGCAAACAACAATTTATGGAGACACAATGAAAACGAATTATTATGTGATCGGTGACCCTGTCGGCCACAGCCTGTCGCCTGTCATACACAACACGCTTTACGGCATCTATGGCCTTGATTGCGTTTATTCTGCAAGAAAAGTAACACGAAACGACCTGCCTTCTTTTATCGATTTCGCGCAAAATGGCCCCGTTGGCGGCTTTAACGTTACAATGCCCCTGAAAAAAGAGATCATCCAATATCTCGATCTGCTCTACGCCCCCGGCAGCGTCAATACCGTTGTCAAAACGCCGGGCGCACAACTTGCAGGGTATTCAACGGATGCACAGGGGTTTTATGCCGGCCTGCAATCCAAAGGGTATGCATATACAAATCAAAACGTTGTCTTTATCGGCTATGGCGCCGTGACGCAACTTTTGGCCCAAGACGCCATGGACAAGGGCGCTGCCCGCATCACCGTACTGAACAGGACGCCGGATAAGGCTAAGGCGTTCGCGCAGCATGATCGTGCAGTTGTCGATGCGCTGGACCGCATTTCCCTGTACATGGAGGATTGCGATATCCTCATCAACACAACGCCCCTTGGCATGGCGGGCACAGGCAATGACTTTCAGGATCTTTCCTTTATACAGATGCTTCGTCCTTCGGCAATTGTATGCGACTTGATATACGATCCGCCCACTACAGCATTGCTGGCCGCCGCACAGAAAAACGGCAACGCCGCGCTAAACGGCCTTCCCATGTTGATCTGGCAGGCGTTCTATGCTTTTGAAAAGTTTTTTGGCATCATGCCTACAATCCAGGATTACGAAGTGGTCCACCAAAAACTAATGGCAGACAAGTGAGCATATTTTGGCAGCGGTCTCGGTGATGCTGCCCGCGTTATCGACCGAGATGTCGCTGGCTTTTTCATATAATTCTTTCCGCTGTTCAAAAATTTCTAAAAAGTTCTCGGTTGTTTGCAATAACGGGCGCGTGGATGTATCCACCGTCCGCATTGTTTCCGCGGCGTCCCTTTTTAGCCAGATGACCCGCCCGCTCTTTTTCATGATGTCTATATTCCCCTCATTCAGCACAATGCCGCCACCACACGAGATAACAGCGTTCCCCATCGCAGAAAGTTCCTTTAACGCGTCGCTCTCCAGCTGCCTGAAGTATGGTTCACCCTGCCCGTTGAATATATCGCTGATTTTCATACCTGTCTTCTGTTCAATATAACGGTCAATATCAATAAAATCACGCTTGCAGCGTTCCGCCAGCTTTTCTCCTACCGCAGTTTTTCCACACCCCATCATCCCGATCAAATAAATGTTCACAGCTGTATCGTTTCCCTTTTCTTGTAAGCGCCAAGTATTTTATAGTTTACAAACAAATTTTTGTTCTCTTCCAAAACATCGGATACGTTTTCCTGTATGTTTTTTCCTTCAAAATCCACATAAAAGACATATTCAAAATTTCTGTTTTCCAATGGCCGCGATTCTATTTTCACCATATTCAGCTGCCGCTGCGCAAAGGCGGCCAGCACTTTGGAAAGTGCCCCGCTTTTGTGCTCCAGTACAAAGTTGACGCTTGCCTTGTCCGCATCCTCTATGTCCTCCCTGTTTGCCGCAATGATAATAAACCGCGTCGTATTGTCGGCATACGTGCTGATATCCTCGGCCAGCACCTCCAGGTCGTACAGCTTTGCCGCATAGCTGCTGGCGATTGCGCCGTTTGACTTTACATTGGTCTTCGCCACAAATTTTGCGCTTACCGCAGTATTGAAATACGGATGCTGGGTCATCTCATGCTCTTTCAAAAACACCGCGCACTGCAGCAGCGCCTGCTCGTGAGAATACACATCGGTGATTTCCTCCAACTTCGACCCCGGCAATCCAAGCAAATTGTGGTCGATCAACATCTGTTGCTCACCCACAATGCTGACATCATATTGCGTCAACAGGTCGTAAATTTGAACAATACTGCCGGTGTTGGAGTTTTCCACCGGCAAAACGCCATACTTCGCTTTCCCAAACGCGACGATCGAAAACACGTCCTCAAACGTATTGCAGCTGATTCCATGCGCCGAACTGCCGAAGTATAATTTCAGCACCGCCTCGGAGTTCGCACCCTTCTCACCCTGGTATGCGACATTGACGGCAGCCTGATCCTCATCAAACGCCTTATATTGCTGTACCACCGTTTTTTGATATGCCCGGCTGATTTCCATCAGCAACTCAAACAAGGCATTGACGGCGCCGGCAAATTCTTTGTTTTTCAGCATGCCCTCACGGCTGATCAGCACTTCCGCTTCCCTGCTTTTATCCAGCACGCGCATGCCTTTTTCCAGCTTGTATTCGGCAATTTTTTTCGCAATTTCCATCCTTGCTTCCAGCGCTTCGACAATGGATGCATCCACATCGTCCATCTGCTGCCTCAGTTGCTCCAATTCCGTCATTTGCAATTTCCAACTTTCTTATAAATTTCGTTTCTCATATACAAATCGGCAAGTGCCATCGCACAGCATGATTTTACCACTTCTACCGCCCGTGGCACAATGCACGCGTCGTGCCGGCCTTGTATCTCCAGCTTTGCGTTTGTTTTTGCACGCAGGTTCACGGTGTCCTGCTGCTGACCTATAGAAGGCGTCGGTTTCACCGCAACAGTAAATACCACAGGCATGCCGTTGGATATCCCGCCGTTAATGCCG
>DHOD01000148.1:5983-7730 GCA_002407725.1 Christensenella sp. UBA5399 | reverse complement strand
CCGTTGGATACCCCGCCGTTAATGCCGCCGTTATTGTTTGTCTCAAAACGCACTTCGCCGTTGGCATCCATGTGCAGTGGGTCGTTTGCCTCGCTGCCCTTCATTGCCGCCAACCGGAACCCGGCCCCAAATTCAATTCCCTTGACTGCCGGTACCGCAAACATGATGTGTGCAATTTCACTTTCCATACTGTCAAAAAACGGTTCGCCCAACCCCACCGGCAACCCGGCAGCAGCACATTCGATAATGCCGCCAACAGAATCTTTGCCTTTGGCGGCTTGGTCAATCAAAGTCCGCATCCGCTCTCCCGCAGCATCATCCAAAACGGGAAATTCGTTGCCTTCTATTGATAACAACTCACTTTCAGTGAAAAGAGAAAATGCCTGATCTTCAATATCTCCAATGCTTTTGATGTGTGCGCCGATCACAATGCCTTTTTGCGCTAGCAAAAGCCGCGCGATGCTCCCCGCAAAAACAAGGGGCGCGGTAAGCCTTCCGGAAAAATGTCCCCCACCGCGCACGTCGTTTGCACCGTTAAACTTTACATGACCTGTGTAATCGGCGTGCCCCGGCCTTGGCAGCTCAAAGATGTCGCCATAATCTTTGGACCGCGCATCCGTATTCCGAATGACCGCCGCAAGCGGCGTGCCTGTTGCAGTTTCGTTCACGCATCCGCTCAGCACTTCAAAGTCATCCGCTTCCTTCCGCTTGGTGGACCCAGCCTGCGACCCGGGCGCCCGTCTAGCCATTGCGCGCCGCACATAATCAAAATCAATTTTCATGCCCGCAGGGATACCGTCGATCACAATGCCAATGCCTGCGGAGTGCGATTCGCCGAATATCGTTGATTTGTAACATGTGCCATACGTATTGCTCAATTGATTTTCCCTCCTAGCGCCCTGAATTCATCATAAAATTCCGGCGCGGATTTGCTGACTGATTCGGGCTGATCTATTGTAACCGAGTGTTCTGATATGCACGAGGCAATGCTCAGCGCCATCGCGATCCTGTGGTCGTTGTGCGCCGAGACTGCGCCACCCGCCAGACTCCCCGTGCCGTTGATCACAAGGCTATCCTCATACTCCACTATGTCGGCCCCCAGCTTTTCCAATTCACCTGCCATTGCACTCAAACGGTCGCTCTCCTTAAACCGCAGCCGCTTTGCTCCACGGATCACCGTCTTGCCTTCCGTCGCGCATGCCAGCACTGCAATAGCCGGTACAAGGTCCGGTATGTCGGAAACATCCATCTCGATCGGTTGGAGTGTCTTACGGCGCACAGTCACAGTGTCATCTTCCCATGTGACTTCTGCTCCAAAACATTTTACTATATTTAATATCTCCCTGTCACCCTGTAAAGAGGCTGGTTTCAAGCCTTTCAATATGATTGTCCCGCCTATGGCCGCCGCCACAACAAAAAAGGCCGCGTGGGAATAATCTCCCTCGGCAAAAACGGTACTTGGGATGTATTTTTGATTTCCCCGCACATTGAACATCTGGTCTTCGCCCATTGTTTCAATGCCAAACTCCGTAAGGCATTGCCGCGTGATATCCACATACGGGGCCGATTCCAGCTTTGAAGTAACCGTTATTACCGACTCGCCCGGCAGCAACGGAAGTTTGAAAAGCAATCCGGTGACAAACTGTGATGATACGTCGCCCGGCAGTGCGTATTGGCCAGCATGCAATGTTCCGTGCAACTTGATCCTGTTGTCATCTTTTACATATTGTACACCTTGCCACGCAAA
>DHOD01000148.1:2766-5828 GCA_002407725.1 Christensenella sp. UBA5399 | reverse complement strand
TTCATAAGGCAAAAGGGGGCGTTCAAACAAGCGCCTGCTCCCCGTAAAAACATGCGGCGACCCATCGCATGCCAGTGGCAGCAGAAAACGCAGGGTCGACCCGGATTCACCGCAATCAATCGTGGCCTCCGGCAAGTGCCGCAGGTTTCCCGCAACTGTGCATATGTCGCCGTCTATTTGATACTCACACAACCCAAGGGCCCTCATCGCCCCCAGTGTCGCATCAATATCGTTAGAACCTCTGAAATTGTGTATTGTAGAAACGCCTTCCGCCAATGCAGCACAAATCACATACCTGTGCAGGTAGCTTTTGGAGGGCCGCACAGTCAGTGCTCCATTCAATTGGGAAGGTTGCAACGTAATCATAAGTTTTTTTGTCCTGTCATATATTGCGTGATAGTCGTTATATCCAACGGCTCCGTGACTGCGTGGCCGGGCCTGTCAATCAACACAAAGTCCACCTTTCCGTCGGCCGCCTTTTTATCCTTCGCAATTGCGCCCGCTGCTTCCGCCAGCAATGCCCGGTCGAGCGTATGCGGCAATGCGTACTGTTTTAGCAATGCTGCTGTTTCATCCGCCAAACCCGCCGGGGATATCCCCAATGCCTCGCCCAGGCGTGCGGCGGCCAGCATGCCGATGGCGACCGCTTCGCCGTGCAGGTACTTCCCGTAACCTGCCACTGTTTCAACCGCGTGGCCAATCGTGTGCCCATAGTTGAGCTGCATCCGGACGCCTTTGTCGTACGGGTCCTCCTCCACATAAGCCGCCTTGATACGGCAGCAGTCGTAAATCACGCTTTCTATTTCATATTCGTTTCGTTTTAATTTTTCAAGCAACAGGCTATCCGCAATATATCCGTATTTGATAACTTCCGCCATACCCGCGGCGTACTGCCTGCTGTCCAGCGTATCCAGCACGCAGGCGTCCGCAAACACCGCCTCCGGCTGATAGAATGCGCCTGCCATGTTTTTGCCGCCCGGCAGGTTTACGGCCACCTTGCCGCCGACGGAGCTATCCACCATGGCGAGCAACGTTGTCGGCACTTGCACAAACGAAATGCCGCGTTTATAGATCGCTGCCGCAAACCCGGCAATATCCCCGATAACACCGCCACCCAAGGCAATCAACGTATCGTTCCGGTTCATGCCCATCTGCAAGAGATTATCGAGGATCCGTTCCAACTCCATGAAATTTTTGCTTCCTTCACCCGCCGGCAGCACAATCACTTTTTCACGGTCAAGCTGTTTTGCGTACAGTTCGTACACATTGCTATCTGTTACAACCGCATAATTGCCGGCATCCGGAATCAAAGCATCTTGCAGAATATTTTTCTCTATTATTATATCATAACATCCGTTTGCCGCTTCAACTTTTAATTTCATATGCTTTACTCCATCAGGCCCCGGCCTGTTTGTTGCATTGGCTGATCACACTGATCGCGCCCATCAACTCGTCGAACGCCTTGGGCGTAAGCGATTGTGGACCATCGCAGAGCGCATTTTTAGGATCGTTGTGCACCTCGATCATCAGGCCGTCCGCCCCGGCGGCTACCGCAGCCAGCGATAGCGGCCGCACCATATCGTACATACCGGATGCATGGCTTGGGTCGACGACTACAGGCAGGTGCGAAAGCTTTTTGACAGCAGGAATGGCGCTGATATCCAACGTGTTGCGCGTGTATGTCTCAAATGTCCTGATGCCACGTTCGCAAAGTATCACGTTTTCATTTCCTGCAGAAATGATATATTCTGCGCTCATAAGCCATTCTTCAATCGTATTGGACAGTCCCCGCTTCAGCAGCACAGGCTTTGTCGCGCCGCCCAGCTCTTTAAGCAAATCAAAATTTTGCATATTGCGGGCGCCCACCTGGATCAGGTCGACATTTTCCTCAAACATCTCCACGTGCTTAGGCGACATGATTTCTGAAACAATGGGCATCCCGGTCGCTTTGCTCACTTCCCTGAGCAGGTCGATGCCGTCTTCCCCCAGTCCTTGGAACGCATACGGCGATGTACGGGGTTTGAATGCGCCGCCCCGCAGTATGGATGCGCCCGCGCTCTTGACGCTCTCCGCAATCCCCGTCAGTTGCTCAATGGATTCAACAGAGCACGGCCCTGCCATCACCACAAGGTTGCCGCCCCCCACCGCAACACCCTTCACATCGATCACCGTATCCTCTGGGTGGAACTTCCGGTTGGCTTTCTTATATGGCTCCTGCACCGACACAACCTTCTCCACACCCGACATCATGCCGACCATTTCCTTATCAATGGTATATGTATCGCCCAGCACGCCCAGCACCGTACATTCCACACCCTGGTTTTCCTGCACATGCATGCCGCTTTTCACCAGGTTTTGGGTCACATCGTCAATGTCGCTTCTGCTTGCATTTGTTTCCATTACTACAATCATTACACAATTCCTCTCTTTATATATGACTAATAAACAAAAAAGCCGCGTACTCTCACCCGGAGCCCACAGCTTAACCGATAAAATAAGTTAATTGAGATAGAGCGCCGGTCGATTACATAACAAAATTGCCAAAACGGTAAAACCCGTTGCGGCTAAAATAGCTATAAAATCGAGACGCATATATTTTCATCACTATCTCTCCTTATTAGCATTCTATACCATTCTTTTCCATAATACAATGAATATTTTGTATACCGGCTGATTTTTAATCTTTTTGTAATATATTCAAATAAAAAGAATGATTTCTGATTTTTGTCAAATCTTCCTTCACTAAAGTATGTATAAAAAGAGATTTTTATTGAAAAAATCACCTTCGTAAAAATAAATGCATTTTTTATTACATTATTATTACAAAAGTCTTTACAAATTAAAAAAAGTGTGATATTGTTGTAGTCAAGAGTAAATGATTTTTTTATGTTCCTCCTGTATCATACTTAAAGAATAACTTGGTAACAAGTTATTCTTTTTTTGTCGACTTAAATATTGAAAAGTGACTTTATTTTACAATAAATGTATTTCAATTATTTAACTGCATTGATTTTGATAGTAAAACGAAGATATTTAAAGCATTTCATATGCTAAGTTTATAT
>DHOD01000148.1:1911-2597 GCA_002407725.1 Christensenella sp. UBA5399 | reverse complement strand
TTAATGATATTTTTCTTGATAACTTCAAGATAAGATATTGTAAAATTATTAAGAAATTGTTATAATAATTTCATATCACTATATATAACTTGGAGGCATCTATGTATAAGAAAGTAGTAGGCATGATATCCGCGGCTCTATTAGCACTTACATTATTCCCTATTTCATCAATGGCGGCAGAACGATACGAGGTTCTTACGGTCGGCGACCAGGATAAATGGGTGTTCGAGATGCAGCAAGTGCTATACGACAATGGATACATGGAATTTCCCGCAACAGGATATTTTGGTACGGACACACAAAATGCTGTTTTGAAATTCCAGGAAGAAAATGATATTCCCGCAGATGGCAAGGCCGGCCCCGAAACCCGGATGGCCATACTTGATTCTGCGTATACCGATATGCCCGAAACCAGGATTACAGGAGAACAGGTTGTTGCGGACGAAAGCGCTGTCCAAACCTCCAACAGCGTATCGTACAATGTAGATGGCCCTGCCTCATCCGATCCTGCGACATCGACATCAAATATAACAGGAAGTGAAAACACCAATACAAACAATACTTCCGCCACGCCGCAAAGTAGTGGCGCTTCCGGGTCAACGTTCAACCCCGGCGATAAAGGCGATGCGATTTCTACATTGCAACAGACGCTTAAGGATTTGGAATACTATGACTACGCGACCATC
>DHOD01000148.1:0-1752 GCA_002407725.1 Christensenella sp. UBA5399 | reverse complement strand
ATCACCGGCTATTATGGCCCCATGACAGAGGAAGCCGTAAAGAAATTCCAACGCACACACGGGCTCAGCGAGACCGGTATATGGGATCAATCGTGCCAGGATCTTCTCGATGCTGGATCGGCGCGGGCATATACTATGTATCCCGGCGATAAAAACGAAGACATCCTCAAAATGCAGCAGAGGCTGAAAGACCTTGGATACTTTAGCGCGGAGCCCACGGGTTATTATGGCGACGCTACGCTTGCAGCCGTCATGGCGTTCCAACAGAACAACGGCCTTACAGCCGACGGCAAAGCAGGCAAGCAGACCAGAAGCATCCTGTATTCAGACAGCGCTGTTGCCGCGCAAACATCCCCTGCCCCGGCGCCAGACCCACAGCCGGATAATTCTACGCCTACAGAAGAACAACCCGCCGAGCAGGTGCAGCCGCCGGTTGAAGAAACCCCGGCAGAGACTGTCCCCGTTCCGGAGCCGCAGCCCGATCCCGTTCCCGAAACAAGCGAATCGACGGGCGCTGCAAAGGTGATTGAATTGGCACAGGCACAAGTCGGCAAGCCTTATTCTTATGGATCAAACGGCCCTAATTCGTTTGACTGTTCCGGCTTTGTCTATTATGTACTGAAAAACTCCGGTTACTCGATCAGCAGGTACAGTTCTGCGACATATGCGTATCTCTCGCAGTGGGCAACAGTTTCCGATGTAAATTCCCTTGCTGCCGGTGACCTTGTGTTCTTTAAGTCGGACAAGAGCGATAACATCAGTCACATGGGCATCTATGTTGGCGGCGGCTCATTCATCCACGCGGCCCCCTCCTCTGGCGGCGTTGCGGTCAGCGGTATGACATCGGGATATTATCAAAGGAACTTTGTAACCGCAAAAAGAATTTTCTAACGAAACATTGATCATACAAAAAACCGGACGGATGTCCGGTTTTTTTTGTTGAATTCATTTTGATCATCTGGTATTATATATTTGGTACAGCAATAACGGCTTGGGGAATTGGCGCAGCTGGTAGCGCGCGTGGTTCGCAATCACGAGGCCAGGGGTTCGATCCCCCTATTCTCCACCAGCGGATATGAATCCGCACACATGTCGCGCATCATCCCGGATGGTGTGCGACTTTTTGTTACCCGCCGGTGTTCGGATTTAGTCTGTCTGTTTTTCTATACTGTCAATATTCCCCTAATGCAGCATTGATCATGTGCATCAGCGTCGTGCGCAGAAACATCTCCGTAACGGGCATATAAACAATATACGTCTCATTGATCAGTTTATTTAGCGTAGGCATATCAGCATCCCCTTCATAGAAGGATTCCTGCAGGCTTGCATACCCCAGCCTTACAGTCAACAGCATCAGCATATCCGCCTCTCGTTGGTTTTCCTTCAGGACGTCAAGGTATTTTTCTGCGATATCGTTCACCTGATCATGAAAATACTCCTGTTTGTTCAATAAACTCATAGGAGAAAGCCTGTTCATATACGCGGCAAATATGCTCTCGCGCAGAGGGGTGCGTGCATTTTCTTTTCCCTGGTGCCACGCATGCAAATCAGTCAGGCAAAATGCGTACGCCGTCATTTCGGTTATAGAACAGTCGGATATCTGGCCGGGTATCTTCTCAAGAAAATTATGAATGGCCTCCTGCAGTGCTTCCCCAAAATTTTGTGTATCGTCCATGCGATTTACCTCCCGCAATTGTATTATCTTGTTCTTGCCTGTTTATCCCAATCATTGTGGGCTGCCCCCAATCTTTG
>DHOD01000014.1:8715-9168 GCA_002407725.1 Christensenella sp. UBA5399 | reverse complement strand
GGAGTTCCAGTTCTTTGCGCGCCTGCGCGTCGGTCAGCACGCCCTTGGACGTGGAAATAATTGCGATGCCCAGGCCGTCTAACACCCTGGGGAGCTTGTCGTGGCGGGCATAAACCCTAAGACCCGGCTTGGAGATTTTTTTGAGGCCTTTGATAACCTGCTCTCCACGGGGACCATACTTCAGTTTAATTTTAAGCGTGCCCTGCACACCGTCATCTACGAATTCACAGCTCTTGATATAGCCCTCTTGCAGCAATATCTGACCTATGGCTTTTTTCATGTTTGACGCAGGAACGTCTACTGTATCATGCTTCGCGATCAGCGCGTTGCGTATCCGCGTCAGCATATCTGCAACAGAATCTGTAACCGGCATAATCTTTCCTCCTAATATTCTTCATCCAGTGGTTTGGCGCCGCCACCTTCCGGCTGGTTATCCCTCTGAAAAATGTACCC
>DHOD01000014.1:8147-8543 GCA_002407725.1 Christensenella sp. UBA5399 | reverse complement strand
CTACACGTCCAGCGTACGCAGGTTTGATGCATTTCGACTATGCGCCGGATGTCGTGGATGCAGGCGTATTACGTCATACGCCAAATTCACGGCAGACCGGAAAGAGCCGAAATGCGCAAAGCTGGGTGCGCTGGTTACCAGCTTGCTTTTCTCACACCGGGTATCTGGCCGCGGTATGCGAGTTCACGGAAGCAAATACGGCATATCCCGTACTTTCTGAGCACAGAGTGAGGCCTTCCGCATCTCTTGCACCGGGTATAGTTCCTGGTGGAATATTTGGAACCTCTCTGCTGTTTTAAAACCATGCTCTTTTTCGCCATGAAATCTTGTCCTCCTTATTGCGCGAACGGCATACCCATTTGGGTAAGCAGTTCCCTTGCTTCCTCATCCGTGTTC
>DHOD01000014.1:0-7930 GCA_002407725.1 Christensenella sp. UBA5399 | reverse complement strand
TCCGGGAAGATCAGCTGCTCCTTGAACCCCATCGCAAAATTCCCCCTGCCGTCAAACGACTTCTGCGAAAGACCACGGAAGTCGCGCACGCGCGGGATTGCTATGGAGATCAGTTTATCAAGAAATTCGTACATGCGAACACCCCTGAGCGTCACCTTCGCGCCGATCTTCATACCTTCGCGGACTTTAAAGTTCGCAACAGATTTCTTGGCGGATGTAACGATGGGCTTCTGGCCGGCAATGACCATCAGGTCAGCCATGCCCGACTCAAGCGCCTTGGAGTTATCCTTTGCATCACCCATACCCATGTTGATCACGATCTTCTCAAGCCTGGGCACCTGGTTGACGTTCTTGTATTCAAACTTTTGCATCATGGCGGGCACAATGTCCGCCTTGTAACTGTCTTTTAACCTGGGCATATATTATTAGCTCCCTTCCTTAAAGCTCGGCGCCGCATTTTTTGCATACGCGGACCTTTTTGCCGTCTTCAACTTTGTATCCAACCCTGGAAGGTTTCGAGCATCCCGAGCAAACAACCATTACGTTGGAAATATTGATCGGGCCTTCCTGCTTGATGATCCCACCCGGCTTTGTCTGGCTCCTGGGCTTCCTATGCTTTGTCAGCATGTTGGTCGCCTCCAGCACAATCTTTTGATCCTTGGGCATCACGGCAAGCACTTTTGCCTTTTTCCCCTTCTCTTTGCCGGAGATCACCACTGCGGTATCACCTTTTTTTATCTTCACACTATTCGACATTATAACTGCCTCCCGGTCTCAGAGAACTTCGGGCGCAAGCGACACGATTTTCATGTAATCACGGTCGCGAAGCTCCCTGGCAACAGGCCCAAATATACGCGTGCCCCTCGGCTGCTTGTTCGCGTCTATAATCACCGCTGCATTCTCATCAAATTTTATGAACGAACCGTCTTTCCTTCTTACGCCGCTTTTGGAGCGCACGATAACGGCCTTTACAACGTCCTTTTTCTTCACTACGCCGCCCGGCGCCGCTGATTTAACGGACGCTATGACGACATCGCCTATGTTGGCTGTCTTTTTTACGCTGCCGCCCACCGGCCTGATGACCTGGATGATCTTGGCTCCGGAATTATCGGCAACTTTAATGCGTGTTTCTGGCTGTACCATCTCTCTGCATCCTCCGCTTACTTCGCTTTTTCCATAACTTCCACAAGCCGCCATCTCTTATCTTTGGAAAGCGGACGCGTTTCCATCACCCTCACCTTGTCGCCGACGCCGCATTCGTTGTTCTCGTCATGCGCCTTCAGCTTGTTGGTGAAATTAACTGTTTTGCCGTACAGGGGATGCTTTTTCTTTGTCTTGATCGCAACCACAATGGTTTTATCCATTTTGTCGCTCACAACTGTGCCGACCCTTGTTTTACGGTCTCCTCTAGCTTTTTCTTCCATCTGTGGCATCCTCCTTATTCAGCGATTTTTTGCGCTTTGAGTTCATTTTCACGGAGTACCGTTTTCACTCTGGCAATGTCTTTTTTTACGTTTCTTATGCTGGATGGGTTATTCAGCTGGCCTGTTGCGAGCTGAAACCTCAGGTTGAAAAACTCAGATTTCAAATCCACCAGCTTCTGTTCCAATTCTTCATTGGTCAGTTCGCGAATCTCATTAGTTTTCATCCTGCTCACCACCTGCCGCATTATTATCTTCAGCTTCGGCGTCTGCCGTGCTCTCATCCAGGCTGGCGATATCGTCTGCCGATATCGTTTTTCCTGTCATAACAAACTCGTCCGCAAATTCGCTGATCAAGAATTTGCACTTGACCGGAAGTTTGTGCGCAGCAAGCAACAACGCCTCCCTTGCAACCTCTTCCGATACGCCTGCCACCTCAAACATGACCCGGCCCGGCTTGACAACCGCCACCCAGTATTCGGGCGAGCCTTTGCCGCTGCCCATCCTTGTCTCGGCAGGCTTTTCTGTCACGGGTTTATGGGGGAATATCTTGATCCACACCTTACCGCCCCTTTTCATGTGCCTTGTCATGGCAATACGGGCAGCCTCTATCTGGTTGGATGTAATCCACCCCGGCTCCTGTGTCGCAAGGCCGTACTGGCCGTACGATATCTCATTGCCCCGCGTCGCTTTGCCCTTCATGCGCCCGCGGAACACTCTTCTGCGCTTAACCCTTTTTGGCATTAACATTTTTCTTGCCTCCTTCCGTCGAAGGTTTTGCTCTGTCCTTGAGGGGGTTCCCCAGGATCTCGCCTTTGTATATCCACACTTTTACGCCAATTTTGCCGTACGTTGTGTTGGCTTCCGCAAATCCGTAATCGATGTCCGCCCTGATGGTCTGCAGCGGGATCGATCCTTCGTGGTATGTCTCCGACCGCGCGATCTCCGCGCCGCCCAGACGACCCGCACACATGATCTTGATGCCCTTGGCGCCCGCCTTCATCGTCCTGCCGATCGATTGCTTCATCGCGCGGCGGAATGATATCCGCTTTTCAAGCTGCTGCGCCACCTGCTCTGCCACAAGCTGTGCGTCCACATCCACCCTTTTGACCTCGATGATGTTGACAACAACATTTTTACCCGTCAGCTTCAGCAGGTCGTTTTTCAAAATTTCCACGCCCGCGCCGCCCTTGCCGATCACGATACCGGGTTTGCCTGTAAAAATGCTCACCGATACCTTGTTGGCCGCGCGCTCTGTTTCTATTTTAGAAATTCCCGCAGCAAACAGCTTCCTTTTCAGGAACTTGCGGATCTTGTCGTCCTCTATCAGATAATCCGAGAATTTGGATTTTTTTGCCGTCCACCTGGCATCCCAATCTTTTATTACACCTACTCTGAAACCATGGGGATGTACTTTTTGACCCATCGTATACCTCCTTAACCTTTCACCTGATCCAAGATAATGGTAATGTGGCTGGTGCGCTTCCTGATACGGGTTGCGCGCCCCTGCGCCCGCGGCCTGAAACGCTTGAGCGTCGGGCCCTGGTCCGCATAAACCTCTGCCACAAAAAGTGTATCCCTGTTTAAGTTCAGGTTGTTTTCCGCGTTGGCAATTGCGGAATCCAAGAGCTTGGATACTGGCTCGGTGGCTCCGTTGGGCGTGCCCATCAGCACCGCTTTGGCTTCCGCCACATTTAGCCCCCTGATCAGGTCTATAACCGATTTCACCTTGCGGGAGGATATCCTGACGTATTTTACAACCGCTCTAGGCCTTTTATCTGCATTTTCCTGCCTGGCAGCAGCTTTTTCTCTTTGTCTGGTAGCCATTTAAGATTTACCTCCTTTAGGTCAGCGTGACGATTTCTCGCCTGCGTGTCCCCTGAATGTCCTTGTGGGTGAGAACTCGCCCAGCTTGTGCCCCACCATGTCTTCCGTCACATAAACCGGCACAAACTTGCGCCCGTCGTGCACGCCGATCGTATGACCCACCATGTCAGGGAAGATGGTGGACGCACGCGACCATGTTTTCAGAACCCGCTTTTCGTTCTTATCATTGAGTCCCTGTATTCTGTGTAACAGTTTTGCATCCGTAAACGGCCCTTTTTTTACCGACCTACTCATATCTGTAAATACACTCCTTCGTATTTCTTGCTTCGAAACTTCTTACTTGGAATTCCTGCGCTTCACAATAAACTTGTCAGACTGGTTCTTCTTCTTCCTGGTTTTATATCCCAGTGTGGGTTTGCCCCAGGGGGTCACCGGTCCGGGCCGTCCAATAGGCGATTTGCCTTCGCCGCCGCCGTGTGGGTGGTCGTTGGGGTTCATGACCGAACCGCGCACTGTGGGCCGCACGCCCATGTGGCGTTTCCGCCCCGCCTTACCAATGTTGATGTTTTCCTGATCCACGTTGCCTACCTGGCCGATCGTAGCCTTGGCTTCCACCGGGATCATCCGTACTTCGCCGGATGGCAGGCGCACTTGTGCGTACTTGCCTTCCTTTGCCATCAACTGCGCCGAGTTGCCTGCGCTCCTGACCAGTTGTGCGCCTTTGCCCGGCTTCATCTCTATGTTGTGAATCACTGTGCCCGTGGGCATATCCGCGAGCCTGAGCGCGTTGCCAGGCTTGATATCCGCATTCGGCCCCGATTCCACCGTGTCGCCCACCTTAAGCCCGACCGGGCAAATGATGTAGCGTTTTTCGCCGTCCGCATAGGTGAGCAGCGCAATGTTGGCGCTCCTGTTGGGATCATACTCTACCGTGGATACCTTTGCGAGTATACCATCCTTGTTGCGCTTGAAATCGATGATCCTGTATTTGCGTTTGTTGCCGCCGCCGATATGGCGTACGGTTATCCTGCCGTGTACGTTCCTGCCGCCCGATTTTTTGAGGGGGGAAAGCAACGATTTTTCAGGTTGAGTCGTTGTGATTTCTTCAAATGTCGATGCCGACATAAACCTTCTGCCCGGGGAAGTCGGGTTGTATTTTTTTACAGCCATATTCTCATAACCTCCTTAAGCCTGCGCCATACTCTCAAAGAACTCAATCTGCTTGGAGTCCTCAGTCAGCGTGACATAAGCTTTTTTTACCTCGGGCCTTCTGCCCTGCGTGCGCCCCTGGCGCTTTATCTTGCCCATTTTGCGCGATGTGGTCACAGATTTCACCTTCACGCTGAAAATCTCTTCCACAGCCGCCCTGATCTGGGGTTTTGTCGCGGTCACATCCACCTGAAAGGTGTATCTTTTTGCAGGCATCATGTCATAACTCTTCTCAGAAAGTATGGGTTTGATAATGATATCATGTGCAAGTTTCATTACGCATACACCTCCTCGATTTTTTTGACAGCGTCCTTCGTGACGATAAACTTATCGTATTTCAGAATATCGTACACCGAGAGCGTTGTCGCAATTGTTGTCTTTACGCCCTGGATGTTGGATGCCGCGCGTACAACGTCTCTGTCTACATCGCCGGTCACAATCAGCGCCTTTTCCGCTTTCAGGTTGGCCAGCACCTTTACCATCTCTTTGGTTTTGGCTTCCTTCAGCTTCAGGTCTTCCAGCACGATGATGTCCTCGTCCGCCACCTTGGATGACATGGCGCTCATCAGCGCGAGGCGCTTCACCTTTTTGTTAACCTTTTTGGAATAGTCGCGCGGCTTGGGCGCGAAAATCACGCCGCCGCCCTCGTTGATGGGCGAACGGGACGACCCCTGGCGCGCACGGCCCGTGCCCTTTTGACGGAAAGGCTTGATGCCGCCGCCGCGGACTTCCGCCCGTGTCAGCGCCGACTGTGTGCCTTGCCTCGCGCCCGCCAGCTGCGCAACAACCGCGTCATGCATAATCGATTTATTTATTTTTGCCCCGAAGACCGCTTCGTTCAGGTCAATTTTCCCTGACTCCTTGCCATCGGTTTTAAACACTTTTACTGTTGGCATGATATCCTCCTCCTACGGCCCTTCAAGACTTAACGCTCTTCTTAAGCGTTACAAGGCCGCCCTTTGCGCCCGGTATGGCGCCTTTTACCAAAATCAGGTTTTTATCGGCGTCCACACGTACAACCTCAAGGTTCTGCACGGTGACTTTCTCCCCGCCGCCGCGTCCGGGCAGCTTTTTGCCCTTCATCACTTTTGCGGGAGAAGCGCACGCGCCCATCGAACCGGGCCGCCTGTGGTAGCGCGAGCCGTGGGTCATGGGCCCCCTGTGCTGGCCCCAGCGCGCAATTACGCCCAGGAATCCTTTGCCCTTGGATGTGCCGCAAACGTCCACCTTTTCGCCTGTTTCAAACACGTCGGCCTTCAGCTCGCTGCCAATTTCCAGCTCGCTTTCGCCCTCCACCTTGAATTCACGCAGGTACTTTGTGGGTTTTACGTTGACTTTTTTGAAGTGGCCGGTCACCGGTTTGTTTACACGGCTTTCCTTGACTTCGCCAAAACCAACCTGTACGGCGTTGTATCCATCCGTCTCAACTGTCTTTTTCTGTATCACGACGCAGGGCCCGGCCTGTACAACCGTCACCGGGACAACTCTGCCGTCTTCAGCAAAAATCTGTGTCATTCCAACTTTTTTGCCTAATATCGCTTTCATGTCAATGTTTCTCCTTTCCGCGTCTTACTACAGCTTGATCTCTATATCGACACCCGCGGGAAGATCGAGACGCATCAGCGCGTCCGTTGTCTTGGGGTTTGCCTCGAGTATATCTATCAACCTCTTGTGGGTCTTTATTTCAAACTGCTCCCTCGAATCCTTGTACTTGTGGGTTGCCCGAAGGACCGTGATGATCTCCTTCTGTGTGGGAAGCGGCACCGGGCCCGATATCTTCGCGCCGGTACGCTTTGCCGTATCCACAATCCTCTCCGCACTCTGGTCGATCAGGTTGTGGTCATAGGCTTTCAGTTTGATCCTGATTCTTTGACTTGCCATATTTTACATACTCCTTCCATCTTTGGCTTACACACATAGCCGTGTGTGTCGCATTCCTTTTTTAAGCGGCCAAGCCGCTTGTGGAGCCGCCCGGTCATGCCGGGCTTTTTATGGTTGACAGAAACTATCCGTTGGCGACGGTAACCTCCTGCCACACCGTGTATCAGCCCATTTCATGGGCATAAACAAACTTGCGCACATAGCGCAACGAAATTGATTATACATGAACAAAAGCGCAATTACAAGCCTTTATTTCAAACTTTTTTCAGTTTTTTTGCAGCCCCAGACACAGCAACTATATATTGTGCCCGCACCGCTTTGCCTCTACAATTTCGCCCGCGCATTTGAAAACGCTGCCAATAGATTATATAATAGGAAGTATATTGAAACAACGTTAAAAACAATTGACTATATAAAACATCAGTTTGTATTGGAGGGTATCCTTGAGTTTATTGGATCTGGGCCCCGTTCCGCTGGCCCTTGTGGGCACAATGTTTGCATTTGGGTGCACCACGGCCGGTTCCGCGATGGTCTTCTTTTTCCGAAAAAAAACCAACCCCAACATCCAGCGCGCTTTCCTTGGCTTCGCGGGGGGCGTCATGGTGGCGGCTTCCATATGGTCGCTGATCATGCCCGCCGTGGAAATGGCCGAGGAACAGCAAATGATCGGCTGGGTACCGGCGGCGGGCGGTTTTGTCATTGGCGCGCTGTTTCTGCTGCTGCTCGATCACCTGATCCCCCATTTGCATCTGGGCGCAAAAAAAGCGGAAGGACTTCCCTCCCACAGTAAACGTACAACATTGCTCGTTTTCGCCGTCACACTGCACAACATCCCGGAAGGACTTGCGGTTGGCCTCGCATGCGGCCTGGCGGCGCTGGAAGGCACCCCCGCAATGTATGCCGCAGCGCTGACGCTGGCACTGGGTATGGGCATCCAGAACTTTCCCGAGGGCGCGGCCATATCACTCCCCCTCCGGCAAGAAGGTATGCCCAGCAGCAAGGCCTTCCTGTACGGCTCACTCTCCGGCATTGTAGAACCGATTGCCGGCGTGATTGGCGCGCTGCTGATCACTTCGCTGCCATCCGCCATGCCCTGGCTGCTTGCATTTGCTGCGGGCGCAATGATCTATGTGGTGGTGGAAGAGCTGATTCCGGAGGCCAACACCGGCGAGCATTCCAACGTGGGCACGCTCGGTTTTATTGCCGGGTTTGTCATCATGATGATACTCGACATCGCGTTGGGTTAAAATTTTTACTTATTCTTGTATAATTCTATTTCCGCCTCTACCGCTTTCATTCTTAAAAAATGTTCTAAATCGCTTCGTACATTAACTTCCTTTTCGGATAAATGTATCATTTTATATGTTTTATTTATCGCATCTTGCAACACAAAATAAGAACCAAATAAGAACCTATTATATGTTCCATTGTTATATCTGAAGTGTAATCTGGATTTATTTTCATACATTCTAAAACTTCAATTATATTTTTATCAAATAAACTATCCATCCCCGCCACCTTATATTGAATTATACTTATAATTATTGTATTCTAAGTTTACTAAGTATTTAATTAGGGTCTACTGAAGAACC
>DHOD01000063.1:4817-5976 GCA_002407725.1 Christensenella sp. UBA5399 | reverse complement strand
CATCAATTGAAATTCCCTGCACCCGTTGTGAATGGATGTACGCAGCTGGTTTTCGATGCGTACCTTGCGTTGCAATGCGTCGTGCAGGTCTTTTTTGTACGCGATATAAAGCCCTGTGCCGGATTCCTTTGCCTGGTACATTGCGATCTCCGCGTTTTTGATCAGCGTATCGGCGTCCAGACCGTCGCCGGGGTACAATGCCGACCCCACCGACGCGGAAACTTCAATTTTCCTGTCACGCAGTTGGAACGGTGCGGCAAACAGGTCCATGATCCTGCTGGCGCACTCCTGCCGGTCGGCTTTGTCCTCCAGGTGCTCGACACATACCAAAAATTCGTCGCCGTGCATCCGGGCGTATATAGACTCGCCGCCAAACGTATTTTGCAACCGTTCCGCAATCATTTGCATCAACTCGTTGCCCAGGCGGTGCCCCAAAATGTCGTTAATAAATTTAAACCGGTCGATGTCCATGTAGTATACGGTGACATTGTAGCCGCCTGTTTGGGCGATCTTAACTGTTTCTTCCAGGTCCTCTGTGGCGCTTGTGCGGTTGGACAGGCCTGTCAGCGCGTCAAAATGCGCGCTCTTGTACAGCGATTCGTTCTTTTTGCGGATTTGTTCCTGTTCGTCTTCTATGTGGTTCAACATCGAATTGATTGCGTTCGTCAGGTTGCTCATCTCCAGGCTGCTTTCGTTGACGGTGACGCGCCCATCCACCCGCTCATGATTGATCCCTTCAAGCTCGGTGACAAGGCCTGTCAGCGGCCGCAGGATAATCTTGCCCAGCAGGTTGAGCACCAGTATCAGCGCCAGTCCGCAGCCCAGTGCAGCCAGTATGATGATCACGGTAATCAGCAGAACCCCCCGCATGTAAAGCGCGCGGCTGCTATCCTGCACCGAAACCATCAGGGCAGTGTCGCCAAAAATGTCGTCAAATGAACTGTACGCGGTCGCGACGCCGCCGTCAATCACCAGCGCCCGCTTGCTTGTGTTCAGCGATTCCAGTTCGCTGGTAGAAAAGGGGACGCGGTCAATGCCCGTAACCGTAAAATTGACCCCTGCGCCCTCGGTCATCACTTCAATTTCTTCGTCGTCAATCACCCGCCCCAAAATCAGCGTTCCTGCCGCGTTGCCGCCGCTTGTGTCTGTGATCGGGTAT
>DHOD01000063.1:901-4652 GCA_002407725.1 Christensenella sp. UBA5399 | reverse complement strand
TTGTGTCTGTGATCGGGTATGCGCTCATATAATAAATGTTGCCGCCTTTGCTGATAAACCCGGAAACACCTTGGGGGAATCCGGTAAGCTGGGCGTACACAGTGTCCAAATCGCCGTTGCCGTCAACTTCCGTCCCTTCCTTGTAACGGTAATATTTTTCAAAAAGCGGATTGCCGTCCGCGTCCAGTACAGCCAGCAGATTTACTTGGTTCAGGTCATATGCCTGGTCGGACGTAAAATACGTAGGATAAGACAGGTCGTCCGTACCGGCGGCGTAGATTTATGTGTCGGGCATCTCGGCCCATTCCTGCGCCAGTATGGGGAGCGGCTCCATAGAGACCAACAGCATGTTGCGGGCCATCTCGGCCTGTCCAAACATATATTCCTGTTCCCGGTCGGAAAGCATGGACTGCATACCAATAGAAACCGCGACACAAAGCAAAGTAAAGATAATGACAAAACAGACGACCAGTGTGATGATCACGCTCCGCCGCACAGATTTTTTTACAGGTTCACGCTTTTTAGCGCCCGGCATACTTTCCCCCCAACAACGTCGCTGACACCAATTCCATTGTAAAGTACTGTTGACCTTAGAACTGGTGTACATTTCAATACCTATTATATTATGGCAAAAAATCGCTTCATTCACAACAAGAAATTACAATTTTGGTATAAATGTGAATCAAAGGAGAATATTATGCGATAAAAACAGGGGTAGGAAAATGCTTTTTTTCATTTTCCGGCGGTATCTCCTTACTTAATTTACTTTGGCTGCAACAAGAATTTCTTCTGCTTTTCTCTGTGCCCAGCATGCGGACGGCATTTCGTTGATCGCAAACAAAAAAACACAGAAAACAGGTATCCGGTGACTGGAAAAATAAACGAAGTGGTGGTATACTATACCCTGTTGTGCTGGTTCCGTTCATTCCGGAATCCGCACAACAATTGAAGAGCATTCGGGACGTCGCTTGGGCGCATCTGTCTATACTGCAGGAGGATTATTTTGGGCGGTTTTTTTGGCGTTACATCTAAAGAAAATTGTGTGTACGATCTTTTTTTTGGTACGGATTATCATTCGCACCTGGGGACATACCGCGGCGGCATGGCCGTTTACGCGGAGGGGAAGTTTCAGCGGGTGATCCATAATATCCAGAACTCGCCGTTCAGGACAAAGTTTGAACGTGACGTGGAGGAAATGCAGGGCCAGTATGGTATAGGCTGTATTTCCGACACTGCGCCGCAGCCACTGACAATGCGGTCGCACCTGGGGACGTTTGCCATCACCACCGTGGGGCGGGTCAACAACGCGGATCAACTGATGCAGCATTGTTTTGACAAGGGGCTTGCGCAATTCTCCGAGATGAGCAGTGCCAATGTCAACCCTACAGAGCTGGTCGCCGCGTTGATCAGCAGCCAGGGCACGCTTGCCGATGGCATCCGTTATGCGCAGGAGATGATTGACGGGTCCATGTCCATGCTGATCCTGACGCCAGAAGGTGTTTATGCCGCGCGCGACCGCGTGGGCCGTACGCCTATCGTGCTGGGCAGGAAGGATGGCGCGTATTGCGCCGCGTCGGAGGACTTTGCGTTTTTCAACCTGGGATACGAATATGACCGCGACCTTGGCCCTGCCGAAATTGCGCTGTTGACGCCCGAGGGCGTGGAGGTGGTGCAGCCGCCGCAGCAGGAAATGAAGATGTGTGCGTTCCTGTGGGCGTATTACGGTTACCCCACCACGTCGTACGAAGGCGTCAATGTGGAGCTGATGCGCAACAGGGGCGGCAGCATGCTGGCAGGCCGCGATAATGTTTCGACCGACCTGGCGGCAGGCATACCCGATTCGGGCACGGCTTACGCAATCGGCTATTCCAACCGTTCGGACATTCCGTTTGCCCGCCCGTTCATCAAATATACGCCGACATGGCCCCGGTCGTTTATGCCACAGCATCAACGCATGCGCGACCTGATTGCCAAAATGAAGCTTGTTCCCGTCGAGGCGATGATTCGCGGCAAAAGCCTGCTGCTGATAGACGATTCGATTGTGCGCGGGACGCAGTTGAAGGACGCAAGCGAGTTTTTGTACGCGAACGGTGCAAAGGAAGTACATATACGGGCGGCGTGTCCGCCGCTGCTGTTCGGGTGCAAGTATCTCAACTTCTCACGTTCTACATCCGACCTGGAGTTGATTGCTCGCCGTGTGATCCAAAAGTACAATGGCGACGTAACGACGGAGCAACTACGTGAATTTGCCGATCCGGACAGCACCGTACATGGGGAGCTGGTGGAAAACATCCGCAAGGAGCTGGATTTCGATTCGCTGCGATACCACAGGCTGGACGACCTGAAGGCGTCGATCGGCATCGACCCATGCAAGCTGTGTACCTATTGCTGGACGGGGGAAGAATAATAAAACAAGATGGGATAAACCGGTACGGCATGGCGCTGTGCCGGTCTTTTTTATATTGATTGCGCATTGAAAAACATAGGTACTTGCAGTAGAATGGAAACATAAATTCATAAGCGCAAAGATAAAAACACGGCCCGGCTGGTAGTCCGGGCGCAGAAAGACGCTGTCAGTAACCTGCCTCCTCGGTTGTCCGTTCTTTGCCGCAAAACAGAGGGAGTTTTGTGATGCAAAGAGTGGAGAGCAGGTTGACGGTGTTTTTTGACGACCCTTTTTGGGTGGGCGTGTACGAGCGGATATGGGAAGGCGGGCTGGAGGTTTGCAAAGTGACGTTTGGGGCCGAGCCGAGGGATTACGAGGTGTACGCGTTTTTGCTGGAGAACAGGCAGGCGTTGCGGTTTAGTCTGCCCGTCCGGACGGACGAGCAACCGCACACAATCATCAACCCCAAGCGCATGCAGCGCGCAATCAAAAAACAACTGGGAGCGCAAGGGGCCGGGACAAGATCGCAGCAGGCGTTGCAGGCGCAGCGGGAAGAACACAAAGCCCGGCAAAAAACAAAAACACGCGAACAAAAGGATGCAGAAAAGCAGCGCGCGTTTGAATTGCGGCAACAAAAACGCAAAGAAAAGCACAGAGGCCACTAGCGGCTCCTGTGCACAATGTTCTACTGCCCTATATTTTTTAAACTGCGGGCGTCAGCTTTGCTGTAGATGTAATGACGGCTTTTGTATCTTTTACGAGAGTGCGCAGCTTGCCCATTTCCTGCTGGTAAATAAAAGTATATGCGACACCTTGCCGGTCGGCACGGCCTGTTCGCCCGATTCTGTGTACATAACAGTCGCTGTCGTTTGGCATATCATAGTTGATCACAACATCAATATTGCTTACATCGATACCCCGGGCCGCGACGTCTGTTGCAACCAGTATATTCAGATTTCCACTGCGGTAGGATTTCATGACCTTATCCCGGTGAGGCTGCTTCATATCGCCGTGCAGCGCGCCGGCGCAATACCCGCTTTTCTTCAGCCGGTCGCAGAGCCTGTCCGCCATCCGCTTTGTGTTGACAAACACCAGCGACGTAGAATAATCATTGTTCTCAAGGAGGGATAACAGCTCGCTTCTCTTCGCCCCGCTGTTTACGGTTGTGTAAAACTGCCGGACAGAATCTACAGTGAGCGTATCCTGCCTGATTGCAATGTGCTTGGCCTTATGCTGATAGTTTTTGGTGATTGCCATAATTTCTTTGGACAAGGTTGCGGAAAAAAGCACCGTCTGGCGTTTGGCCGGGACAGTTCTTAAGATCTTATCCAAATCTTTACGGAAGCCCATGTCGAGCATCCGGTC
>DHOD01000063.1:0-748 GCA_002407725.1 Christensenella sp. UBA5399 | reverse complement strand
GAAGCCCATGTCGAGCATCCGGTCCGCTTCATCCAACACCACAGTGCCGATGGTCTCCAATTTTACCGTCCGGCGCTCTATATGGTCGAGCAACCGGCCGGGCGTTGCGATAATAATTTGCGGGTGGCGGCGAAGCGCCGCGAACTGCTTCTGTATATTCTCGCCGCCGTAAAGCGTGGCGATGCGTACATGTTCTTTGTACCGAGTCAGCATTTCAATGACTTTTGACGTTTGTATTGCCAGCTCGCGTGTCGGGCTTAAAATCAGCACCTGCGCGTCTTTGCGGCGGGTATCGACGTTCTGGCTGATGGGAATGCCGAACGCACAGGTCTTCCCTGTTCCCGTCGGCGCCTGTACAATCAAGTCCAGCCCATCCAGAAAAGGCTTGATTGTCTTGTCCTGCACGGGGGTTGCGTTGCGAAACCCCATGCGGTCAACCGCTTTTTTGATGCTGGGGGAGAGGCCATATTTATTAAATGCGTTGTTTTTGCTCATGTAATCTCCTGTTGTTTACATAAAAAGTCCGCCCATCCGGTATTGGGATGGACGGATTTTCTGTCGTTTTTGGTTATGCAGGCTGCACGTTTGCAGCGCGAAGCTTACTGCTGTTTTTGGGGTCGGGCTCTACGTCAAACGTAACAGCCTGGCCTTCCTGCAGTGTTTTGTAGCCACCGTCGGAAACGATTGCAGAGAAGTGTACGAAAACATCGTCACCGCCATTGTCGTCCGCGATAAATCCAAAGCCCTT
>DHOD01000108.1:11633-11913 GCA_002407725.1 Christensenella sp. UBA5399 | reverse complement strand
GGGATTGAAAAAATGATCTATCTATCCACCGATAAAGCGGTATACCCGATTAATGCGATGGGGATATCCAAAGCGATGGCGGAAAAAGTGATCCGGGCGCAGGCGCGGAATGTCGGCGAGGCCGGGACGCTGCTCAACATTACAAGGTACGGGAACGTGATGGCGTCGCGGGGCAGCGTGATACCGCTTTTTGTCAGCCAGGCGCGGAAAAATGAGGATTTAACGGTTACAAACCCCGACATGTCGAGGTTTCTGATGTCGCTGGACGAGGCGGTGGAGC
>DHOD01000108.1:4479-11503 GCA_002407725.1 Christensenella sp. UBA5399 | reverse complement strand
GTCGCTGGACGAGGCGGTGGAGCTGGTGATCTTCTCTTTTATGGAAGGCGTGCAGGGCGATTGCTTTGTGCAAAAGTCGCCGGCATGCAGGGTGATTGACCTGGCCAGGGCGATCGTAGAGATATTTGGGTCCAAAAGCAAGATCCGTACAATTGGGACGCGCCACGGCGAAAAACTGTACGAAACGCTGCTGCCGCGGGAGGAATACGCGGTCAGCGAGGATAAGGGAAAGTACTTCCGGGTGCCGCTGGACAGGCGGTCGCTGGGTTATGACAATGGGGACGGGCAGGGGGAAAAACTGCTGGACAATGATTTTGAATATTCCTCCGAAACAACGAAGATGTTGAATTTTGAAGAGCTCAAGGAGCTGCTATTGAGCATCGATTATATCAAATATCAGCTGGAAGGCGATACGAAAGAAAAAGGACTGATCTGAAAACATATGGCAAACAGGGTATTGGTGCTGGGCGCGCGCGGCATGTTGGGCCACGTGGCCATGAAATCGTTCAGGGAGAATGGAGACGACGTTTTGGGCATAGCGATGGAAGGCCCTGCGCCGGATGTCTATGTAATGGACGCCGCTTCGCCTGCGCTGGACAGGTTTTTGTATATCAACAAATTTGATGTCGTCGTCAACTGCATCGGTATACTCAACCGGCAGGCGGAGGCCAATCCCGACCTGGCGGTGTATCTGAACGGGTACTTGCCGCACAAGCTGGAGCAATTTTACAGGAACACCGGTACAAAGATCATACAGCCTTCAACCGATTGTGTGTTTGCGGGCAACACAGGGCCGTACGACGAGCGCAGCGCGCCGGACGGGCAGACGTTTTACGACCGCTCGAAGGCGATAGGAGAGATTGCCAACGATAAGGACCTCACGATGCGCATGTCGATCATCGGCCCGGACACCAATGCCGGCGGCATTGGGCTTTTCAATTGGTTTATGCGCCAGAGCGGCAGGGTGTCGGGATATACGAATGCGGTGTGGACGGGCATCACAACGGTGCAGCTGGCAAAGGGCATGATTGACGCGGTGCGGCAGGGCGTCACGGGGCTGTACCACTATGTGCCGGACTGCAGCATCAGCAAATATGGCCTATTGAAGATTTTTGCCGAGGTGTTTGAACGCAGCGACATAGAGATTGTCCCGGTGGAAGAGCCGCGGGTAGACAAGTCGCTTGTGAACACGCGGGTGGATTTTGACCATAAAATTCCGGATTACAGGACAATGGTGGAAGAGATGAAATGCTGGATGGAGCGCAACAGGGAGCTGTATCCGCATTACGGCAGGTTTTAACGGATGGGGAAATCGCAGTCCTTTTTCAATAGCGCAATTTTTTATACGCTGGGTGTGGCTTTTGGGCTGGGCGCCCAGTTTTTGCTTACGACCGTGCTGTACGGGCAATGGCTCGATGACGTCAATTTCGGCCTGACACAGCTGTATTACACGTGGTTTTCGGTGTTTGGCGTCATTGTGGGGCTGGAGGCCGCCAATTCGCTCAACAACGCGCGCATCCATTACGGGGAAGATAAGCTGGGCGGATATTCGTCGTCGCTGATTGGGATCGGGCTGGTGACGCTGGGCGTGTACGCCGCGGTGCTGGCCATATTCCAGGGGTTCTTTGTGCCGGCAATGAGCTTCAGCCTGCCCATATTGCTGTCTGCGCTGGTGCAGGGGTTCTTTTGGTTCTGCTGCGTGTTGATTGCGCAAAAGTGCAGGGTGACCAAGCAGCCGATCCAGTTTGTACTGTGGTCGGTGCTGGCGTACCTGCTGCGCTTGGTGCTGTGCGTGATCATCGTCCCCCGCATGGGCGCCGACGCCTACATCGGCGATATCATCGGTTCGGTGATCGGCTATTCCATTGCGGGCGTAATTGCGCTTGTCTTCCTGTTGCGGGACGGCAGGACGATCTTCAACAAAGCGTACTGGAAGTATTGCCTGGTCCTAACGGTACCCATTGTGTTCCATTCGCTTTCCAACATTGTGCTGGGGCAGGCGGACAGGGTCATGCTCAACGGCATGTCGGGCGCGGGCGAGATGGGCGTGTACAGTTTTGCCTATAACATCGGGGCGATTGCAAACGCCGTGTGGATTGCGTTCAACAACGCATGGACGGTGTGGTATTACGACAAAACGAAAGAAGGAAAAGACGGGGAGATACTGGATTTGTACAAAAAGTATGTCTGGTTTGTTTCCCTGCTCAGCTTTGCGATCATATTGATTGCGCCCGACCTGGTCAGTTTTTTTGCCAAGGACGAGGCGCTGGCGTCGGGCGCGCCGCTTACGCCGGTGATCATGCTGGGATGCTTTTTCATGTTTTTATATTCATTCCCCGTGGCGTACGAGACATACAGGGGCAAAACTGTTTATATTGCGATCGGCACCATTTCGGCGGCGGTCTGCAACATTGTGCTCAATCTGGTATTCATCCCGGTGTGGGGCGCAATGGGCGCGGCAATCACAACATTGATCTCTTATGCCGCGTTGTTTTTCTTCCATTACATCATCGCGCGGTTTATTGTCAAGGGATTTCAGATCAATTTGGCGCGGCTGCTTTTGCCGGCTGCTTTTGCGGCATGCGTTATGGCGCTGACATACGCGACAATGGACATTGTATGGGTCCGGTGGGTGCTGGCTGCGGCAAGCGTGCTGGTCTCGTTGTTTGTGTACAAACGGAGCATGCACATCAAACTGTGATGCTTTGGCCGCGGCGCAGGGGCGGCACGATCCTGGAACGGTACGGCCCGGTTTGCGGGGCAGTGGCAATGGCGTTTGCCACTGCTTTTTGGTTGGCGCTGTAATGCATGGGGACGGCCAACCGCACATCGGCTGTGCGCATCAGGTGGTCGACCCCCAGCAGCAGGTTATCGCCCAGCCGCGGGTCTACCGGCACAAATGCGATGTCGATAGCCACATCCTTTAACCGATGTATTTCTTTTTGGTAGGCCGCCGCCATGTCGGCGTTCCACCGGGGGTCTTCGCCCTCCCAGTGCCACCAGTTGAGGTCGCCCGCGTGGTAGATTACCTGCCCGCCAGCGTCGATCAAAAATGCGGCGCCTTCGTCGGTGGAGCGCAGCACATCTATGCGCATGCCGTCCAATTCGTAGGATTGGCCGGGTGTGGCTATAAGCGCGCCGTGGCGCGGGGGTATATCATCAGATAAGATGTAGTGGATGTTTTTGATTTGACGCTCCCACTGAAAAATCACTTTGTTGTAATGGTCATAATGCGCGTGGGATACAAACACAAACACGTTTTTGCCCGCGATCTCCGCCGGGTCGATCACACCGCCAGCAAGGCCAAGCCGCCCGCCTGCGGGGTGGTTGTTGTAATAGTCGAACACAAAAAATCGTTCGCCCGTCTCCAGCGCAAAGCCGCTGTTGTCCAGGTATGTGATGTGTGATTTTTGCATGGCAGTACCTCCATTACATATCATTTTATACCAGTTTTGCTGAAAAATGCTATGTATTTTGGATAAGTTGAAAAAATGGGGATGCAGTCAGGGGAAATAGAATGCCTTGCCCGAAAAAAACGTTTATGATATTCTATTCAATGAGATAATTCGGTGTTTTTAAGAGGGGAAGGAAAATGTCAGAACAGTTGGTCAATAAAAACAGGATGGTCTATCCCGATATTTTAAGAATTGTCGCTGCTGTTGCAGTGGTTATGTTACATGTGAGCGGAATTGGAATGTTTACTTATGAAGACAGTGGTACGGATTATTTAATCAGTGAGTTATTTAATATATGTGTGCGATTTTCGGTACCAGTGTTTTTTATGCTGAGCGGTATGTTTTTTCTGGATCCCCAGAAGAGCATTTCTATAAAAACAATTTTTACAAAACATATTCCACGGCTGTTGGTTCCGCTGGTGTTCTGGGGTGTCTTTTACTTCTATCTTGAAAGGGCTATAAATGGTGTTCCGGTTGGACTGCAGGACTTACCGGGTGCGTTATATTCCCTGTTGTCTGTTGACGGATTCCTTATTCTATGGTTTCTGTATACGCTGATAGGGTTATATATCGCATCACCTGTTTTGCGGGCGGTCATCAAATCGTCTACAAAAAAACAGCTGGAATACTTCTTACTGATCGGTTTTTTGTTTACCTCGTTGCTGCCCTATCTTGCGTACATACCACAATTGGCTTTTTTAAGCAGACTGGAATTCTTTCTTAATTTAACGATGGTTTCGGGTTATGTTTTGTTATTTGTGCTGGGATATTATCTGAAAACCTATAGCTTTAGTAAGCATGTGAAAATGATCGTTTATACGTTGGGGATTGCAGGTTTGTTGGCCACCGTATTTTTTACTCTTGCCGCGCATCAGAATGAAGAAATTCCACAAAATGTTTTTCTGGAACCGTATTCTCCTAATATTATTTTCTGTAGTAGTGCCATTTTTTTATTATTTAAAAGCTTGTTTTCCAAAAGAGCTTTTAAAGAGAAAACGCTGGCATCGGTTCGCTTCTTTGCCAGTGCGAGCTTTGGTGTGTACTTGATTCATTATGCGTTCATATTTGTCTTTATTAAGTTGGGGCTTTCTGCCGCTTCGTTTTCGCCGGTTTTTTCCATACCAATAATAACCTGTTTGTGCTTTTTCGGTTCGGTTTTTGTTTCTTGGGTTCTGAAAAAAATCCCCTTACTGAATCGCTTGGTATAATTTTGCTGCAATGAATTGTTTCGATTGTGTAAATAAATCAATAAATGATTGCGTCCGGCCACCCGTAATGCTAAAATATGTTCTGGATTCAGGCATGTGAACATGCCTCAGAGAATATATGAAATGATTAACTTTAGGGATGGTATGGTATGAGAAGGATTGTTACAGTTGTATTGATATGTATGTTTGCGTTTGCGCTGGCGGCGTGTACGTCGGCGGAAGCGGTAGCGGAACCGGAGATAACACCCCCGCCGGCCAATGAGAATTCGCCCCAGGTGGAGGCGAGTGTTGCCCCGGCAGCGGAAAGCCCGGAAGGCGACGCAGCGGCGGAAGACGCGGTGAGCAGCGCGGATGACGATTCCAACCCGTTTATCATAGGCCCGGGGTATGAGCTGGCGCAGGATGAATACCCGCAGCCCGCATCGTTTGACGATGCGGCGTTAAAGGAGCAACTGAAAGGCGCGGTGGTGATGCACGATTATGGTGAGGCGGAGGCGCTTTTGAACGATTATATCGCGCAGAATGCCGACGACTGCCAATTGCAGAAAGATGCCCTCCAGCGCGTGCAAAAAGCGCAGGAGCTGGTGGAAGGGTTCACGGTGGAGCCCGATGCGTCGGGGGAATTCGCGGTTGTGTCCAACCCGGATCTGGTGGATTCGTGCTTTGTGCCGCATCTGGACGGTGAAGACCTGAACGTGACGCTTTCCTATTCGATCGGCGATAAAAATGATTTTCGGATTATTCGCATAAAAGTCGGATCGAAGGAAGGCGAAAGCCTGGTCTATTATTTTGAGGAAGAAGATGTTGAGCAGGTAGAGAAGGAAGATGGAAATTACCAGGAAACGGCGACCCTGTCCTTAAATGATAAGCTGGAAGACATGGAAAAAATATTGGGCTACAGCAATTCGGCAATGCGCTTTTTGGGCACAAGGCTGCACGACTATGTGTTCCAGGCCGAAGATTATGAAACGCTGGGACGCCTGTACGAATTATACAATATTGACCAGGATTTGCAGGCGTATACAAAATAGTTGTTGACAGCGCGCAGTCTGGGTTATATTATATAAGACAAGAAAAATGTAAGGAAAACGCAATGGATATGCAAGCGGCTTATAATTTTATACTCGTCCTCGCCCTTATTAACGTCGTCATTATTGGCGGCAGTGATAAGGCTTGTTGCGGTTGCGGCGAAAGGCGGCAATAGAGGACTTAAGAAACTGGGAAGTTTACAAGGTCTGCGCAATGAGCGCAGACCTTTTTTGTTAACTGACAGGCAAAGGACACGCCCATCCTGGAGAGGGCGTAACAGGAAACTGGATTTGAAGGAGGATGGACAAGTGAAATTGACGGGTGCGAACATCATCATGGAGTGCTTGAAGGAGCAGGGGGTTGATACGGTGTTTGGATTTCCCGGTGGTGCGGCGCTGTTTATATACGATGCGCTGTACGACTGCGGGGAAATCAACCACATACTGACCTGCCACGAGCAGCACGCGGCCCACGCGGCGGAAGGATACGCAAGGGCGACGGGCAGGACGGGCGTCGTTTTCTCGACCAGCGGGCCGGGGGCGACAAACCTGGTGACGGGCATTGCGGACGCCTATATGGATTCTGTGCCGGTTGTTGCCATCACATCCAATGTCAGCATCGACCTGCTGGGCAAGGACAGCTTCCAGGAGATCGACATTGCGGGCGTGACTTCGCCCATCACCAAGCATAACATGATTGTCAAAGACATTGCGCATCTGGCGGACAGCATCCGCCAGGCGTTCCGGATTGCGAACAGCGGGCGCAAAGGGCCGGTGCTGGTCGATGTACCCAAAAACATATCGGCGCAGGAATACGAATACACACCGGCGGAACCGCTGCCGTGTGACCATGGCAATGCGTTTACCCCGGAAGACATTAAAAAGGCGGTGGAAGCGATCAGCAAAGCCAAGCGGCCGCTGATCATGGCGGGCGGGGGCATCATTGCGGCGGACGCCGAGGCGGAACTGGCCGAACTGGCGAAAAAGACGGGCGCGCCGGTGACGGCGACATTGATGGGCATAGGCGCATACCCGCAGGATGATGGCCAGTACACCGGAATGGTGGGCATGCACGGTACAAAGGTGTCGGCGCTGTGCGTGTCGGGCTGCGACCTGTTGATTGCGGTGGGCGCGCGCTTCTCGGACAGGGTGACGTCCGACCGTACGCGGTTTGCCACGCAGGCGGCGGTGTTGCACATTGACGTGGACCCTGCGGAGATCAACAAAAACATTCGGGCAGCTTACGAAGTGACGGGCAACGCCAAGGATGTACTGGCGGCGTTGAACAAGCATGTGAAAAAGACAGACCGCAGCGCGTGGCAGCGGCAGGGGC
>DHOD01000108.1:3947-4211 GCA_002407725.1 Christensenella sp. UBA5399 | reverse complement strand
CAGCACCAGATGTGGGCCGCACAGTTTTTGAAAATCAACGGGCCGCGCAAGCTGATCACTTCGGGAGGCCTGGGAACAATGGGGTTTGGCATGGGCGCATCCATCGGCGCGGCGCTGGGAACAGGGCGGCGTACGGTCAATATTGCGGGAGACGGCAGTTTTCATATGAATATGCAGGAAATTGTGACCGCAGTGAAGTATAATGTACCTGCGACCATTGTGATCATGAACAACCAGGTTCTGGGCATGGTGCGCCAGTGGCAG
>DHOD01000108.1:0-3790 GCA_002407725.1 Christensenella sp. UBA5399 | reverse complement strand
CTGGGCATGGTGCGCCAGTGGCAGAAAATGTTCTATAATGAAAGATATTGCCACACCACATTGGGCGAGCCGACGGACTTTGTAAAGCTGGCGGAAGCGCTGGGCGCGCCGGGATACCGCGTCAAAACGCCGGACGAGCTGGACGGGACGATGCAAAAGGCGTTTGCGCATAAGGAGGGGCCGGTGCTGGTGGCCTGCGATATCCATATGGATGAAAACGTGATGCCGATGGTGCCCACAGGGCAGAGCCTGGACGACATCATACTGGCGATAGACAGGGACTAGGGTCCGCAGAGAAGGGAGAACCTCATGATTAGAAGATATGTGATATCCGTGTTGGTCAACAATACGTCGGGTGTGCTGGCAAAGGTGATCGGGCTTTTCTCGCGCAGGGGGTACAACATCAGCACCCTCAGCGTGGGCGAGACGCAGAACCATGCCATATCGCGCATCACCATAGAGCTGATGGGCGACGAATATATATTGGAGCAGATCAAAAAGCAGCTGACCAAGCTGGTGGATGTGATCAAGGTAAAGGCGATCCGCTCCAAAAGCTCGGTGTATAAAGAGCTGGTGCTGGTCAAGGTGGCCGCGCCGCCCAAAAAACGGGCGGGCATCATAGAACTGTGCGACATATTCAAGACAAAGATTGTGGACATCTGCAACGAATCGCTTGTGGTGGAGCTTTCCGGAACGCCGGAGAAGAACAATGCGTTGATCGAGATGCTGGGCGATTATGGGATCATCGAGATGTCGCGCACAGGGCTGACGGCAATTGAGCGTGGCAGCAATACGATACAGGATGATTGATATGAGGCATACATAAAAAGAAGCATTGCAATGTGTAAGGAATTGCATGTGCAAGGTAAACGCTCCCTGAAGGATTTTTTCATCAAGGGGGCAAGGGGGATTCGGAATCCCCCCCTCATGCCCCCGCAAATGTTTAGGTTGGTTGACGCCTTCTGATTTCATTAAACAGTGTTGCACTTGATTTGACAATTTGGCGACAATCCCCTATCACCCCTTCAAACCGCGAAGGGGCCCTGCCCCTTTCGATCCCCGATGGGGTCACTCCTTTGGGGCAAAGTGATAGCGGATGGGATCGTGCGAAAGAAGACGGATTTACTAAATGGAGCTTCAATCCCCTTAGAAATCCCCGAAGCTGCCGGGCTAAAAGAAATACCTGTGAGGATAAATAAAACAATAATTTTTTAAATAGAAAAGAGGTAATGGAAAGATGGTAAAAATGTATTATGACAGGGATTGCGATTTCTCGCTTCTCAAAAACAAAACGATTGCGGTGATCGGTTACGGGTCGCAGGGGCACGCACATGCGCTTAACCTGAAGGAAAGCGGCGCGAATGTGGTTGTGGGGCTTTATGAAGGAAGCAAATCGTGGAAACCGGCGGAAGAGGCCGGGCTGCAGGTCATGACTGCGGCGGACGCGGCAAAAGCGGCCGATATCATCATGATACTGATCAACGATGAGAAGCAGGGCGCGCTGTATGAGCAGAGCATCCGCCCGCACATCAAGGAAGGCAAATCGATTGTGTTTGCGCACGGGTTCAACATCCACTTTGGGCAGATCGTTCCGCCAAAGGATGTGGACGTGTGGATGGTTGCGCCCAAGGGCCCCGGCCATACGGTACGCAGCCAGTACCAGGAGGGCAAGGGCGTTCCCTGCCTGATCGCCGTATACCAGGATGCGACGGGCAAGGCGAAAGACCTTGCGCTGGCGTATGCCAGCGGCATTGGCGGCGGTCGCGCGGGCATATTTGAGACAACGTTTAAAGAGGAGACGGAGACGGACCTTTTTGGCGAGCAGGCCGTGCTTTGCGGCGGCGTCTCGCAGCTGATCAAAACAGGGTTCGAGACGCTGGTGGAGGCGGGGTATGCGCCGGAGATGGCATACTTTGAGTGCTGCCACGAGATGAAGCTGATTGTAGACCTGATCTTCCAGGGCGGGCTCAGCTATATGCGTTACTCGATTTCCGACACTGCGGAATACGGCGACTATGAGACTGGAAAGCGCATCATCACAGACGATACCAAGCAGGAAATGAAAAAAGTACTGGGCGAGATACAGGACGGCACATTTGCGCGCAACTGGATGCAGGAAAACCAGGTGAAGCGCCCGCACTTTATGGCATGCCGTAAGCTGGAGGCCGACCACCTGCTGGAGACAACGGGCGAGAACCTGCGGAGCAAGATGTCGTGGAATAAGAAATGATCGTCAGGCTGTCGATAAAGCCACAATCGTCATTTTGCCTTCTGTCAAAATGACTTGCATCGTTGGCTGCACTTGCAAAAATCTTGATGAATTACAAATTCTATCTCGTCTTTTGCAAGCTTGCCGCCTTGCCTTGCAGCTTTCTTAACAGCCTGCCATTATAGCGACAATAGCGACACTTGTTTTGATAGTCTGGCAGTTGAAGAACGGCTGGCAGGTAGTAGATTTGGAGAGATTCGTATGAAAAGCGATAACATTAAAAAAGGATTGGACAGGGCGCCGCACCGGTCGCTCCTGTATGCGGCGGGGCTCACGCCGGAGGAGCTGGCGCGCCCCATCATTGCCGTGGTCAATGCCCAAAGCGAGATTGTGCCCGGGCACATTCACCTGGATACGATTGCGCGCGCGGCAAAGGACGGCGTCCGCATGGCGGGCGGCACGCCCATCGAGTTTCCCTCGATCGGCGTATGCGACGGCATTGCCATGGGGCACGAGGGCATGCGGTATTCGCTGCCCACGCGTGAGCTGATTGCGGACAGCATCGAGAGCATGGCGAAGGCGCACGCGTTTGACGGTATGGTGCTGGTGCCCAATTGTGACAAGGTGGTGCCCGCTATGCTGATGGCGGCTGCGCGGGTGAACATTCCCGCGATCGTTGTCGCGGGCGGGCCGATGCTCGCCGGCTGCGCGGGCGGCAAGCGCACCAGCCTGTCCAGTATGTTTGAAGCGGTGGGCGCGTACGGCAGCGGGAAGATCGGCGATGCGGAGCTTGAGGATTTCGAGCAAAACGCGTGCCCCAGCTGTGGAAGCTGCTCGGGGATGTATACGGCAAATTCCATGAACTGCCTGACGGAAGTGCTGGGTATGGGCCTTGATGGAAACGGCACGATACCGGCTGTATATTCGGCCCGTACGGCGCTGGCAAAGCATGCCGGTATGCAGGTGATGAAGCTGGTGGAGCAGGACACCAAACCGCGCGATATTATGACGCAAACCGCATTCCACAACGCGATCACTGTGGATATGGCGTTGGGGTGCAGCACCAACAGTATGTTGCACCTGCCCGCGATTGCGCATGAGTGCGGCATCGAGATTGACCTGAAAAAGGTGAACGCCATCAGCGAGATCACACCTAACCTGTGCCATTTGGCGCCGTCGGGGCCTCATTATATGGAGGATCTGAATGCATCGGGCGGTGTTTCGGCAGTGATGGCGGAACTGAAGAAAAGGGATTTGATCGACGATAATGCAACGGTGGACGGCACGTTGTTTGGCAGGATTGACGGTGCGCGGATTACAGGAGACGCCATCCGCCCGATCGAGCACCCGTACAGCGAGACAGGCGGCATTGCCGTGCTGTACGGCAACATTGCGGAAAACGGTTGCGTGGTCAAGCGCGCGGCAGTGGCGGACGAAATGCTGCGGCACAGCGGCCCTGCCCGGGTGTTTGAGGGCGAAGAGGACGCGTTTGCCGCCATCATGGGCGGAAAGGTCAACAAAGGCGACGTCATTGTGATCCGCTACGAAGGGCCGCGTGGCGGCCCGGGCATGCGCGAGATG
>DHOD01000003.1:2996-5094 GCA_002407725.1 Christensenella sp. UBA5399 | reverse complement strand
GTGCTAAGCTTTTAGTGTCTTCTGGCATTTTCAAAACCTCCATTTGATCTTTACTCGGTTGGCAGGCCAAGTATAGTTTATCAAATGGAGGTTTTGCGTAGCCTCGCTAAAGCTCTTTTTATACCACTGGCAAAGCCAGTGGATTTGCCACATCCAAAAAACAGGCCAACCACCGGCCTGTCCGAGGAATCACACATGCAATTTACCGCAATTTTTCCACAGGTTCTATCGCAGATGCAATCTTTACAGCATAAGAATCCTTGTTGGCGATATCCTGGTCTGTTACCAGATGAAAGTCCAGAAGCGTGCCAGCGTCATAGCCCGTATGGAGAAAATTGATTTTGGCCAGCGCGTGGCTCCATCCATCCAGCCACCTTTCCAACAGTTGCCTTTTTTCCTTGTCGCCGTCTATGTGAATGAGCAAATCAATATCGCTGCCTATGCTGGAATTCCCGGAGTTGGTACTGCCGAAAAGATACACGCCTTTTACGCCCATTTGCTCCATGTCGATGTTATCCGCAATTTGCTTTGCCATGTAGTAGCGCCACTGCCAATGCTCCCGGTCCTCCGATATCTTCCATTGTATTTTCTCGGGTTCTTCCATTTTTTGTTGCGCAACAGGGTGCTTGTGCTCGTCGTTCAAAAACGCGATGGCTTTCTCCAGGTTAGAATTCATGTGAATGGCCAACGTTTTGCCATAATTGGACGCGGGCACGTCGATCACCTTTACCACATCCGAAAGGTATGCGTATTCCGGCAACAATTTCCCTAAAATATTCTCTGAGCAACGGAAAAAACTTTCGCGGAACACGACGTCCGGCTGGTCGGGATAGAGCGGTATATACGTGATATCGGCCTCGACAAGGTCCTGGAAAAAGTGTGTCCCAAAAGACAGCACCGGCACATAGGAAGCCTTTTTACGGGCAACCTCGATCAGCGCCGCGGTGCAGGATATATCCGAATACGTGACCCGTACGCCCAGCTTGATATCGCCACGGCTACCCCAACGGCCGGGGCCGATCAATATGAATTTTCGTTTAGGAAGTGTTTCATTTAACAGACCGACGGCAACGCCTACGGCGATCAGGTCTTCCTTGGTCGAAAGGTTGCTGTAGCCCTCTTCGTCAACGTACACAATATGTGTAATATCCTGTATCGCACCGTCCGAAACAAACCGGTTTGCGGTAAATACAATGTCTTTTTTATCCAGGTTCTGTGGTATGGGGGCGGGGCTGCGCCGCGTGCCCTCGCCCTGTGGGCGGCACTGCAGCAGGTATAAGTGATGGCCGTCAAACGCAAATTCAATATCTACAGGTGTTTCCATTTTTTCTGCCAGAACATCCAGCATGCGCTTGAGCTTGCGGGGAAGGTCGCCCGCCGATAAAACCTGGTCAAACGTAACGACGATTTCATCCTTTTCCGTGTTCAGGGTAAAGGCGTTTTTATTCTCCATCATGTTCATGTTGTACACCGAAACATAGCGGTACAACTCGGGAATCTCATCGCCCAGTTCGCGAAACAATGTAGTATTATCGATTGTCTCAAAGCTGTTGTTTTCCAAATTGATCACATCGGCGTGGTTGGGGGAATAGTACCGGATGTCGTCCGGCGTTTGGTTGATCCGCAATTCCGGCTTTTCAGGGGAAAACAAAATGGGGTAATCGTCGTTCACCCTGTCAACAGCGCGTGTCCCAAGCCCCATCACCAGGCGCGCCAACCCGCCATCCCTGTTGATGCGGGCCGACCACCGGAACAAGTTGTGTGAAAAAGCGACGCCTGCATAGACAGGCATATAGTATTTTCCTATTTTTTGCCCCACGACTTCCTGTATCAGTATCCCCATCTGCTCTGTGGAATTTAAGAGTCCGCGTTCTTTACGGTAATTGATGGAATCGGGATTATACATAGAAGAATATACTTCTAAAATCGCGTCTTCCAGCGCTTCCAGCCGCTCTTCCTTCGACCCCTGGTTTGCCAAAAACAAGCTTTTATACTTGCCGCTGAATGCGCCTTCGTGGCTGTCTTCCAACAGCGATGAGGATCGTACGATAAGCGGCACCCCTTCCAGTTCATCCAATGTGATGCGGAGCATATTGGT
>DHOD01000003.1:0-2870 GCA_002407725.1 Christensenella sp. UBA5399 | reverse complement strand
GGAGCATATTGGTGATTCGAGGCGGCAACTTGGCGCTTTTGATTTTTGAGACGATGTCGTCGTAGGTCATACGCAGGTAGAAAGCGGAATTGTATTTGTATGCGTTGAGTTCTTTCATATTGTTGTAGTTTAGAAACTCGATGATTTGGTCAGTCGCAATGTACCAGGTGCGGGGCGTTTTGATATCCTGCAGCAGCGGCTCCTCTTTTGCGACATGCTTCAGTATTTGTTCCGCGATAAACAGCCCTGCGCCCTTGCCGCCGACATTGCCCCGGCTGGTTTCCGATCCTATGATCTTGCCCAGCATAGCGCCAAAGTCCGCTACACGGATGTTATCCAGCACCAGATTCAGCAAGCGGCTGTCTGTCGTCAAAAAGCGATGGGACAGCTCTGCCGTCAGCCATGATTCCGTAAGCGATGTTTCTGTGTTTTCGGCGTGGGGGCCGACAACCTGGACATATTTGTGAACGGCAGTGAGGACGTCACCGATGCTGGCGTTTTTATCGTCTACCGTTTTGACAAGCGCAAATACGCGTTCTTCCTGCACCCATTGGTTGATCAGCGTAAAAATGTCCCCACGGGGCAGGAAGGATATGGCACTGTCGATAATCCGCCTGCTTAATGCCGCGGAATCGAGGCCGGCCTTCACCTTAAGCGGCGTGTTGGTCTCGCCGTAGGTGTATTGGCGCTCTTCCTCTGCCTCGCCGGGGAGCGGTGCTGCATCCACCCCTTCGACATTCTTCAAATGCACGTGTAATTTTTCCCCGATATGTTCCAACATATCCGGGTTGATCTGCTGGAGCATATTGACAAGCAGGTTGATTTCGCGTTCTGTATTTAATACGATTTGTGAAACACGCCGTGAGATGACGCTAAGGAGCTTGATTTCGTCATCCAAAAGCTCCAACGTTTCATGGTCCGGCAATTCTATGTATCCTACTTCAATTGTGCCGGCTTCTTCCTCCGCCACATAAACACCGGTGGAATGCGGCGAGGTAACCTGGTCAAAATCCGGCGCACTGTAAACCTCGTTTCGGAAACGGATGCGTACGCGGCATGCCGCAGGATCGGTGAAACCAAGCGGTATGATTTCAAGTAACTGTGTCATGACGGCGGGCAGGGAAAGCTGCTTATTCTGTAAAAGCTCGTCTACAGCGTAAAGACACTCCAGCTCCTTTGCCCGCTCTGTCAACGTTTTTAATTGCAGATCACGTTCCGTCATCTCGTTCACCTGAGAATTTTATTTATACTGAAACAACTTTACAGACAGTCCAGATGACCATATATGCCAAGGGCGCGTACGCGGCCATAGAAAAGCAGTTTTGCTGCTTTTCTATTTGAAATTGGGTTATACCCAGCCGCGCAACTTCACCGCATCCACGACGCGGTTAATGGCAATGACATAGGCTGCTTCCCGCAAAGTCAAATTCTTGTTTTTGGCCAACTCATTGACTGCGGTAAAAGCGTTCGTCATGCTGTATTCCAGCTTTTCCAGTACCTCTTCCTTGCTCCAGAAATAATTCATGTTGCACTGAACCTGCTCAAAATAGCTGCATGTTACCCCACCGGCATTGCACAGGAAGTCGGGTAGAACAACAATGTCGCGCCCGCACAGGACGGGATCGCTATCCGGCGTTGTCGGCCCGTTGGCCGCTTCGCAGATAATTTTTACCTGGGAAGATATTTGCCCGCACGTGTCGGGTGTGATCTGGTTCTCCAACGCTGCGGGAATCAGTATATCGACATCCTGGCACATCCAGTCGCCGCCGGGCAGTATTTCGTAGCCAAGATCCTTCGCTTTTTGCTGGTCGATGCTGCCGAAGGAATTTTTGATGCTGACCAACTGGTCGATGTCGCATCCATCCATTTTCCGGTATGTGTAAGAAGTTGCATCGCCTTGATCCCAGCAGGATACGGCAATAACCTTGCCTCCCAGTTCCGTGTACATACGCGCCGCGTATTCGGCGACATTTCCAAACCCCTGAAAGCTGGCCGTTGTAGAGCCGCAGGACAGGTTCATGGATTTCAGGAGGCCTTTCAGTGTATAAATAACGCCATAGCCTGTAGCTTCCGTCCGTCCGAGAGAGCCACCCATCCCTACGGGTTTCCCGGTGATCACGCCAGGATAGCGGCCGCCCATCAATGTTTCATATTCGTCCATCATCCACAGCATATGCTGGCCATTTGTCATGACATCGGGCGCCGGAACATCCAGTACCGGGCCGATCTGCCCGTACAGTTGGCGCACATACCCCCGGCACAACCGTTCCTGCTCTGTTTTGGACAGGTTATGCGGATCACAGATCACGCCGCCTTTTCCGCCCCCTAGCGGAATGTCGACAACCGCACACTTCCAGGTCATCCACATAGAGAGCGCACGCACGGTGTCCACAGTTTCCTGGGGATGAAACCGGATGCCGCCCTTGGCCGGGCCCCGCGCATCGTTGTGCTTGATGCGGAAAGCCTGAAAAACCTGGGTGCTGCCATCGTCCATTTTGACCGGTATGGTAAAATGCTGCTCTTTCATTGGCCGGCGCAACAGGTCGCGCGTGCCGCTATCCAGATCCAATAATGATGCAACATCGTCAAATTGCTTCTGGGCATTGGTAAAAGGGTTATAGTTTTCTGTTTGCATAGTATTCCTCCAAAGGATGTTGTAATAACATAAAGTATAACATTTCTGTAAGTCTATAGGAAGTTTTTTTTGCCTTCCATACAACTTGCAGATTTAAGATGCTGGTATTTATGGATAGGCTTCAAAATAAGGGTTTATGGCGATACGGCGGGCAAAAATACGAAGAATATAGCAAAATATATACAGAGTCAATTGAAAGAGGATCGGGTAAATGTGGCGTGCCCCCCAATCCTTG
>DHOD01000136.1:16349-16604 GCA_002407725.1 Christensenella sp. UBA5399 | reverse complement strand
CGCCTGCTTTTTTGTTCCGTTGGTCTGGAAACGGCGCGGATATACGGGCAAAGGAGGGAAAAATGGCTATAGCATCTGTAGTGACAGGATTGGCGGGCATTGTGCTCAGCTTTATACTGGGGTTTCCGGTCAGCCTTGTTATCGGGCCTTACGTGGGTATTGCGCTAGGGATCGTGGGGCTTGCCCTCGCCGTGATCGCGCGGAGAAAGCAGAAGTCCGGCATGTCTATGGCGGGGCTGATCATCGGGGCGGCGG
>DHOD01000136.1:14897-16124 GCA_002407725.1 Christensenella sp. UBA5399 | reverse complement strand
GTGGTTGCGATCAGCATTTTACGGATTGTCGCCTTTGTAAATTGTGTAGGAAACATTGCCGCGTGCATTGGCGGCTTGGCCTAACGCCGATTCCAAAGTAAAATATTTTTGCTGTAACAAGCCCCCGCATCCACGGATGCGGGGGCTTGTGACTTGCAGGGCTAGCAGTTGATTACCAGAAGGTGTACTCGAGCATGACTTCACAATCGCTGCCGTCCACCATATCGTAGGGCACCTCAAAATAATATGTATTGGCCGCGCCTTTGTCAAAATAATCATATTCGGCCAGCGTAATTTCATAGGCGTCGTCATTTCCCAGCGAATAGAGCATACAATAAATGGATGATTCCATTGCGTAGGACACATTGGCGATGGTGACGGAGCAGTCGTAACCGCCGTTGCTGCCGGGGGTCGCGGTAAAATCGGCAACCTCCAGTATGCCTTCATTGGGGGGCAGCTCGTCATAGGTGATCAGGCTGCCCAAAAACACGTCGCCCTGATCGTCGGCCTGCGCCCGCCCTTCGCTGGATGAAGTGTAGCTGGTTCCGTCAAAGGAATTGTCATAAAGCCGGACGGTGATGTGGCCGTTGGAGCTGGCGTAATCTGCGTTAGGCGTCAGCGATACAACCAGCCGTAGGCCGTCTGTAGTGGGATCCCAGACGCGTGAAAATTCCAACTCGCCATAAGGATCGTCGCTGAGGTCATAGATCATCTCGTCGTCAAAATACAAATCCTCTGTCCGGTCTGCGGTATCGGTGTAATAGTAACCTTCGGTGTTGGCGCCGTAATTCTCGTAAGCGGTTGCGCAGATAGAATCATACAGCGCGACTTTGTCTTCGATATCCACGGGGCTTGAGAACAAATACTTGTAAGAAACAGATATGTAATCGGGGTAGACATAGGAAAAGCATTCCGCCTCGGATTCGGTATACGGCAATTCGCTCTGCGTGTAGCCCGTGTAGTGCTCTTCGCCTTCGTTGACCCAGTCGTAATCCTGGTACACATAGTCATAGTCCAGTATACTGGTGACCCCCTCGCGGATATTGATGAAATCCAGAGGGTCCAGTACATCCATGGCCACGGGGGTGACTTCCGGCTCCGGCTCTGCAGTGGGCAGCGGCGCAGGGGTCGGCTCGGGCGTCCGCTCGGGCAAGGCTTCCGCGACCCTGGGCGGATTGGCCTCGCTTATTTTTTCGGAAAGGGAGGGCTGGCCCAAAGCTGTGCCGC
>DHOD01000136.1:14267-14741 GCA_002407725.1 Christensenella sp. UBA5399 | reverse complement strand
TGGCCCAAAGCTGTGCCGCCAAACCAGCCAAACACAGTAAAGCCCAGAATCAGTATGACGGCCGCCGCTGCCGCGGCAACAATCAGTATAATCCATTTTGTCGCCAGTTTCTTTTTAGGGCCCGGCGCCGGAGGCTGTGGGTATTGTCCCTGGGGCGGATACTGGCCGGGTGGTGGTGGATTGCCGTAAGGGCCCTGATCGGGCGGGTATTGGTACTGTACAGGCGCGCCGCATACGGCGCATACGTTAGCGCCCTGTCCAAGTTCCGCGTTACAGTTTGTGCATCTCATTTGTTCTACCTATCCTTTGAAAAACGTAATAATACTGCTATGTTCAACATGCGCGGTGCGCTGTTCGGAATGGATATAACATCATTCTACATGGTTCCTGCGCTGCATTCAACAATAAAAACGGATAAAATTGGAGTTTGTGCTATTTTTTGACGGAACGCAAAAGGCCCGGATGCATGCATCC
>DHOD01000136.1:10304-14125 GCA_002407725.1 Christensenella sp. UBA5399 | reverse complement strand
GGCCCGGATGCATGCATCCGGGCCTTTTGTGCAGTGCGTGTCACAAAAAAATTATATCGTCGTATAGTTCTCATAAACATTGGTGGTGCTGTTGTCCTCGTATGCCGCAGACGCCTGCTGCGCTGTCTGGGCCTGGTCCTGCGTCAGGCGCTCAGTCAGGCTTTCGTTCAGGTACTGTGTGACATAATCGCGGATCATATCCAGTTCGCTGCCAAAGAGAGAATCGGTATCGGTGTCTTCTGAGCCTTCCATGCCAAAGATGGAGCCGGTCATGTTTAGTATCATGAGCAGCAACGATTTAAAATCGTCATCCGACATGGAAGAAACCGTATCTGCATTGAGCTGCGGGGGCTCCTGCTGCGACATCTCGATCAATGTCTCGCGGACTGCGCCCAGCTGCGCATCGGTTAAATCGTCGACCGTTGTGCCGGCATCCATGCCAGGGATTGTTCCAGTTACATTGTACATTTGCTGGAGATAGTCTTTCAGATCGTCATCCGAAAGCGAGGAAAAATCCATCTCCTGCGGCGGCGGGGGCAGTTTGCCCATGTTCATTGCCTGCTGGCTGATGTCCACCGAGTCAACATCTGCAGTTCCGGGCTGCGTGCTTGCCTGGGCAGCGGCCTTGGCTGCGGACGTCGAGCTTGTCAATGCACTTAACCAATAAGATTGGTCTACTGAAGAAATCTGCATACTCTGTCCTTCTTTCGTTTGATTTTGTGGGCCTTTACACTGTTGCTATCGAACGATTCACACCCATCTTAACACAGAAGGCGACGGTTTCACCAAGATTTCAGATGGATTTCACATAACGGGGCGAAAAAGCCAGCACACTTGTTTCCCGCGTATATTTCAGACAGTTTCCCGATGGGCTTCACACGAAATACACATTGCAGGAATACATTTTTGTCATAAGGAAAACATTTTTTCAAGGAGATGCGACAGATGCAGAAGAAAAAGAAAAGCAAGAAAAAAATCATAATAGGGGCGTCGGTGGCGGTTGCCGCAGTGCTTGTGGTGACGATGGTCTTTGTGCCAATGCTGCAAAGCAGCCAGGCCGCGTCGGAAATGCCAACCAATATCATGCAGACAGCCACAGTGGAGCGGGGAACCATAGAAACCACTGTCGTCGGATCCGGCAGTCTGGAGACGACCGGTACGGTTGTGGTGGAGATTCCATCGGGGCTGAGCATGGACAGTGTGCTGGTTGAGGCAGGTGATAAAGTGGAGGCGGGTGATACCCTTGCGGTCATCAACGTCGCGAGCTTGGACAGCATGATTGCACAGGTACAGGATGCACTGGACGATATAGACGTTGATATTGCCGAAGCGCAGGAGGATACGGACAACGCCACGATTGACGCGACCGTGGGCGGCCGGGTCAAGGAGATATTTGTGGGCGCGGGCGAAAATATCAAGGATGTGATTACGGCAAACGGCGCTACAATGATCATTTCAGTCGATGGAAAAATGAAGGTGGAGTTTGAATCGTCGGCAGCGTTGGTGGCCGATGACGATGTGACGGTCGTATTGCCGGACGGCGAAGAGGAAGACGGCGTGGTCGCATCCATATCGGGCGGCATAGTAACGGTCACGCTGACGGACAACGGACCGGAGGTGGGCGACAGCGTAACCATACTGGATGAAGAGGATCGTACAATTGGGACGGGAACGCTGGTAATCAATTCACCTCTCGAAATACTAAGTGGCAGCGGAACGGTGGAGAGCGTCGATGTGGATGAGAACGAAGCAATTGACGCGGGAGACACACTGATCACGTTGACAGAGACAGTGGCGTCGCGCGGGTATGCGTCGCTGATATCGGAGCGGAACGAATATGCAACCACGCTGCGCCTGCTGCTGGATTATGCCGAAACAGGACAGATTGTTGCGGAAACCGGCGGGGTGATCGGTACGGTGAACGTTTCTTCCAACAGCACAGGCAACACGGATTCCGGTACGGATACGTCAGCGTCCTCCGCAACCGGTTATCAGCCGATGAATGCAAACAGCGGGGAGAGCACGCTGGAGGTCGTGACACTGGAGAACATGGGCGGGGAAGGTGAACTGATTTTGCTTTCCGATGAAGCGGCACAGCCTGCGGCGGACGGCCAAGGCACAACGCCAGACCAGCAGAGCGGCCAGGCAACCGTCACGGAAATTGGCGGTGTGGTGGAGATATACATCAATAACCCGGTGACGGACAACACGCCCCAAAGCACCATCATGCCGGGGGCGGGATATACAGGGATGGTCGTGTGGACGCCCGAGGCAATGCAGTTTGAGCAGGAGACGACATACGCGGCGACCGTTACATTGACAGCGGGTGAAGGGTATGCCTTTGCGGCGGACGCGGCAGCCGGCGTAAAAGGCGCTACAGTGGATGCGGCCGGCCTTGTGAATACAGGCGCTACGTTGACGTTTAACGCGGTGTTCCAGCCGACGGCGGCGGCCAGCCAAAGCGCAAACAACATGCAGTCGCAAAACCAGTCGTCCAGCCAGAGCGCGCTGCAGTCAGCGGCGTCCGCTTCGTCCGGGGCGGCAATATCATCGGGCGGCGCTTCAAGCGCCAGTTCGGCTGTGGCGGCGGCAACGGATACTGCATCGGACAGCAGTGTGAGTGACAGCATTGCGATGCAAACGGCATTTGAGATTACGACAGGTGAGGTTGTCACATTTACGGCAAGCGTTGACGAACTGGATATATTGACACTAGAAGAGGGGCAAAGTGCGACAGTGGTACTGGATGCGCTGCCTGACGAGGTGCTGTCCGGCACGGTCACGCACATATCGGAGACTGGAACGAGTCAATCGGGTGTGACGACATATCCGGTCACCATTCAGTTGGAGATTCCGGAAGGCGTTTCTATCAAGGCAGGAATGAACGCATCCGGCACGATTGTGACGGGGGCGAGCGAAAACACGTTGACGATACCTGTCGCAGCGTTGCAGGAGGCAGGTGGAGAGAAGTTTGTCATGATCCAGAGCGACGGAGATAGCGATGCCAGTGAGACAGAGCAGACAGAAGCGAACAGCGTAATTTCCGGCGAGCGGCGTGTGGTGGAGACAGGCATTTCCGACGGGGACAGGGTCGAGATATTGTCCGGTTTGGAAGAAGGTGAAACCATCACCTATGTGGAAATTGTAAGTACCGATTCGGATGATGCGTCCGCCTTTATGATGGGCGGCAATATGTCGTTTGGCGGTGGTGGCGAGATGCCCGGCGGTGGCATGACGTTCAGTGGTGAGATGCCCAGTGGCGGCGGCATGGGCGGCCCCCCGCAGCAATAAGGAGAGTGTTTACAGTATGATAACAATGAAAGACGTTTCAAAAAAATATACGATTGGCGACGAAGACGTCTATGCGCTCAACCGGGCCAGCCTGCATATAGCTGAGGGCGAGTATGTCGCGATCACAGGGCCGTCGGGCAGCGGGAAATCCACATTGATGAACATCATAGGATGCCTGGATGTTGCGGACGAAGGCGAATATGTGCTGGACCGGCAATCGATTGACGATTATACAGAGGACGAGCTGGCGCGTATACGCAACAAAAAAATCGGATTTGTGTTTCAGTCGTTCAACCTGCTGCCAAAGATCACCGCCCTGCAAAATGTGGAACTGCCGCTGCTGTACCAGGGCGTAAGTGCGCGGGAGAGCCGTGAGCGGGCAAAGGCGGCACTGACAAAAATGGGCCTGGAAAACCGCATGAACCATAAGCCGACAGAGCTCTCGGGTGGGCAGCAACAACGCGTAGCAATCGCGCGGGCGCTGGTGACGTCGCCGTCGCTGATTTTGGCGGACGAGCCCACCGGCAACC
>DHOD01000136.1:9138-10156 GCA_002407725.1 Christensenella sp. UBA5399 | reverse complement strand
ACGAGCCCACCGGCAACCTGGACCACAATACGGGAGAAGAAATTTTGCGGTTGTTTGACGAACTGCACAAGGGCGGCAACACCATTATATTGATTACGCACGACAACGATGTGGCGCACAGGGCGCCGCGCCGCCTGTACATATTGGATGGAAAGGTTTCGGAGGGTGAGGGAAAAGCGTCATGATAGGACAATCACTGAAAATGGCATTATCGTCGATCGGCCAGAACAAGATGCGCTCGTTTTTGACGATGTTGGGCATTATCATAGGCGTGATGGCCGTGGTGGTGCTGGTATCCATTACGACAAGCGCAACGGCTTCGGTGACGGATGAATTTGCCAGCATGGGCACCAACAAGCTCAGCGTGAATGTAATGGGCTCGCGTAACAACACGCTCTCGCTCAGTGAGGTGGCAGACTTGCCGCAGGAATATGAGAGCATTGCATATGCCGTGCCGTCCACAACGCAAAACGCGACGGTGAAAGCAGGCGATACGTCGGACAGTTACTCGATTGTAGGCACAATAGGCGATTACGCCGACCTGAATTCGCTGGAGCTGACGCAGGGAAGGTTCATTAAATCACCTGACATCGAGAACAATATTGCGGTGGCGGTGCTGGGGAGCGAGGTTGCCGAAGACCTTTTTGGTGCAGGTAATGCTGTGGGGCAGAGTATCTCGGTTGACGGGCGGAGCTTTCAGGTGATTGGCGTACTGGCCGATGCGGGGAGCACGCTGACAGGCTCGAGCAATACGGAGGTCATTATTCCGTACACCGTGGCGCAGAGGATGTTCTATGTGCAGGGCGTGTCGTCGTTCACAGTCCTTTCGACGGATAGCGACAGCCTGGACGCCGCGGAGGCGGACATTGAAAGCTTTATGATGGACAAGTTCAATGACGAGGATGCCTATAACATCATGAACCAGACGTCGATGCTGGAATCGATGGATTCCGTCACAAACACAATGGCGTTAATGCTGGGCGGTATAGCGGCGATATCGCTGCTGGTGGGCGGCATT
>DHOD01000136.1:3482-8968 GCA_002407725.1 Christensenella sp. UBA5399 | reverse complement strand
GGCATCGGCATCATGAACATCATGCTGGTGTCCGTGACCGAACGGACAAAGGAGATCGGCATCAGGAAGGCTATCGGCGCGGGAAGAAAACGGATATTATCGCAGTTTCTTGTGGAGGCGCTGATGTTGAGCGTCACAGGAGGGCTGATTGGCATAGGCGCGTCATGGGTGCTGATCCAAGTGTTATCGGCGGCGCTGGATACAACGTATACCATGTCGGCGGGGGTTGCGTTGCTGGCAGCGGGCTTCTCGCTGGTCATCGGCGTGTTGTTTGGCCTCAGCCCGGCCAACAAAGCATCAAAAATGCCGCCGATACAGGCGCTTAGGACAGAATAACAGAAAGGAGGGATGCCGCATGGATGGCGAAAAGGGAAACGCATACCTCGAAGAAATGAAAAAACTGCTCGACGAGGCGGTACGCGAAGGGTTTATGTCCCGCAGGGACGCCGACGAACGGTACGCTGACGCACAGGAAAGCGATAGGATGTACCAATCGAACCTTTCGCGGCGGCATCAAAAAAAGGCCTTTGGGTAAAGCCCAAAGAAACCGTGAATACATGAAACTGATTACGACGGAACAACTTTTTCCTTATTAGCAGGCTGGGCCCACGCAAAAGCGATCGCGCGGACCCAGCCTGTTTACATAGAGTTTTTACAGAATACGTTAATTTTCGATGACAGCCAGCCAGGCTTGATCCAGCCTTACATAATCGGTGTCGAACTCCCAGCTGTCCCTGCCGGTCATATCAAATGTCACGGTTTCGCCAAGGGGGATTGCCTGCCCGTCGATTTCTGTTATATACATCATCAGGGGAATCAATTCCAGCGTATTCATGCTGGATGGCATGACGGGGACGGTCAGACTCTATTCGCTTTCCCTCCTGTTTCTGGAGACCATCCATGGCGAGCAAGAATCAAGCTCGGCCCCATCGGCTACGGGCAGGAAGAAAAGGCCCGCATGTCCCGATTCGTTCAGGAGGAAAGCATCGGCGGTTTCGTCGCTCCAATCGGGGGGAAGGTGCAGCGTGTAATATACTGTCAGGGAGTCAAACGCTTGATCAACCTGTGTCACGTCCAGAGCCATGCCGTCAAGGGATAGCTCTTCGTTGGCGCAGGTAAAGGTGTCCTGGAAGTATGAGCCGCTGTAGTTCAGCGTGACGATGCTGCTGCCGGTGAGGCTGATCGATTGGCCAACCATAACATCCGTGGCTGTGGTGCTGCTTTCCGATGCATCAAATGAAATGTCAAAAGACACCTGTGCGATTTTGCCGATGCTGCCCATGTCGTCGACCTGGCTGTCGTTGATGTCCAGCGTCAGGCTTGCGTCCACCACGCGTTCGGGCAGGGTGGTTTCCGTCCAGGGTGAAGAAGTGTCCAATGTGCCGTCCGCAGCCGTTTGTGTCAGCAATGAAAACTCCGCGACAAAGGGAACCTCGCCTTTGGAGAGGATGTAGCCGGTGTTGGCGACGCGTTCTTCGCCGTTGGAAGCCAGGGAGGATGCCTCCTCGTCGAATATTTGCAGGTTGCACACGCCGTGCAACGTTTGCGTGTTGCCGCTATCATCCTTGTAGGTGAAAGTGGCACCGTTTAACGAAAGACGCTGGTCTGTCTCCGGTATATCCATATAGGGCGCATAAAAGGGTAGTGGATTTTCCGTTTGCAGCGCGCCGGTTACCATCAGGGTGTTTCCGCCGTCGTACAACACTTCGGATGCCCCCGGCTTGATGTCGAGGAGCCATTTGAATTGGGAGGCGTCAAACGTACTATACCCGGATGCGGCCCTCGCTTCACTGATTTCATTCCAATCGGGAAGCGCTTCCCCCAGCAGCACTTCGTGAGTTTTGCTCTGCTCCGGTTGCTGGATAAGCGCCTCTACCCCGGGGATGGCGGTGCGCTGCGCCTGTGGCGTGCCCATATAGACCTGCGCGTTGAAACGGCTGAACAAATCCAGTATGGCGGCCCTGACGGGAGGAACTGCGGTGCAGATGATTGCGGCGCACGCGCAGGCCGCTATGGGGATCAGCCATCTGGGACGGTGTTTTTGGGCGGCGAAACCCAGACGTTTGCGGGTCATTTTACCAATTTTACGCGCGAGGCGTCTGTCCGTGTTTACTTCGATATCCTGTAACAGATCTTCCGCCTGCTCCCGGCTAAAAGAGTCCATCCATTTTTCCAATCGGTTTTCAATCATTGCGAAAATCCTCCTTGTCTAATAATTGTGCAAGCCTGGCGGTGGCGCGAACACATCGTTGGCTGACGGTGTTTGCCTTCATGTGCATTTCCTTTGCAATTTGCCGGATCGGCATGCCGAGGTAAAACCTGCGTATGATGATTGCGGCGTCGGCCGGGCTTAGCTTTTTTACGGTTTTTAGCAGTTGATGGTTACGTTCCTTGGCTACCAGGTCATCCTGCTCACAGGCCCGGTCCGGCGGGGGCGTATGAATATACCGCTCCTGCCGCCGGCAAAGCTGCCGCGCGTAGTCGATGGCTTTGTTTTTGGTTACAGTGCAGATAAAAGCCTTGAGACTTCCCCTGGATTCGGAAAGAGTGTGCCGTTTTTGGAAAACAGCATAAAAAACATCGCTGGCACATTCTTCTGCGTCCTGGCGGGAATAACTCTCCAGCTTTCTGCTTACGATGGCCCATACATAGCCCGTGTATTGTGCGATAAGCATATCCAGGCCTTTTTCGGGAGAATGCTTAAGCATGTGGCAAATCTGCTGATCATGATTTTCGAACATAGATTCATTATACATGGTTTGCCGCACAGGATATAAATTGTCCGTGAATTGTCTGTCCATGCATCTGCTCCTTTATGTGATTTGAGCGCTCGTAAATATATACGAAAAAGGATTGGAAACATGACAAACCCCACCCGGAAAATGATCCGGATGGGGTTGCAGAATGATTTAGATCAATTATGTAGCATCGGGCGGAAGCACAAACCAGAAGGTGCTGCCCTTGCCGCTCTCGCTCTCCACACCGTACTGCGCGCCGTGCAGGTCGAGCATCTTGCGCACAATGGAAAGGCCGAGCCCGGTGCCGCCCGCAACAGAACGCTTGTGGTTTTTATCGATCGTGTAATACCGTTCCCATATATTTTGCAGCTCATCGGCCGCAATGCCTTCGCCATAGTCCGTAACGGAAAGCCGGACGCCGCCGTCCGCAGTTTGCTCCTGCCGGACAAGTATTTTCTTGTCCCCATCCGTGTGGGTCAGCGCGTTGCCCACCAGGTTGTATAGTACCTGCCCCAGCTTGATCCGGTCGGCGTTTACGGTGATGTCGTTACTGTGGTCAAATTCGATTGTATATTCGTTGTCCGCGGCATTGTCAAACCGCGCCAGCGTCTCCGCCACAAGCTGCGTAAAATTGAACTGCGTCCTGCTGAGCTTTTGTACGCCGCTTTGCAGCTTGGACAGGTCGAGCATATCGTTGATCAGCAACGTCAGGTGCTTGACCTCGTCCAGTACGATTTTGGTGTTCTCGGGCGTCACCTCGGACGGGATATCGCGGAATATTTCCACATAACCGCCTATTGTGGCAAGCGGCGTGCGCAGGTCGTGCGATACGTTGGCAATAAGCTCCCGGCGCAGGTCCTCGGTTTTGGAAAGCTCTTCGGTTGCGTAATTGAGCGCGCCCGAAAGCTCGTTAACCTCGGAATACCCCGTCTCGTGAAAGCGTACGGAATAATCGGACTTTGCCAGCCGGCGCACCCCTTTGACCATGCCCGATATAGGCTTCGATATGTTTTTGGAAATCAGGAAAGCCAATAAAAAGGCAAAGGCGACCAGTATGACGGTGATGTACAGAAGCTGGATGCGCAACGTGTCCACCGTTGCGTCGGCCGGTGTGGTCATTGAATACAGGAACATCAGCATTTCATCGCCCGCGTCGTCGGTGATCAGGCGTGTGAGCATAATGCCCCGCATAGACCGCATGGGGCCGCCGGGGGGCAGGTTGCTCCCCTGGAAGTTTTCACGTTGGTATTCCGAAGGCTGCATCAGCGTTTCGTTTTCGGTAAATGGTACGGTCAGGGTGCCACCGTTTTCGCGGATGATTTCCATAAGCTGCGGGGAAGGGTTTTGGGAAAGCATATGCAAAAAACCCGCTGGGATATCTGTTTCATAGACAGCGTTTCCCTCCATATCCGCAATGACAATGGAGGTATCGTCGCTGCGGGAAATCTGGTCCAGCAGCACCTGCAAATCAGGGTTGTCAATGTTTTGCTCGACCAGGTCGGCGTTGGTTTCAATTTTTTGCGTCTTGATGGTCTGATAAAAATCATGCAAAAAAACCGTTTGGAAAAGCCAAAGCAACACCATCATGACGGCGGCAAAAATCAAAATGAAGAAGAAAATCTTCCATTTGATGCTCAGGTCATTCAGCTTCAAAGCGGTACCCAACCCCCCTGACAGTTACAATTTTATCGCGGCAGGGGCCAAGGGCGCTGCGCAGTGTTTTGACATGCGTGTCCAGCGTGCGGTCGTCCCCGTAAAAATCGTATCCCCAAACCTCGCAAATCAGCTGTTCGCGCGTCAGCGCAATCCCCTTGTTTTTGGCAAGGTAGGTCAGCAACTCGTATGCCTTGCGGGAAAGCTCCACGCGCTGCTCGTCAACGTATACAATCATGCCCGACGTATCGATCTTAAGTTCGCCAAAATCCATGACGCCCTTGGATTCGCTCTGGCCGCTGGCCCGCTGCAGCACCGCGCGCAGGCGCATAACCAGCTCCTTGGGCGAGAAAGGCTTGACCACGTAATCGTCGATACCCAATTCAAATCCGTGTATTTTGTCGTATTCTTCCCCACGTGCCGAAAGCATGATGACGGGGACGCCGCTGAACTCGCGGATCTTTTTGACAGCGGAAAAGCCGTCCAGCTCCGGCATCATGATGTCCATGACAACGATATCGTATTTGTTTTCCCGGCACAGGCCTACGGCGTCCAACCCGTCTTTGGCCTCGGCGACCTCAAAGGATTCAAATTCAGCGTATTTTTTGATAATGGTGCGGATATTTTCCTCATCGTCTACAACAAGCAGTTTATACATGCAAAAATTCCTCTGATCCGTTTATACTATTTTCCAATAAAAACATGGACGTTTTTATTTCACAATATGTTATATAGTATACCCCGTATGTGTAATCAATGTGAAGACATCATGTACTTTTTGTTATACATGGATGGCGGAAACACCTATATGAGGCCGCTGTCGCCAATCAGCCGGGCGGCATGGCGCAATGTGGCGGCGTCGCGTACCAGCGCAAAACGCACATAGCCTTCGCCCGTGTTGCCAAAGCTGGAGCCCGGCGTGCAGATGACCCCTGTCTTCTGCATCAGCTCCATGACAAACGCAGCAGAATCCGGCCGGTGTTGCGGCAGCTTGGCCCAGACAAACATGGTGGCGGGGCTGTCGGGCACACCCCAACCTGCGTCGCGCAAGCTGCCGCAAAGCGCGTCGCGCCGCTCGCGGTAGATTGCACGGTT
>DHOD01000136.1:2292-3342 GCA_002407725.1 Christensenella sp. UBA5399 | reverse complement strand
CGCGGTAGATTGCACGGTTGCGGTTCAGGATATCCTGCGGGCCGGTGAGCGCGGCTATGGCAGCGTGCTGCACCGGGTACGATATGCCGTAATCAATTTGGGAACGTATGCGCCGGAATGCGTTTATAATATCCGCATTGCCTACCGCAAAGGAGATCCGCAGGCCGGTCAGGTTGTAGGATTTGGAAAGGGAGTTGAACTCAATACCCACATCCATTGCGCCGGGAACGGAAAGAAACGAGCCGCCCGGCTGTCCGTCCATCACCAGCTCGGAATACGCGTTGTCATGCACAACAATGACATTGTTGCGCTGCGCCCACCGCACCAGGTGTTCGTAAAAACTGCGCGGCGCCGTAGCGGTGACGGGATTGTTGGGGTAAGATACAATAATCAGCTTGGCGCGTTTCGCAACGTCCGGGGGGATGGCGTCCAAGTCAATGAGGTAATTGTTCTCCTCCAGCAGCGGCGCGTCGTACACATTCGCGCAGGCCAGCAGGGGCCCAAAGCGGAATACAGGGTAACATGGCGTGGGGACAATGACCGTATCGCCGGGGTCAATCAGCGGCAGGGCAATGTGCGAAAGCCCCTCCTGCGATCCATAAACCGAGGTCAGTTGGTCGGGCGAAATGGCGACGCCGTACCTGCGCGCATACCAACCGGTCACGGCATCAATCAGCGGGTCGATGTCTTTGAGCGAATACTTGAAATTCTCGGTATCGCCGGATGCCTGCTGCAACGCGGCAATCACATGCGGGTCGGGCGGCAGGTCGGGCGTACCGACGTATAGGTTAATCACGTCGCGCCCGGCGGCGGCCAGTTCCGCCTGCTTCTGCTCAAGCTGCGCAAAAATATTGATATCGAAATGTTTCATTTTATCAGCAAATTTCATAAGGATATTGTAGCGGGTTGCGCAGCATTTTGCAATTGCGGCTCGGTGCAGTGAAGGAAGGATGGCGGGTGAACATATGAAAAACTCCCTATGGCGCGGCATGCGCCCAAGGGAGTTTTATCAAAAAGATGCGGCATGCTTACTTAGCGCAGTCCCGTGAG
>DHOD01000136.1:0-2161 GCA_002407725.1 Christensenella sp. UBA5399 | reverse complement strand
AAGCGCAGTCCCGTGAGCACCCGCCGGTAAAACGCAATGCCCTGCCCAAGGCTGTCGATGGAAATACGTTCATCCTCGCCGTGGACGGTGCCGATATCCTGGGCAATGGAAGGAAAGGGCACAAAGCGGAATACATTGTCGCAGATGTTGTAATAGTGCCGCGAATCGGTTGCGGCCACAACGGGATACGGCGCGGCCGCCATGTCGGGGAACGCGTCGCGTACCGCCTGCATGACTTGCGCAAAAGCCTCAGTTTCCACGCTGGAAACGGGAGAAGGCGGATAATAATAGATCACTTCGCGCGCAATATCAGGCGCGTTCCGCTCCACATGGGCAAGCACGTCCCGGTCGGTTTTGCCTGGGGCGACGCGGATGTTGAATACGCAGGAAGCGCTGCCCGCAAGCACGTTGGGGGCGTTGGACGCGTCCAGCATGGTGGGCGCAAACGTCGTACGCACCAGCGCCGCGGATGCGCGGCCGCCCGACAGTACTTTTTTGATCAGGCCCGAAAACAGCCATAGGTTAGAGAACAGCAGCCTGAAAGCGCCGCCCATATGCGGTGAAAGCGCCCGGAACATGTGGCGTGTCGCATAATTCCATTCCGGTTGCATCTGGTGGTTTTCAATTGCGGTGATGGCTTTGGCCAGCGCGCCCACGGCAGTGACCTTTGGCGGCATGGAGGCATGTCCGCTGGCACCTTTGGCCGTCAGCCTCAGGTTCAGGATGCCCTTTTCACAGATGCCGACAAGCGCGACCATGCCGTCCACGCCCATCATTCGTCCGTCCTGGATCGCGCCGCCTTCGTCCAGCACAAAATGCAGCCGTACGCCGCGCTGCTCCAACAGCTCGCTGATCTTTTTTGCGCCGTAATCCCCCATGGGCTCTTCGTCGCTGCCAAACAGCAGGTACACAGGGCGGGCAGGCGCAAATCCCTCGCGGAGCAGGCTCTCGACGCTTTCCAGCACGGCGATCAGTTGCCCCTTCATGTCCAGCGCGCCCCTGCCGTATACATAGCCGTCCTCAATGGTTCCTACAAATGGATCGTGTGTCCACAGGTCGCGGTTGACGGGGACAACATCCTGATGGGCGAGCAGCGCGATCGGTTCCAGTTCGCTATCGCGCCCCTCCCAGTAGTAGATCAGGCTTTTGAAGTCGGTGACTTCTTTTTTTAAATGTTGGTGCACAAGCGGATATTGCACAGCAAGGTATTCGTGCAGCTTTTCAAATTCACCAAGATCCATTTTGCTGCGGTCAAAGTAAGAGAGTGTCGCAAAATTGATGGCGCCTGCCAATCGCTCGGCTGCGCCCTGCGCGTCGGGATAAGGCGGCAGGCCAAGGCCCTTGGCCTCCCTGGGCCTGTTGGCGGCAGTTCGCGCAAACAGTACAATCACAAGAACGATGATCGCAACCAGAATAATCCATCCTACCATGTCACACCATGCCTTTCTTGTACATGACCCGCGCGACAATGATGGAAACAACGCTTGCCACGGGCACAAACACGGCGCGGATGCTGTCGTCCTTGATGACGAATATAAAGAGCACGGTCATCAGGACAAGCGGCACAACGGCCAGCTTGGGTGATTTGGAAATAAACACCACGCCCAGCGCGCCAAATATCGAGGGAAGGATGTATTCGGAAATAGGCGCGAGGTTTTCGATCATAAAATCGCGGAAGGGCAGTATCAACAATACGCCTATCCCCACAACGATGGTTGTGACGATGGTGGAGATTGCAATGGAGATCGTGGAGATTACCTCGCCCTCCGGCGTGTTGACCTTGGTGTCAGTGACCTCGAGCGCGTTGATTGCGCAGGGCAGCTTCATGTTGGAAATGTTGCCGGTGATAAACGCAAGGTATGTGCCTCCGCTGCCGATGAGCGGCGAATAGTTGAGCACCTCGATGATGCCGATGGGAATGTAGATCATGCCGACGGCCAGCATGCCCGCGGCCATCCATTCCGCCGTAGGCCAAACGCCGCTATCCACACACAGCAGCACCGGCACCAGCAGGAGCATGATGACAACCAGTGTCATGGAAATACGCCCCGTCCGGTGCACGCTGTCCATATATGATAATTCTCTTGTCTGTTTCATTGTATGCACCCCCTAATTACTTGCGAGGATAAAGGCCACGACCAGCGAGCCAACCATGCTGATG